>NZ_JAYERP010000001.1:1933125-2255312 GCF_034718895.1 Paenibacillus phoenicis | reverse complement strand
GCGATGGTGGGCGAGCTCAAAACCTATATCGAGGAGAACTTTGAAAACCCGGATCTCTCCTTAAAACATATCAGCGATCGTTTTCATATTTCGGCGAAGTACGCGAGCTATTTGTTTAAGGAAGAATTCAACATGAAATTTGTTGACTTTATCGTTCAGCTGCGCATGGAGCGGGCTCAGGAGCTGCTGGCCGAGACCGACGAGACGATCCAAAACATCTCCACTCGCGTAGGGTATGCGAACTCGATTACCTTCGGACGCGTATTCAAAAGGGTTGTTGGCGTGACGCCAGGCGATTACAGAAGGCTCAAGCTCAAACCTGCGAAGTCCCGGCATTCCGAGATATAGCGAAATAAGTTTATTGCGGGAATTTGCTTTATTTTTCCGTAATCTGGATATTTGGATGGCGGTTTATCCGCCCGAAACTAGTTTATTGCTGCCCCATCCGAGCCATGGCATACTTGGGTCAATCTGGACGGGGGCGGCAGCCGCAGTGAAAAAGTGCGAATCCGCGAATTCACGTCTTGCGTCTTCCGATCAGAGGATACATCTATTCGAAGAGGGGATGAAGAAAGATGAGGAACAAAAAAAGATCAGGGTTGGCTATCACTACGGTTATTTTGATTACTTCCTTGTTGTTTACAGCCTGTTCGTCTTCGTCGAATTCGAAATCCAATGATCCCAGCGGTGCTTCGCAATCGGGCGAATCGAACGGCAAGAGGGTCACGCTGAAGGTTGAGGTGTTCGATCGGGGTAACTCGCCGGCCGGATCAACGATTACCGATAACTACTTGACGAGATACGTACAGGAGAGCTTCGGAGATCCGAATAACATCGATGTAGAATTTGTACCGATTCCCCGTTCCGAAGAAGTCGAGAAGCTGAACGTCCTGATGGCGAGCGGCAGCGACGTACCGGACATTGTGTTCACGTATGACACCAACACGTTTAATCGTTATGCCTCCCAGGGCGGCTTGACCGATCTGGCTCCGCTTCTTGAACAATATGCCCCTAATTTAACGGCTTTCCTCGGCGAAGAAATCTTGCAATACGGCCGGTATGAAGGCACGCAATATGCAGTTCCTGCCAAACGTACGCAGCTGGGCAAATATGCTTCCTTCATCCGTCAGGATTGGCTTGATAAGCTGGGACTGCCCGTACCTCAAACCACAGAGGAGTTATACAATGTGCTGAAGGCCTTTAAGGAGAAGGATCCCGGAGAAACGGGCGGTCAAGTCATCCCAATGGCCATGACCGTAGCCAACGCTCAATATGAACCCCTTCTCTGGTCCTTTATCGAACCATTAACCGAAGAACAAACCTATACCTTGACCCAAACGCTGGCTCCAATGATTATCCGACGCTGCTGCCAGGCTTTAAGAACGGCCTGCAATTTATGAATAAACTCTACAATGAAGGCTTAATCAGCAAGGACTTCGCGCTGGATACGGACAAGAAAAAACTAGGCGAGGACGTATCCTCGGGGAAAGTTGGTTTTTTCAGCGAGGACGATGTGAATCCATTCTATGAAAACGGCTCCTACGCCACACTCCAGAAAAACGTTCCCGGCGCCATTCTCAAGTCGGTAGACGTCTTCACGAACTCTGAAGGCAAGCATGCCAAACCGATGTACAACCCGAACGGCATGTACATTATGATTCCGAAATCAAGCGAACGTGCCGTGGAAGCGATCAAATATTTGGAGTGGATGGCTTCGGATGACCACCTGTTCCATATGCAAAACGGCATCGAAGGCGAGAACTACACCATGGTCGACGGTGTTCCGGTTGCTATAGAGAATCAAACCGAGGAAGCGTTAAACCGCTTGTATAACAGCGGCGATATGGCGATTATCTCCAACGGCAAGCAGCTGGGCAGCGATGAATTAAACCTGAAAGCTCGGGCGATGCAATTCCCGACAAGATATCAGAAGGATGTTGCGGAGGCTCAAGCGATCGCCAATACGGATCTGATTAAGCCGGTCGTGATGAGTAAACCGATTGAAGCGCAGACGAAATACGGGACCACGTTGCAGGAGAAGTTCCACGAAATGCTCGTGAAGGTGACGATGGCAAAGCCGGAGCAATTTGAAAGCGTATACGAAACGATGATGAAGGACTACATGGCCAGCGGAGGCCAAGCGATCCTTGATGAGCGCACAGCTGTCTACAAAGAAATGCAATCCAAATAAATCAAGTTGGGTCATTGCGGGGATGGGGTGTGCCTCACCCCGCAGGCAGCCTAACGCATCAGGGAGGGGACCGCTGTGAGCTGGAAAGTTTATATCCGCAGATATTGGCAGTTATACGCGTTGCTTGCGCTGCCGCTCGCTTATTTTGTGATTTTCCGATATGGCCCGATGTACGGGATTCAGATTGCATTTAAGGATTTTAACTTCTTCCAAGGGATCGGGGGCAGCAAATGGATTGGGTTTGAGGCGTTCCGGGAAGTGTTTGGGATGCGGGACTTCTATCTGACGCTTCGCAATACGCTGATGCTGAATTTCTTGGATTTGCTCGTTTCTTTCCCGGCCCCGCTCATTCTGGCCATACTGCTCTACGAAATGCAGATTCAATGGTTTAAAAAGCTGTCGCAAACGATTCTTTACATCCCGCATTTTATCTCCTGGGTGATCATTGGCGGGATTGCCGCGCAGGTGTTCGGGACGCAGTCCGGGTTGATCAACAATGTGATCACCTCGATGGGATTTGAGGCGGTTCCTTTTCTTACGGAGAAGAATATCTGGCTGGTGACTTATTTGCTTATCGGCATGTGGCAAAGTGCAGGCTGGGGGACGATCATCTATTTGGCGGCGCTCACGGGCATCAACAAAGAGCTGTTCGAAGCGGCCAGCATTGATGGAGCCGGTAGATTGAAACGAATCTGGCATATCACACTTCCCGGATTAAAATCCACCATCGTGATGCTGCTGATCATTAACTTGGGCCATTTGATTACGATTGGCTTTGATCGGCCATATGTGATCGGCAATCTTGCCGTTCGCGAGTATTCCGATGTACTCAGTACGTTCGTTTATCGCGTTGGGCTGCAGTCTGGACAGTACACGATCGCCACGGTAGTTGGCTTGTTCCAGGCCGTTGTTGGGCTGGTGATGGTGCTGTCGGCCAACCATATTTCCAAGAAGCTTACCGATGAAGGGATCATATAGGAAGTATAGGGAGGTTTAGGAGGTATGCACGTTGATGAAAGGAGCGGACGGACGTGAAAGAACAAACCGCTAATCGTGTGTTCGATGTTGTCAATTTTGTCGTGCTTGCTGTCGCCACGTTGCTGTGTCTTGCTCCATTTATTCATATTCTCGCCGTTTCTTTAAGCTCAGCAGGGCCGATTCTGTCCGGGAAGGTCAGCTTGCTCCCGGTTGAACTGACGTTTGATTCCTACAAACAAGTATTCACCGATCCGTCGATGATCCGCTCTTTGGGATTTACGGTGCTGTTGACGGTTTTGTATACGCTGCTTTGCATGCTGATGACGATTGCCGCCGGATACCCGTTGTCCAAGCGGAAGCTGAGAGGCCGTAGATTCTTTATGACGGTCGTCGTGATCACGATGTTCTTCAGCGGGGGGATCATCCCGGAATATATTTTGGTTCGCAGCTTGAACCTGTTGGATTCGATCTGGGCGCTGGTGCTTCCAGGACTCATTAATCCATTTTACTTGATCATCCTGATCACTTTCTTTAACAACATTCCGGAAGGCTTGGAGGAATCGGCGGAGATCGATGGCAGCAGCCATTTTCGCACCCTGATCCATATCATCCTGCCGCTGTCGCTTCCGGTGATTGCGACGCTGAGCTTGTTCTATGCAGTTGGACGTTGGAACGGATTTCAGGATACGTTGATGTACATTAACAGCCCGGAGTTGTATCCGCTGCAATTAAAGCTGTATCAGATGATCCAAAACAACATGATTTCCGATCTGCTGGCGGCGGAAGGCGCTGGTGCGGTGACGAAGCTCGTTTCGGAAGGCTTGAAGTCCGCGAGCGTGATGTTCGCGACGATCCCCATCCTGCTCGTATACCCGTGGCTGCAGCGTTATTTCGTCAGCGGCGTTATGCTTGGCGCGGTGAAGGGGTAACGGGAACGGTTAGATCTTACGATGCTGTGGCAGCGCGGAAGGGGGAGGTGGGTTGGAAATCGAAATCTACGACAAGCTGGTGTCCATGAACGACGAGTTTGCGCAAGCGGCGGTGGAGCAGCAGGTTCTTGATCCGGCCAGCCGATTTTATGGCGGGGTGATCGACCCGGCAAACGGGATCGCCTGGCCGAGCCACGGCGGAACGCCAAAGGATATGGCCATCTGGGCATGCGCTCTGGTGAACGAGGATTCTCGGTTTTATCACGAGGAGACGCTGCTAAAGCGTTTGGAGCTGGCGGCGCAGTTTATGCTGCGGTCGCAGCATGCCGACGGCTCGATTTCGCCGCCCTGGACCAATCTGCATTCGCCGCCCGACACCGCTTTTGTGGTGAGCGGACTTGCGCAGGTCTATGAGCTGCTATGTACTCATGCGGCCGAATATGCCCCGGTTCGTAAAGCGGCAGAGGATATTCGCCTCTTCCTGGAGCGGACGATTCCGGTGCTCCTGACGGGCGGATGCCATACGCCAAATCATCGGTGGGTATTGTGCTCGGCGTTAGGGTTCATGTACAAGCTGACCGGACGGTCGGAGCTGAAGGAGCGGGCGGAAGCGTGGCTCGCGGAAGGAATCGACTGCACGCAGGACGGCGAGTGGACCGAGCGCAGCAACGGGATCTATAACGCGGTCAGCGACATCGTCTTGATTTTTGCCGCCGAGCAATTGGAGCTTCCCGAGCTGCTCGAACCGGTCCGCCGCAACCTGCGGATGATGGCGTACTTGATCCACCCGGATGGAGAGGTGGTCACGGATTATTCCGGACGCCAGGATTTTGGCAGTCCGTTTGATTTAAGCGGGTATTTCCTCGCCGCCAAATGGCTCGCGTACCGCGACAAAGACCCGCTCTTCGAGGCCATCGCCGAGTTGGCCGGCCGTTCGCTAAGGCAGCCGGGCGGCTTGCCGAACCATGCGCTTCTGGGATTGCTTCGTTATCCTGAGCTCCGTCAGCCGGCGGTCCCGCCTGTCCCTTTGCCGGAAGACTATCGGGTCGTTCTCAACCGCAGTTTTCCGCGTGAACACTATTTAAGCGGTATGGAGGCGGCCGGGCATCACGGGCGTATTTATCACAGCAAGCTGCATCCCGATTTCGGCGCGCCGATCGCTCGGCATCGTCACGGGAAGACGAGTGCAACCGTGATGGCGGAAGCGAATTCCTTCTTTGCCTTGCGACACGGCAACGTGCGGCTGCTGGCGGTGCAGCTTGCATCTGCGTTTGCGCCAGGGTACGTGAAACTGGAGCAGATGGAGGAACTGGAGCTAGAGCAGGGAAAAAGCCAGGAGCAGTCGCAGAAGCAAGGGGAGGGACTGTTGAAGAAGCAGGCGGCTGAGGAGATACAGGAGCAGAGGAACGTGCAGGGACAAGGTAAGGCGCAGGAGAATGAGCAAGAGCGAGGGCTAGGGGCAAAGTCAGGCTACCGTTTAACTGCAACGGAACGAAAGGGATACTATGCCCCTGTTGCGAAGGAGCTCTTGCCCGAAACGGCTAGAGGGCCGGTGAGTCCCTGGTATTTGCTGCCCCATCATCGGCGGGAAGTTACCCATGAGCAGCAGCATCGGGTCGAAGTCGAGGTCTTGGAGACCGCGGAGGGATGGAGCCTTCGCGTTCAATGCGCTCGCGAGGAGCCGATTTTGACGCAGCTTACGTTCCTCTTTGGCCAGGAAAGCGAGATGACGGGCGGCGAGGCGGTGGAACAAGCGGAAAACGGCATGTTGTTCTGGAAGCAAGGCAAGGTCCGCTTATCATCCGGTGAGGATTGGATTGAGCTAAATGGCGGCGTGATGGAGCATAAGGCCGCGGGGCTTAATAACACCGGAGTTCCCGTCAATTGCCGGGCACTCGTCGTCAACCTGTTGACGCCTTATGACCGGACGTTTGAACTCAAGCTGTCACACTAAACAAAGACATGGCTATGGATAGAAGGGAAGGAGACATCAACTTGGGCGAATATATCGAGGATCGGGAGAGTTCCTATTATTGGTTCGGTGACGAAGACGAACGGATTTTGGAAGTGATCGCCGCAAGGTATATCGGGGCGAATCCGCCGATCCCGTTTGCGCTGCGCACTTTCTCCAAAACGGGAATTTTGCAGACGGCAGAAGGCTTGTATGACATGGACTTTCCCGCCAAGCTTCCGCATGCGGAGGATGGTGATTACGTCTATGCGTACGGGCTGGTCTGGAGTGACGGGGAGCGGGCGATCGACGGTGTCTTGGAGCCGTTGGGGCCGGTGCGGCTGTTCGTAAACGAGAAGTTGGAATACCATTCTACGGTTGTTGACGAACTCGACCCCAAGGCGCGAATTAAGGTGCCGCTCGTATTCACCTCGGGCTGGAACACACTGCTGATCGAGGCGCGAAAAACTCCCTCCGGCTTCGGCTGCCGGTTCGGGGCCGATGAAGCGAAGGTACGGATTCTGCAGGTCTTAGCCCCGTTTGCCGACCGGCAGGGGAGTGCTGGCTGGGTGTATTCCGAGCCGGTGAAGACGGCTTGCTTCGGTGGAAGCGACCAAGGCCAGGCTTATCCGGATTGGCAAGGATCTGAAGCGGCGACTGGGTTGGAATGGTTTCCGGCAGTAAAATGGCCGGAACAATCACAAGGACTGCCGAATCTGGAACGAATCTGTGGCAATCCGGCTCAGCCTGCAGCGGCTTATGCCTGGAGCTCGGTCCGTATCCCGGTCTCCGCCGATCGCATCGAGCTGAGCGGAACCGTTCGGGGAACGACGCACATCTGGGTGGATGATAGTCTTGCCACCACGGTTACGGGCGGCGGACCGTTCCATGTTCAAACCGAGGTTCAGCCGGGAGTTCGGCAGATCGTGGTGCGAACGGAAAACGCAAAAGAAGGCTGGGGCTTCGAGCTGGCAGCGGAAGCCGGTGGGAAGCCGCTGGCTTTCACTGAACCGGTGAAGGTTCATGGAAATCCTGGCACGTGGTTGTACCTGGGCCCCCTTCCGGCGGAAAGGATGCTAAAGCCGCAAGAGATCCGTACGCTCAAGAAACCGTTTGACGGCTTAGGCGGCTGTATTTACTGGGCGGTGGATGCTCCGGAGACGCGCGTCCGGCCTTTTTACGAGAATGCGATGTTAAGCAATAAGTGGACGACCGAAGGGGCAACTAATTTCGGACGCTGGGATTATCCGCTGGGCGTGACGATGTACGGTTTGCTTCGCACGGCGAAGGAATTGAACCGCCCGGACATCCGGCAGTATGCACTCTCCCATATTTCCAGTTGCACAGAAATGTATGAATACTCGTTATGGGACCGGGAGGAGTACGGTTTTCCGGGGATCAACCATCAGCTCGTGTTGCTGCGGATGCTCGATAATTGCGGATCCTTTGGATCCGCGATGCTGGAGGCTTATCTGGATGGAGCGGAGCAGGCCGAGTTCCGCAAGATTGCGGACACGATCGCCGATTTTATGCTGCATCGGCTGGAGCGGCGGGAGGACGGAGCTTTTTACCGGCGTTGTGAAGGAGAATATTCGGCCGATACGATGTGGGCGGACGATTTGTATATGAGCGCCCCGTTTCTCACCCGTTATTCGATGGTGACGGGTGAGGCTGACGCCATCAATGAAGCGGCGAAGCAGTTTTTACGGTTTAAGCGTTATTTGTATATGAGCGATCAGCAGGTCATGTCCCATGTTTATGATTTTAAATACGGCCAACCAACCCTAATCCCTTGGGGGCGGGGGAATGGCTGGGTACTGTTTTCGTTAAGCGAGCTGCTGGAGCGGCTGCCCGAAACGCATGAGGATCGGGAGGAGCTGCTGACGATGTTCCGTGAATTAAGCCAAGGCATTGCCGCACTTCAATCCGATTCCGGGTTATGGCACCAGGTCCTCAATCGGCCAGATGCGTATTTGGAGGCTTCCTGTACCGCGATGTTCGTTTATGCCTTTTCACGTGGCGTCCGCTTCGGTTGGCTTGATCGTGAGGGGCCTTACATCGAGGCGGCGCTTAAAGGCTGGAGAGGGCTCGCCGCGCAGGTGATTGACCGCCAGGGCAATGTACATGGCGTTTGCAGCGGTTCCCGGTATTCCTTCTCTCCGGATTATTATATGGAGGATCTGCGGACGGTTCGAAACGACAATCACGGCATCGGCATTATGATGCTGGCTGCTGTGGAAGTGTTGCGGTTGAAGGCCCTGAGGTCTAGCAAGGAAGGAAGATGAAAGATGGCGAGCAGCATGCTGGAGCAAATGACACCGGAGCAAGTGTTTTTGGTGAAGCAGGCGATGGAGGAGATGGATCGTCATTATGACGAGGCAAAACACATGCTGCGAAATGCGGAGGACGGGCGGAGCGAGTGGCATTCGACCCGCGGCAGTGCGCACTACGCTGTCGGTTTGTTGATCCGGAACGGTGAAGGAGATGTGGAACGTGCCTGCGCCGTTTTGGATGAGGTGTTGAACCTGCAATTCGATGCGCCGGACGAAATTTTCCACGGCACGTTTAAAACCTCCCCGCAGGCTGCGGACCCTCCCCGGGGCGGTTATCCGTGGAAGCGCTTCGGGCCGGGCTTCGCGTACTACGTTACAAGCATGTTGGAGAAGATCTCTGATCATCTGGCCGAGGAGCTTGGCGCAGAATGCGAGGGGAGAAAAAACGTAAGAAGGAAGGACGTGGAGGAAGCCTTGGCGAGGGCCGCCGATCGGGTCATTCCCCCAGTCTGGAGGAGCTATGACCCGAACTGGCGGGAGTTTATCGCCTGCGCGTTTGCGGTGATTTTGGAGCATTTCGAGCCCCGGCTCCCCCGGGAGCTGGTCCGGCGCATGGATGAAGCGATGATCAAAGCCGTCACCGGCTCCATCGACCGCAGGCTGTCGGATGCGGTGCCGATGAATACGAACATCGAGCTGATGCATCTGTTTATCACCCATTATTACGGGTATCGTTATGGCAATGAAGCGTGGATTCGTCATGCTGACCATGAAGCCGATCGGTTCCTTGAGGAATTCGCCGAATTCAACACTCTCGCGGAGTTTAATTCGACCACCTATTACGGAGTCGACCTCACCGTGCTCGGCTTAATCCGTAAATTTGCTCGAACCGATCGTTTCAAAGCGATAGGACATACGATTGAACAGGCTTTGTGGGAGACGATTGCGTTATTTTATCACCCGGGCTTGGAAAATATGGCTGGCCCCTATGCCCGTGCCTACGAGATGGAGATGACCGCCCACAGCTCGATGGGAGTGTTCTTGTACCTGGCGTTTGGCGAGCGGTTGAAGCATCTGGCCGCGGTCAATTGTGAGACGGGGCATGATCCGATGATCGCGCTGGTTGGCGTGGATGTGCCGGAGCATGTAAAGCCGAAGCTGATTGGTGAGCCGGAGGAGCGGATGGTGAACCGGCAATATCGCGAGCTGTGCGAAAGGGATAAACCTGGCGAGAACCGCTTCGTGTGCACGGCAACCGCATGGCTGGGGCGAAACCTGATGATCGGCGCGTGTTCGGGCAGCCGCAATACGAACGGCCAACTGCATCCGGCGACGATGCACTGGCGGAGCGATGATGGAGGCCGCTACTCGTTACGGTTGATCCGCCGGGAGCCGGAGAGCAGCTGGAACACCCATCTGCGCGGCTATTACGTTGATGCGGAAGCCTCGCCGGGCAAATTGACCGCCTCGGTGACCTTGGAGACCGGCAAGGCGCTTGATGTCTATTTCGAGGTGTGCGGCCCTGCGGTGACCGCAGCGGGCGTGACCTCCTCGGCCTGGTCTTTCCCCGGATTGTCGCTCCATGTGGAAGCTGCGGCTCCGCAGCCGATCGTCCGGGAACGGGACGGCTGCGTGGAAATCATTTATCCCTATCGCCCGGCATCGCAAGAGGCCGTCTCGCATATGGCATTCAAACTGGAGGTCACCCATTGAAACTGGAAAAATAAGCCTTGCAGCCCATCGCTGCAAGGCTTTATTTCATTTCCCGGAAAGTGCTGGGGGATTGGCCGGTCACCTTCTTGAACAGCATGGAGAAATATTTGTCGTTCCCGTAACCCACTCGGGCGGCGACTTCGTGAATCGGCGCATTGGTTTCCCGGAGCAGGCGCTTGGCCTCTTCAATCCGGCGGTTAATGAGGTAGTTGACGGGGGAATCGCCGAGTTCTTTTTTAAAGAGATGAGATAAATAGTGCTGGCTCACGTAGAGGGTATCGGCGATCTCTTTGAGCGTGATGCTGCGGGTGTAGTTCTTATCGATGAACTGCTTGGTGCGGACGGTAATTTCGTTCTTGTCCTTCAGCGGATCAAACGGATGCTTCACGTCCACGATCCGGTACAGAAGCGTGATCAGCGACATGAGCAGGTTATTGCTGAGCGTTTCGTATCCGAGCACTTGGGAGTCGCATTCCTGGAGCATTTCTGACAGGTAGCTCTCCACCTTGTAGGCGTATTTCTCGCACGGGATGACCGGGTCGACGGAGGCAGGCAGCAGCTGTCCCGGTGGTACGCCGTCGATATGCACGTTGCCAACGCCGCAGTAAATGACCTTAAACGGTTCAGTGCTGATTGAACGCTCTTCATGCGGGACGCCCGCATTATAGACAGCGACATCCCCGGGATGCACTTCATAGATTGTGCCGCCGATGCGGAATTCCCCGCGGCCTTCGACGATATAAAGGATCTCGCAATAGTCGTGGATCTGCGGCGGCGCGTAGAAGCGGCGCTCGTCGACGACCTGGCCGGCGTAGAGTAATTCGGGCGTTTTTTTGAAACGAAAACGGTCGCTTTTGCGATAAGGAATTTCGATTTTCGGCACGATGGGTTCCTCCCGAACATTGGATAGCTCCATTATAGCGGATGTGAGGCAGGATGGGAGGATTTTCTAGGAATAGGCAGATGCGGATATGCGGGAAGGTTCACTTTTTTGCGCTGTTGTGCGGGCAAGAGGGCAAAATAGTAGGTTCTCGAACGGGCGGAGTGAACTATAGAATGGGACTATAATTCATTGTCCAAGGAGGCAGATTGGCTATGGTTGAAAACGGTTACAGATGGCGGGACGGTTTCCCGAAGATCGGCATTCGTCCGACGATTGACGGCAGACGAAGAGGGGTACGCGAATCCCTGGAGGAGCAAACGATGAACTTGGCCAAGGCGGTGGCTCGGCTGCTAGAGGCGGAGCTCCGTTATCCGAACGGACAACCGGTAGAATGCGTGATTGCCGATACCTGCATCGGCGGCGTGGCCGAAGCGGCGGCAGCAGCGAAGAAATTCAAGGCGGCGGAGGTCGGGGTGTCCATCACCGTAACGCCGTGCTGGTGCTATGGCACGGAAACGATGGATACCGATCCGCAGATCCCGAAGGCGGTATGGGGCTTTAACGGCACTGGCCGACCGGGAGCGGTGTATTTGGCCGCCGTATTATCCGCCCATGCGCAAAAAGGGCTCCCGGCCTTTGGCATCTACGGCGAGGATGTGCAGGATGAAGGCGATGACCGGATTCCAGCCGACGTGCAAGAGAAGCTGCTGCGTTTTGCCCGCAGCGGACTGGCGGCCGCGATGATGCGTGATCGGGCGTATCTGTCGATGGGCTCGGTGTCGATGGGGATCGCCGGTTCGATGGTGAACGATGCCTTTTTCCAGGAATATCTGGGGATGCGCAACGAGTATATCGACATGACCGAGTTCACACGGCGGATGGAGGAAGGGATTTACGATCCCGAGGAATACCAAGTGGCGCTGGCTTGGGTGAAGCAGAACTGCCAAGAAGGTCCGGACAATAACCCGGCCCATTTGCAAACCTCGCGGGAGCGGAAAGACCTGGAATGGGAGACGGTCGTCAAAATGACGCTGATCACGCGCGACCTGATGATCGGCAACCCGCGCCTCGCAGAATTGGGCTACGAGGAGGAAGCGCAAGGCCATCATGCGATCGCCTCCGGCTTCCAGGGGCAACGCCAGTGGACGGATCATTTCCCGAACGGCGATTTCATGGAGACGATTCTCAACTCGTCGTTTGATTGGAACGGTACGCGTGCGCCATATATTGTGGCAACCGAAAATGACAGTCTCAACGGCGTTGGCATGCTGTTCGGCTATTTGCTGACGAATACGGCGCAAATTTTTGCCGATGTGCGGACGTACTGGAGCCCGGCATCCGTGGAGCGGGTGACCGGCTATAAGCTGGAGGGCCGGGCAGCATTCGGCATCCTGCACCTTATCAACTCCGGTTCGGCGGCGCTTGACGGCACCGGCGAGCAAATAAAAGACGGCGCTCCTGTCATCAAGCCGTTCTGGGAGATCAGCGAGGAAGAGGTCGGGCGCATGCTGCAAGCCACGCAGTTCCGGCCGGCTTCTCTGGAGTATTTCCGGGGCGGCGGTTTCTCCACCGACTACTTGACTCGCGGCGGCATGCCGATGACGATGACCCGGCTCAACCTGGTCAAAGGGCTTGGCCCGGTGCTGCAAATCGCCGAGGGCTATTCGGTGGACCTGCCGGAGCATGTGCATGACACGCTCGACAAGCGGACCGACCCGACGTGGCCGTCAACCTGGTTTGCACCCAATCTGACCGGCAGCGGCGCGTTTACCAGCGTCTACGACGTCATGGACCACTGGGGAGCGAACCACGGCGTCATCAGCTATGGCCATATCGGCGCCGACTTGATTACGCTGGCCTCGATCCTGCGCATTCCGGTCAGCATGCATAACGTGCCGAAGGAGAAGGTGTTCCGCCCAAGGGCTTGGGGCCTGTTCGGGACCGAGGATGCGGAGAGCGCCGACTTCCGGGCATGTGCTGCGTTTGGGCCGTTATACAAATAAACCATTACTCGGCATACAAGATACAAGCATCATAAAAAAAGGAGAACAACGCAATGCAAAACATGGAAACGCGCCAAGAACTGTGCAAATATGCCCGCAAAATCGTAGCGAGCGGGTTGGTTGTAGGGCCGGGCGGCAACATCAGCGCCCGGGCCGGCGACAAGATGTACTTGTCGCCCAGCGGCTTCGCGCTGGAGGAGATCGAGCCTGAGCAGTGGATCGAAGTGGATATCCCAACCGGGGAGGTGACCGATATCGGCCTGCGCCCGTCGTCCGAGGTGCTGATGCATCTTTACGGCTACCGCCAAAAGCCTGACATGGGAGCGATGGTGCATACGCACCCGGCCCATTGCATCGCTTTTACGCTGATTGAGCGAGAGTTGCCGATCATGTTCCCGGACCAGGCCGCATTGGTTGGACGAACGGCATTTATCCCTTATTTGATCCCAACCACGGAATTGCTGGCGAACGCAGTCGCCGAGAAGGTGAATGAGGCGAGCTCGATTTTGCTGGGGAACCATGGGCTGGTGACGACAGGCCGAAATTTGCGGGAGGCCTACTACCGGACCCAGGTTGTGGAGGAGAGCGCGAAAATTTACTTAAGCGCGAAAGCGGCGGGAACGCTTGTCCCGTTAACGGATCAGGAGGTCGCAGATATCGCCGCACTTGAAAGCGAAGACTACCGGATTGCGCTGCTTCAAAAAATGAAGTGATCGGACGGTGAAAACGCATGTCATCGGAACAACAACACGTTCCTTGCGTCCTCGCGTTTGACTTGGGCGCGAGCAGCGGCCGGGCATTCATTGGCGAAATCCGTTCCGAAAGCCCGGATAACTCTACTGGTGCCACTGCTGATGCGCCCGGCGTTCGGAAGTTGCACATCACCGAGATCCACCGTTTCCCGAACGTTCCGGTTCAGATCGGCTGGCACCTGCATTGGGATACGCCGATGCTGCTGCGGGAGATCAAAACCGGCATTCGCAAAGCGTTCCAGGCCGGATATCGGCCGGAGAGCTGTGCCATCGACACCTGGGGCGTCGATTTTGGCCTGTTGGATCGAAACGGCGAGCTGTTAGGCATCCCGTACCACTATCGGGATCGTCAAACCGAAGGGTTGGTCGAAGAGGTATCCGCCCTTGTTGGTGCGGAGCGATTGTTCCGCGAAAGCGGACTGCAGTTTATGCCTTTTAACACGTTATATCAGCTATATGCCATGAAAAAAGCCGGCTCCCCCAAGCTCGACTTGGCCGAAACGCTGCTGTTGACGCCGGATCTGCTGAGCTATTTCCTGACCGGTCGGCGGGTCTGCGAATTTACGATGGCGACCACGACGGGGCTGTTCGACCCAGGGCGGGGCGCGTGGAACTCCGCGTTGATGGAGCAGCTGGGCATTCCAAGCACGATCTTCCCCGATCCGGTTCCCCCAGGGACCGTGATCGGGGAACTGACGGCGGAGGTGTGCGCCGAGCTTGATGTGCCGCCGATCAAAACAATCGCCGTCGCCTCGCACGACACGGAGTCCGCAGCGGCGGCGGTACCGGCAGATTCGCCGGCGTTCGCCTACCTTGTCAGCGGCACCTGGTCGCTGTTGGGGACGCAAATGGCGAAGCCCTTGCTGACGCCGGCGGTGCTGGAGCGGCAATTTTCCAACGAGGGCGGCGTAGACGGCACCTACCATTTGCTCAAAAACATCATGGGCCTATGGATCCTCCAGGAATGTAAACGCAAATGGGAGCAGGCCGGCGAAGCCTATACCTTCGCCGAGTTGGTGAAATTGGCGGAACAGGCCGAGCCGCTGCGCAGCTTGATCGATCCGGATGATCTGCGGTTTATGAATCCGGCCGACATGCCGGAGGAGATCCGGGCGTATTGCCGGGAAACCGGCCAGCCGGTGCCGGATTCGCCGGGGGCCTTCGCCCGCTGCATCCTCGAGAGCCTGGCACTCCGCTACCGCCAGGTGCTGGAGCAGGCCGAGGAGCTGACCGGCTCTCGATTTGCCGGGCTGCATATGGTGGGCGGCGGCATTCAAAACGAACTGCTCTGCCGCTTAACTGCGGAGGCGATCGGCCGTCCGGTATGGGCGGGACCGGTGGAGGCCAGCGCGATCGGCAACCTGCTGGTCCAGCTGCGGACCAGCGGCTGGCTTAAAGACCTGCAAGAAGGCCTGGAATTGGTGAAGGCTTCATTCCCGTTTCAAGTGTATGAGCCGAAGCAAGAGACAGAGCCGGAGAACGAGAAGCGCACAGCCCTCTGGGCTGCCGCTTACGAGCGATTCGAACGACTGGGGAGGTCGATCCCATGTTAAAGGGCATATCCAGCCTGCTTTCGCCGGAACTGCTAAAAATATTAATGGAGATGGGGCATTCGGACGAGATTGTGCTTGCTGACGGCAATTTTCCAGCCGCAAGCCATGCCCAGCGATTGATCCGTTGCGACGGCCACGGAATCCCCGATTTGCTGGAAGCGATCCTGCCGTTGTTCCCGCTCGACAGTTACGTGGACCATCCGGTCGCATTGATGGCGGTGATGCCCGGTGATCCGGTGGAAACACCAATCTGGGAGGAGTACCGAAGGATCGTAAGCCGTCACCATCCAGCGGCTCAGCCGTTTGAAGAGGTCGAGCGGTTCGCTTTTTACGAACGGGCCAAACAGGCGTATGCGATCGTCTCTACCGGGGAGAAGGCGTTATACGCTAACCTAATTCTGAAAAAAGGCGTTGTCACATTGTAAAGCTCATACTCGCAGGGGGCTGCCGAAAGGCATGCCCTCTTTTATCGTTGGATAAAAGCGTTTACAATAAAAGAGATTGCGGCCTTCTCAGGAAGAACGGGCGGGCTTCGAAGGAGAGGAGTGGATGGCAATGAGGTATACGGCATTGGTGACCGGCGCTGATTACGGCATCGGACTGGAATTGGTGCGCAAACTGCTGGAGGAAGGGCACCAAGTCTTTGCCGGGAGATTTAACCACAAGGAACAGGCGTTGCCGGAGCTGGCTTCAGCGTACGGAGAACAGTTGACCCTCGTGGATCTGGACGTGGGCAGCGATGCCAGCGTACAGGCAGCAGCAGCCAAAGTGAAGGAGCATACGGAATCGCTCGACCTGCTGATCAATAATGCGGCGATCTTGGGCGATATTGAAACGACGGTGCTTGGCGAACTGAACTTTGAAGAAATGCTGCAGGTATATAACGTGAACGCGCTCGGAAGCCTGCGTATGACAAATGCATTAATCGGGCTGATCCTGAACAGCAACGGTCGCACGATCGCCAATATCTCCTCGGAAGCAGGCAGCGTTGGCCAGTGCTACAGAGACAGATGGTTCGCTTATACGATGTCGAAGGCGGCGGTGAATATGCACTCGAACGTCGTACACAACGGCATAAAGGCGCAAGGAGGACAAGTGCTGGTGCTGCATCCCGGTTGGGTGCAGACCTTTATGCGCGGCGAGAAGGATGCCGCGGCTCCCCTCACACCGGAGCAATCCGCTGGCAAACTGTGGGGCATCATCCGCGAGGCGATGGAACGGGAGGACAAACCTCTTGAGAAGCCCGTATTCCTCGATGTGGATGGACACGTTTTGCCGTGGTAGGTTTAGAGCCTTTTTTTCGTTCGTGAACTTATTCTATAAAAATGGAGGAATCAGCAATGGAATATACGTATTTGGGTCGTTCCGGATTAAAAGTGAGCAAGCTGTGCCTAGGCACGATGAACTTCGGAGTGAACACCGATGAGAAGGAAGCGTTCCGAATCATGGATGCGGCGCTGGACGCGGGAGTGAACTTCTTCGATACGGCCAACATTTACGGATGGGGCAAGAACGCCGGAAAGACTGAAGAAATCATTGGCCGCTGGTTCGCCCAAGGGGGAGGACGCCGGGAAAAAGTCGTGCTGGCGACAAAAGTCCATGGCGATATGAGCGATCCTTTGGATGGTCCAAATAGTCCGGCAGGGTTGTCTTCCTACAAAATCCGCCGACATCTGGAAGGCTCGCTGCGCCGGCTGCAAACCGACCATATCGAGCTGTACCAAATGCATCACATTGACCGTAACGTATCCTGGGATGAACTGTGGGAAGCGTTCCAAATTGCGATTGTCCAAGGAAAAATCGGTTATGTCGGGTCCAGCAACTTTGCCGGTTGGGACTTGGTGAAGGCGCAATATGAGGCGAAGAATCGCCATATGCTTGGCCTGGTCTCGGAGCAGCATAAATATAATTTGCTCTGCCGATTACCGGAGCTGGAGGTGCTGCCGGCGGCGGAGCATCTCGGGATTGGCGTCGTGGCCTGGAGCCCGCTTGAAGGCGGCTTGCTGGGCGGCAACGCAGCGAAGAAGCTGGAGGGTTCGCGCACGGCCAACGACAACCGCTATGAGAAGTTCCGTTCGCAGCTTGAGGCGTTTTCGGCGCTTTGCCGGGAACTGGGCGAAAGCGAAGCGAACGTGGCGTTGGCTTGGACGCTGGCGCATCCGGCCATGACTGCACCGATCATCGGACCGCGTACATTCGAACAGTTCCAAGATACGCTCCGGGTGGTAGATATCAAGCTGGATGAAGCGGTGATGAAGCGATTGGATGAAATTTTCCCAGGCCCAGGCGGTGCAGCACCTCAAGCTTACGCTTGGTAAAAAAAGGAGGGGGAGACAAGAGATGAGCCATGTGCGGAAACAAGCCTTGGTGATCGGGAATAACGCGGATGCGCCGTATCATCCGCTAAATGCCGTGCAGGAACGGTTACAGCAGATCCTGAAGGAGGATTTCGAGCTGACGGTCAGCCTGGACTACGACCAGTTGGCTGGAGACGCGCTGGAGAACTACGACCTCTGTATCTCGTACACCGACCGCTGGGAGGAGGCGGTTAGCGCAGAGCAGGCGGCGGGACTGCTCACTTACGTAGCGAACGGCGGCGGTCTGCTTGTCGTGCACAACGGAATTTCGCTGCAGGTGCGCCCGGAGCTGGCTCAACTGATCGGCGCTAAATTTACGGAGCATCCGCCTTACACAGAGCTGGAGTTTGGGGTGGCAGCTGACTTTGGGAATGCAAGCCATCCGGTTGTGGAGGGAATCGAGCCGTTTACGCTGGCAGAGGAGCCTTACCGCTTCGAATTTGATCCGTTTTGTGCCAAAAAGGTGCTGCTCACATACCGCCATGAGGGCCAGGAATGGCCGGCGGCTTGGGCGCATTCTTATGGACTTGGCAAAGTGGTGTTCCTGATGCCGGGGCATCATCTGCCTTCGTTCCAGCATCCAGAAGTGGCAAAGCTGCTGCGGGGCGGGGCCAAGTGGGCGGCAAAAGCAAAATAAGTTGAAAGAAGAACTGATCCTATAGCACTTCAGTTGCTTATGGGGATCAGTTCTTTTTTTTGATGGGAGAGGGTGGGGGAGGAGGTACTCGCTGCCGGTCTTTTTAACGATTATCCCGTTTAGACAGGTGAAGAACTCGGGGCTCCGTTCCCCATTCCCCGTTTCCCCCTGCTGGTTGCCCATTGCTCGTTGCCTGTTACCCGCTGCTCGTTGTCCGTTGCCCATACCACGTTCCCCGTCATCTACTGCCGATTCTCCGTTCCTCGCGGCCAACAACGATTCCTTCTCGGAAACTGAGCCTCCCGAGACCCTGAAATCCAGAGCTCCTGAGCGAGAGGGATAATGGTGCAAAAGAGGGGGCTATGGGGGGACAACAGAGGCAGAGAACAAAGTTAATTTTTTGTGAAAGCGCTATACCCAAAACAACCCAAATCGTTTAAAATTAAAACAAACAAAAATAAAGAAAAAACCAAACAAAACAAAATGGAGGTAATCGAAGGGATTATGGTACAGCACTTATGGGACTCATCTAAAGCATCGGTTTTATCCTCGGGTTTGGAGCAGCTCGTCTACCGTTCGAATCTGCTTGGTGCAGATCGCCGGGTATGCAACTGGGGCGGCGGCAACACGTCAAGCAAAACAATCGAAAAGGACTTCCGCGGCAGGGACGTCGAGGTCATGTGGGTGAAGGGCAGCGGCTCGGATCTGGCGACGATGAAAGCGGGCAATTTCACCGGATTGCGCATGGACGATATCCGTCCGCTGTTTGAGCGGGAGGAAATGACAGATGAAGAGATGGTGGCTTATCTGGCGAATTGCATGATCGACGCCAAGCACCCTCGGGCATCGATTGAAACGCTGCTGCATGCATTTTTGCCGTTTAAGCATGTGGACCATACGCATCCGGATGCGATTATCAGCTTGTGCTGCTCCGACAACGGCCAAGACATTGCCCGGGAAATCTATGGCAACCGTTTCGTCTGGGTTCCCTACATCCGTCCAGGGTTCACGTTGTCCAAAATGATCGCCGAAGGTGTGTTGGCCAACCCCCATGCGGAGCTGGTACTGATGGAGAAGCATGGATTGGTGACCTGGGGTGAAACGCAGGAGGAGTGCTACGCCAAAACGATAGCCATTATCAATGAAGCGGAAGCGTATATTGAAGCAAAAAGCGCTGCTCAAGCCGAGGAAGGCCGCGTATTTGGCGGGCAATCTGCCAAGCCGTTGGAAGCTGAACAACGCCGGGCGATTGTTGCCGAGATCATGCCGCTGGTTCGGGGGCTGGCCAGTGGGGAGAAGCCGGTCATCGTGACGTTTGATGATGAGGCGGATGTGCTCGAATTCGTTTGCAGTCGGGATGCAGGCGAGCTATCGCAGGTTGGCGCCGCTTGTCCCGATCACTTGGTGCATACCAAGGTGGTGCCTTTGTTCATCGACTGGAAGCCGGATGCCGCCGATGTCGCCGGTTTGAAGGAGAAGCTGAAGGCAGGCACCGCGGAGTACAAAGCGCAGTACCAGGCTTATTTTGAACGCAACAAGCAGGCGAATGACGTGATGTTCGATGCAGCGCCGCGTGTGATTTTGATTCCTGGCATCGGTATGTTAAACACTGGAAAAAGTTGGGTGAACTCCAAGCTCAGCGGGGCGTTGTATCATCGGGCGATCGCGGTGATGAAAGGCGCGACGGCGATTGGCCGGTTCGTATCCCTCAGCGAAAACGAATCCTACAACGTTGAATATTGGCCGCTCGAGCTGTACAAATTGTCGCTGGCTCCGTTGGAAGCCGAATTTTCGCGCAAGGTTGCGTTTATCACTGGAGGCGCTGGCGGCATCGGAAGTGAAACGGCACGGCGACTGGCGGAAGAAGGGGCTCATGTCGTGCTGGCGGATCTCAATCTGGAAGGGGCGCAGAAGGTTGCGGCCGAAATCAACGCCAAATACGGGGAGAACCGGGCGCTGGCGGTGAAAATGGACGTGACGCAGGAGGAGCAGGTCGCGGCTGCTTATGCCGAAACGGCTTTGACCTATGGCGGCGTCGATATTATCGTCAACAATGCCGGTTTGGCCACGTCCAGTCCGTTCACCGAAACGTCGTTGCTGGAATGGAATTTGAATATGTCGGTGCTTGGAACAGGGTATTTTCTTGTCGCGCGGGAAGCGTTCAAGCTGATGAAGGAGCAGGGGCTTGGCGGAAGCATGGTGTTTATCGGCTCCAAAAACTCTGTTTATGCCGGCAAAAACGTCACAGCCTACAGCTCCGCCAAGGCACTGGAGGCTCATTTAGCCCGTTGTATTGCGGCAGAAGGCGGGGAGTTGGGCATTCGGGTGAATACGATTTTGCCGGATGCGATTTTGCAAGGCTCCGCGATTTGGAATTCCAATTGGCGGAACGAACGGGCTGCCGCTTATGGAATTGAGCCGGATCAACTGGAGGAGTATTACCGCAAGCGCACGACGCTGCTGGTCAATATTTATCCGCGGGATATCGCAGAAGGGGTTGCCTTTTTTGCATCGTCCAAGGCGGCGAAAACAACCGGCTGCATGCTGACGATTGACGGCGGCGTTCCGGCAGCTTTTGTAAGGTAAGGCAGAAATCTTTGCGAGTGAAGATTCGCTTCTGAGTTGGAGATCAAACCATGGGAGGTGCGAGGATGGAGCGGAGGAATCAAGCGGACACGATAACGGCAGCGGCTAAGACGGACATCAAAGTATCGATGTTCGCCACCTGCATCGGCGATGCGGTGTACCCGCGTATTGCGGAAGCAATGGCCCGTTTGTTGGCCCGGGTGGGGGTCCGGTTGGAATTCCCACAAGGTCAGACTTGCTGCGGCCAGCCGGCGTTTAACAGCGGGTATTGGGATGAAGCGCGGCGGTCGGCGGCTACGCTGCTGGAGGCTTTTGCGGACAGCGATTTTGTGATTGGACCTTCCGGCTCGTGTATCGGGATGATCCATCATTACCCGAAGTTGTTCGAGCACGACCCGGTGCGGCTGGCGATGGCTGAGGAACTGAAAGCGAAGTCGTATGAATTTACCCAGTTCCTCGTCCAGGTGCTGGGCGTTACCGATCTTGGGGCGGCGTTTCCGCATAAGGTCACGTATCATCCGTCCTGTCACGGCAGCCGGCTGCTTGGCATCAAAGAGGAGCCGATGGCGCTGCTGCAAAACGTCAAGGGCCTGGAGCTCGTCCCGCTCCCGTTTGCGGAGGATTGCTGCGGGTTCGGCGGAACGTTTGCGGTGAAGATGGCGGATATTTCCGGAGCGATGGTAGCGGAAAAGGCGGATCACGTGCTGGAAACGTCCGCCGAGGTGCTGACCGGTCTGGATATGGCCTGCCTGATGAACATCGCCGGTCATTTGCGTTACCGCCGCCAGCCGGTACGGGTCATGCACCTGGCCGAGCTGCTGTACGAGGGGGTGAGCGGGGCATGAGTACCGTTAAGGAACGTGCAGAGCTGGCGCTCAACAACGAATTTTTGCGCAAAGCGGTGCGCTTTACAACGGAGCGTCTACGGGACGGGAAACGCAAAGCGGCGGAGGACCATGGCAACTGGGAGGAATGGCGGGAACGGGGGCGGCAAATTCGCCTGCATACGATCGCGCATCTCGATTATTACTTGAATCGGTTTGCTGAGCAGGCCCGGACGAACGGAGCCCATGTTCATTTTGCCGAAACGGGGGAGGAAGCGGTGCGGATCGCTTTGGAGATTGCCGTCCGCAAAACGGCCCGCTCGGTCGTGAAGTCGAAATCGATGGTCAGCGAAGAGCTGCACATCAACCGGACGCTGGAGGAAGCGGGCATCGAGGCGGTTGAAACCGACCTGGGGGAGTATATCATTCAGCTTGCGGGGGAGGCACCTTCGCATATCATCATCCCAGCGATTCACAAAAACCGTTACCAGATCGCCGAACTGCTATCCCGCGAGGCTGGGGTAGAGCTGCCGCCGGAGACGAGTGTACTTGCCGGGTTTGTGCGCCGGAAGCTGCGGGAGAAGTTTCTCTCCGCGGACATTGGCATGACCGGATGTAACTTCGCCATCGCTGAAACGGGATCGATCGTGCTGTTCGAGAACGAAGGCAATGCCCGCATGGTGTCGACCGTGCCCAAAACGCAAATCACGTTTATGGGCATGGAGCGCATCATCCCCTCCTGGAGCGATCTGGAGGTGATGGCCACACTGCTGCCGCGATCGGCCACCGGTCAGAAGCTGACGGTCTACATGTCCGGCATCACCGGCCCACGCCGTGCGGCGGATGGAGACGGTCCGGAGGAGATGCATATCATCATCCTCGACAACGGCCGGTCCGAGCAGCTGGGCGATCCGGAGTTTCAAGAGCTGCTCAACTGCATCCGCTGCGGCGCTTGCCTGAATGCTTGTCCGGTCTATCGCCATATCGGCGGCCATGCCTACGGCGGAACGTACAGCGGCCCGATCGGAGCGGTGCTGACGCCGGCGCTCAACAAAAACGTAGCGGAATGGGACGATATCGCTTCGGCCTCCAGCTTGTGCGGCGCTTGTTATGAAGCGTGCCCGGTCAAAATCCCGTTGCACGACATGCTCGTTTACTTGCGGCGGCGCAAGGTTGAGCAAGGTTATGGCAACAAGCTGGAGACGGCGGGGATGAAGGGCTTCGCTGCGGTGACGTCCAGCGCCAAACGGTATCATCGGGCACTTAAGGCGGGGAGAGTTGCCCAACGGCTTGTCGTACGCAACGGGGAAATCCCGGCGCGCATCGGTCCGCTTAAGGGGTGGAACCGATATCGTGTTGCGCCAAGCCTGGCGAACCAGCCGTTCCGCGAGCGCTGGGATACGCTTCAGCATGAGCTGCGGGCTTCCGTTGCCCACACCGTGACCGCCCAGGCAGCACAGGAACGGATGAAAGCGGCACTGCAAAAGCGGGGGAAAGAAGGTCAAACCAATGATGGATAACGAATATAACGAATGGCTGAAAACAAAGGAAGCGGAAGCGCGGCAGAAGCAGGAGCAGTTTATGAATCGGATTGCCGGGAAGCTGAAACGGCCGCGGCAGCAGGAGGCACCGGTGCATCCGTTTCAGGGAGCGCCAACGTATTGGCGCGAGCTGGAATGGAGTCTGGAGGAGCGAGCTGCGCGCTTTGAGGAGAATTTTACGGCAGCCGGGGGGCATGTTGCACGGCTTCCCGATCTTAAGGCGGCCAAGGCGTTTATCACGGCCAAAGCGCAAGAGCTTAGCGCCCGTTATGTCCTGCGCCAGGACGATCCGCTACTCACGGAGCTCGGGCTGGATGAGGCGCTTGCCGCCGAAGGGGCCCGGGTGTCCGTGTGGAACGGGCATCGTTCCGAGGCGTGGATCGCTCGGGCCGCAGAGGCGGACTTCGGCATCGTGGCGGCGGACTATGCCGTCGCTTACACCGGTTCGCTGGTCGTTCAGTCCGCGGCGGAGAAAGGGCGCTCGGTCAGCTTGCTGCCGACAGCGCTGTTCGCCATCGTCCCCGTAGAGCGGCTAAAAACCCGCCTGGGCGAGGTGCTGGAGACGTTTGATGCGGCCGGGCGAGAAGCCCTGCCGGCCGGCATCCACTTCATCTCCGGCCCCAGCCGTTCAGCGGATATTGAAAACGATCTCACGATTGGGGTGCACGGCCCGGGCATCGTGTTCGCCCTGCTGGTTGGTTAAGCCGAGAGAGGACATCGTGCGCTAATACAGGACTTCGATGTTCTTGCTTTGCAGCAGCTCCAGCCAAGCATCCGAAGGGCGCTGGTCGGTGATTAAATAATCGATCTGCTCCCAATCGGCCAGCTTGATGAAGGCATTTTTGTCAAACTTCGTATGGTCCGCCAGCAAAATCACTTTGTCGGCATGGCGAAGCATATGCTTCTTCAACTCGCATTCCGGCTCATTGGAATCGGAGATGCCTTTGTCCGGCGTCATGCCTTTGCAGCTGATCACCGCGGTGTCAACGTTGTATTTCTGCACCGTTTCCTGGGCGGCGGGACCGACCAGCGACAGGGAACGGGCGCGCAGCGAACCGCCGGTGGAGATGATGTTCAGGTTCGCGCTGGCGAATTCGTGGAGGACGCTGACAGAATTGGTGATGACGGTGATGTTGTTCTTCGAATGCAGCGTCTTCAAAAATTCAAAGCAAGTCGAGCTGGGATCAACCATCAGCGTGTCACCGTCGTTCACCAGATCGATGGCCTTCAGCGCGATAGCCCGCTTGATCTCCACGTTCAGCGTGTTCCGCGTCGTATACGGCAAATCTTCGTTCGTATGCCGATTGAGCATCGCACCGCCGTAGGAACGGGTCGCGATTCCTTCTTTCTCGAGCTTTTCCAAGTCACGGCGGATGGTCTCCTCCGTTACTTCGAACATCCGGCTGAGTTCGGACACCAGAACACGCTTGTCCTGATACAGCAGGTCGATGATTTTTTGCTTGCGTTCTGCCGCCAGCATGGCGTTCACCTCGGGATCCGTTCTTATTGTCAAGACGCGAGAGCCTTGATTCCTTCCCATCATAGCGAGAAAAAGGGGCGCTTGGCAACCGGTTTTGAGGAAGCGGGCAGGTGCGGCGAGTGGAGTTTCTTCACGGAATAGACAAAAACAAAAGAAAAACAACATAATATTTCTTTGTTTGTGTTGACTTCAAAAGCAAACAGACATAGGATGAAATTAGGAACAGGCAGCATTCCAGAGCGAGGTGCGCTTAGCGATGAGAGATTACGTTGCCGTGGATATCGGCGCCTCCAGCGGGAGGCTGGTAAGGGGAACCCTGCAGGACGGACAATTGTTGCTGCAGGAAATCCACCGGTTTGATAACGGGTTTTCTGAGCGTGACGGGCATTGTTATTGGGATATCGACCATTTGTACCGGGAAATTCTCCGCGGCCTGCAACAGGCGAAAAAACTCGGAATCGGCCGTTGCACGCTGGGCATCGATACGTGGGCGGTGGATTATGCGCTGCTGGACGGGGAAGGAGAGCGGATCGGCGAGGTGTACGCTTATCGTGATGCCCGGACGATCGAGGCGGTCCCCCAGCTACACGCGGTTATCCCGTTTTCACGGATCTATGAGAAAACCGGGATTCAGCATTTGGCCTTTAATACGCTGTATCAGTTATATGCGCACGATCGTGAGGAGCTGGCGAAGGCCAAGCACATCTTGCTTGTGCCGGATTATCTCTATTATTTGTTGTCCGGGAAGCGGATCAGCGAGATGACCAACGCCTCAACTACCGCTTTGTTGAATCTGCAAACCCGCGACTACGACCCGGAATTGCTCGCGCTGCTGGGGCTGTCCCGGTCGAAGTTTCCGGCTCTGACGGAGCCCGGGACGCGGCTGGGGTCAATCAAATTGGAGCTGGTCCGGGAGTATGGGCTGCCCGAATGCGAGCTGATCGTGGCGGCAACGCATGATACGGCTTCCGCCGTGCTGGGCGTTCCAGCCAGCGGCGATTCGTGGGCATATCTCAGCAGCGGGACCTGGTCGCTGATCGGGGGAGAGCGGCAGACGCCGCTGGCAACGCCGGAAGCGATGGAGCGCAATTATACGAATGAATGGGGCGCGTACGGCACGTACCGTTTTTTGAAAAACATCATGGGCATGTGGCTGATCCAAGAGGTCCGCAAGGATTACGGAAAACAGCACAGCTATGCGGAATTGGTGGAACTGGCCGAGGCCGTGACGCCGTTCCGTTCCTTGATCAACTGCAACGATGACCGTTTCCTAAATCCTGCGCAGATGACCGAAGAAATCCGGCAGTATTGCAAGGAGACGAGTCAGCCCGTTCCGGATACGCCGGGTGAGTTGGCGAGGTGTATTTTTGACAGCTTGGCCTTATCGTACGATGTTTACCTGCGGGAACTTGAACGGCTGACCGGACAAAAGCCGGAGACGCTTCACATCGTCGGCGGCGGCGCCAACAATGAGCTGCTGTGCCAATGGACCGCGGACGTGGCGGGCATTCCGGTAGAAGCCGGGCCAACGGAGTCCACGGCGCTGGGGAATCTGTTGGTGCAGATGATCAGCAGCGGCGCGATTCGCGATATCGGCGAGGGGCGTGAGCTGATTCGGCGGTCTTTTCCGATTCGGACGTATGTTCCTCGGGGGACTCATGCCGGTGAGATTGCAGAGGCACAAAAACGGTTCGCGGATTTGCTGGCGCGGTGACGATTGGATCGACGATTAGAGTATTGGGCGGATAGATAGATTAGTTATGCCAAAGGAGGAGCAAACATGGACAACGCGATTCAAACCAGCTACAACGAGGCGAAAAAGCTGTATGAGCGCCATGGAATTGACGTCGACGCCGCGCTGGCCCGGCTGGCTCAAATCAAAATTTCGCTGCATTGCTGGCAGGGGGATGACGTTAAGGGATTCCTTCATAAGGATCAGGAGCTGGGCGGCGGCCTGGCGGTTACCGGCAGTTATCCAGGCCGTGCGCGGACGCCGGACGAACTGCGTCAAGACTTGGACCAAGCGCTTCGCTTGATTCCGGGTCAACATAAGGTCAACCTTCACGCGATTTACGCGGATACGGATGAACCGGTTGAGCTGGACGCGCTGGAGCCGAGGCATTTTGCCGGTTGGGTCGATTGGGCGAAGGAGCGGGGGCTGGGGCTGGATTTTAACCCGACCTGTTTCTCGCACGAAAAAGCCAAGGACGGGTTTACGCTCAGCCATCCGGACCCGGAAATTCGCAAGTTTTGGATCGACCACTGCAAGGCGTCGCGCAAAATCGCTGAATCGTTTGGGCGGGCGCTTGGGCAGCCTTGCGTCACCAACGTCTGGATCCCGGACGGCTTCAAGGATTCGCCGGTGGATCGGCTTACGCCGCGGGCCCGTTTGATGGAGGCGCTTGATGAAGTTTTTGCCGAGCAGATCGACGAAAAGTACAACATTGACGCGGTGGAGAGCAAGCTGTTTGGCATCGGCTCGGAAAGTTATGTCGTTGGCTCGCATGAATTTTACATGGGCTATGCGTTGTCCCGGGGCAAGGCGGTCTGCTTCGACGCCGGCCATTTCCATCCGACGGAGACGATCTCCAACAAGCTGTCCTCCTGGCTGTTGTTTGGCCGCGCACTGCTGTTGCACGTCAGCCGTCCGGTGCGCTGGGACAGCGATCACGTTGTGACGATGGACGACGAGCTGCTGGAAATCGCCCGCGAGTTGGTGCGCGGGGAGCTGCTGGATCGCACACATATCGGTCTCGATTTCTTCGATGGCAGCATCAATCATATCGCGGCTTGGGTCATCGGAACGCGCAACACCCAAAAAGCGCTGCTGCGAGCGATGCTGGAGCCGATTGACACATTGAAGCGGCTGGAGCTGGACGGCGACTACACGTCCCGGCTGGCGTTGGTCGAAGAGTTTAAATCGTATCCGTACGGAGCGATTTGGGATTACTTCTGCGCTTCGCAAGGTGTGCCGGTGCGGGAGGCGTGGCTGGCAGACGTGAAAAACTACGAGACGAAGGTGCTGGCGGCGCGGTAACGAAAGCATCCGCATTTTTTAAGCATTATATACTTGAGTAAGGAGAGGAACCTACTGTGAGTACGATGTTATCGGAAGTGGAGAAAGGTTGGCGGATCCCGGGATTGGAAGTCCCGTTTATCCGGGAGATGGCGGAAATCACGTACCATATGTGGCGGCTGGGCTGGGATGAGCGCAACGGAGGCAACATCAGCTATCTGCTCCATGAGGCGGAGGTAGAAAAATATATAGGAACCGCCTCTGCTTCGGAGCGTCGAAAGCTGCCGCTGACGTTTCCGGTGAAGGAGCTGGCGGGACGATATTTTATCGTGACGGGCACGGGCAAGTATTTCAAAAATGTGATCTCCGATCCGGAGGCGAACTTGGGCGTGCTGCGAGTGGCTGAGGACGGCGACCAAGTCGAGGTGCTGTGGGGGCTGCGTGACGGGGCGGTACCCACTAGCGAGTTGCCGGCGCATTTTATGAGCCATATCGAGCGCTTGAAGGTGGATCCGGCGCACCGGGTCATCATGCACTGCCACGCCACTCATGCGCTGGCGATGACGTTTGTCCATGAGCTGGACGAGAAAAAGCTGACGAAAACGCTGTGGGAAATGTGCACGGAATGTCTCGTGGTGTTCCCCGACGGTATCGGGATCGTGCCGTGGATGGTGCCCGGCAGCCCGGACATCGGGCGGGCGACGGCCGAGAAGATGCGCGAGCACCGAGTCGTGATTTGGCCGCAGCACGGGATTTTTGGCACTGGTACGACGATCGACGAAGCGTTTGGCTTGATCGAGACAGTGGAGAAGGCTGCGCAGATCTACATGCTGCTTGGCGACCGCCCGGTGCTGCAAAAGATCACCGACGCTCAGCTGCGCGACCTGGCCGCCGCGTTTGGCGTGACCCCGCAGCCGGGGATTTTGAGCTAACGGGTGGAAGAGCAGAAGCTAGGGGCAAAGGATAATAAACGGAGCTGTAAGTGGTGAACAAGTAGGATAGTGATAGGGAGTTAGAATAGAGGAGAGAACTAAAGTAGAAATGTACAGAGAACGAAAACGGACTCCCGTTGCATGGGGGCTGTTTTTGTGCGTGATGAGGCTGCCTCGAAAGGAACTTGATGGTAACGGACACAGGGGACGTTATTCAAGCCAATTTGAAGGATTTTTCAATTTAACGGACCGAGGGGCCCTTATTTCGCATAAATAGCAGCTATATGGGCTCCGTGAGGCTGAATAAAGTCCATGGAGTCCGTTACAACGGGAAATATCCGGGTAATGGCAAATAAGGTCTTTTAGGTCCGTTTTGTGCCGGCCCCAGTTCTTTGATGAGTTTGCGCAGCGCTGCCGGTGTATGGGGATGCTCCCGTAATAGCGGGAGGACTGCCCACCAGCGTCCGCAATTGCAACCGAAATTTTTTCTTTGGATACATCTAAACCGACGAATTTTGTGGTAGACTGCATAGTATCAGCTCTCCTTTGCTATGTAGCTCTGAAATGGTTTGGTTTATCACTATCCATTTTAACCTACGAGATGTAGCAATTTGGAGGGCTGTCTTTTGTTTACGTTCATCTTAGCTAGCGCTTGATGGTGTTTTGCGAATATCAATTTCGTGAACCCTATTGTCAATTGAAGCAGAGGGAAGTACAATGAGGGTAATTCAACTTGTACGTACAATTAGTGAATGAATGTCGGAAAATCCAATATGGTATGTACAAGTTAATGAGCAATCATTTTTCATAAGGAGGCGCTTTGGCATGAAATTGAAACCGCATTCTTTTTGGTTCGTGACTGGAAGCCAGCATTTATACGGCCCTGAAACGCTGGAAGAGGTAGCGGGCCACTCCCGCATTATCGCAGAACAACTGGACAAAGACCCGGCGATTGGGTTCCCGGTGGTGTTTAAACCGATCGTCACGACGCCGGACGAGATCTATAAGCTGATTCTGGCCGCCAATGGCGACGAGACTTGTGCGGGGATTATCACTTGGATGCACACGTTCTCGCCAGCTAAAATGTGGATCGCCGGCTTGTCCCAACTGCAAAAACCGCTGCTGCACTTCCATACGCAGTTTAACCGCGATATTCCGTGGGAAACGATCGATATGGATTTCATGAACCTGAACCAATCAGCCCACGGTGACCGCGAGTATGGGCATATCGGTGCCCGGCTTGGGATCAACCGCAAAATCGTGGTCGGGCATTGGGAGGACGAGGAAGTCCGTGCGTCGCTGGCGGGCTGGATGCGGACGGCGGTCGCTTATGCTGAGAGCCGGCAGCTGAAGGTAGCGCGCTTTGGCGATAACATGCGCGAAGTGGCGGTGACCGAAGGTGACAAGGTCGAAGCGCAAATCAAATTCGGTTGGTCGGTGAACGGGTATGGCGTTGGCGATCTGGTGCAGGTGCTAAATGAAGTTACCGATGCGGAAGCCGAAGCGCTGCTGAAAGAGTATGCCGAGCAGTACACCATTACGCAAGCCGGTTTAAGCAGCGGGCCGATTCGCGACTCCATCGCATATCAGGCGAAGCTTGAAATCGCCATGAAACGGTTCCTGGAGCAAGGCGACTTTGGGGCGTTCACGACGACGTTTGAGGATCTGCACGGACTCAAGCAACTCCCGGGTCTGGCTGTGCAGCGGTTGATGGAAGCCGGGTACGGTTTTGGCGGGGAAGGCGACTGGAAGACTGCAGCTCTGACTCGTGTGCTCAAAGTGCTGGCAAACAACAAAAGCACCTCGTTTATGGAGGATTACACGTATCATTTTGAGCCGGGCAATCACATGATTCTGGGCGCGCACATGCTGGAGGTGTGCCCGACGATTGCGGCGACGAAGCCGACGATTGAAGTGCACCCGCTGGGCATCGGGGGTAAGGCCGATCCGGCGCGGATGGTGTTCGACGGCCAGGCGGGTCCGGCGGTTAACGCTTCGCTTGTTGATCTGGGCCATCGCTTCCGGTTGCTGGTCAACGTGGTGGACGGCGTGAAGGTGGAGAAGCTGATGCCGAAGCTGCCGGTGGCCCGCGTATTGTGGAAGCCGCAGCCTTCGCTGCGCGAATCGGCGGAAGCGTGGATTTTGGCCGGCGGGGCGCATCATACGGTGCTGTCTTACGCGATTACGGCCGAGAACCTGTCCGACTGGGCGGAAATGGCCGGCATTGAAGCGGTGATCATCGACAAGGATACCTCGGTACCGCGCTTCAAGAACGAGCTGCGCTGGAGCGATGCGGCTTACCGGTTGCGCTAATCGCAGTGGCAGTTACGCGAGTCGCAGCTGCGTGACGTGAATCAGGCTTGCTTTTGGATAAGGTGTGGAAACAGCCCTCTGCGTTCGCCCGGCCTATGTTACAATAACGGGTAGTAAAGAGAACGGTGGCATTGGTGAAGGGTGGACGAAACATGAACGACCGGAAAATTCCGAAATATATGCAGCTGAAAAACGAATTATTGTCTTGGCTCGAGCAAGGAAAGCTTCAGCCCGGAAAACAGGTTCCGTCGGAGAACGAGATTGCCGAGCAGTTTGGCTTAAGCCGGCAGACGGTTCGGCAGACGTTTGGCGAACTGGAGAAAGAAGGCTGGCTGGAGCGTATCCAGGGCAAAGGCACGTTTGTCCGGCATCCCGGACGGCGGGAGGGCGAAGCGGTGAAGACGATCGGCATTATGACGACGTATATTTCCGATTATATTTTTCCTCATATCGTTCGAGGGGCGGAGGCGGAGCTGCGCCAGCATGGGTATCGGCTGCTGCTGTCCAGCACGGACAACACGAAGGAGAAGGAAAGGGATAGCCTGCAGCTCATGACGAGCCAACCGCTCAGCGGACTGATCATCGAGCCGACGAAGAGCGCGGAGGGGAACCCGAATTTGGGGTATTTTTTGGAGTTACAGGAGAAGGGGATTCCGTATTTGATGATCAACGCGAGATACCCCGAGCTCGAATGTCCGTGCCTGAAGGTGAACGACGAGGCGGGAGGCCGGAAAGCGGCGCTGTACTTGCTGGAAAAAGGGCACCGGCAGATCGCCGGATTTTTCAAAAGGGATGACCTGCAGGGCGTCAACCGGCTGAAGGGGTTCCTGTCGGCCCATCGGGACTTTGGGATTGCGGTGTCGCCGCAGCATGTGGTGACGTTTACGACGGAGCAAAAAGGCGACTATATCTATCAAAAAGCGCTGGAGCTGCTGCAAAAATCGGAGGATCGGCGGCCAACGGCATGGGTGTGCTACAACGACGAGTTAGCGGTGCGGCTGATGGACGCTGCCGCCGCGTGCGGCTTGCGGATTCCGGAGGATTTGTCCGTCATCGGCTTTGACGATTCCAGCCTGGCGGCGGCCTCGGGCACGAAGCTGACGACGCTGACCCACCCCAAAACGGCGATGGGCGAGCTTGCCGCCCGCCAGCTGATCGGGATGATCGAGCGGGGGGAAACGCCGGGCGATACGGTGTTTGAACCGGAGCTGATTGAACGGGATTCGGTGCTGGAACGAACGGTTTTGAAATAAACTGGAACGAGAGAACGAACGGGAACTAGACAACTTGGCGGTGTCACCGTCCTGCTGAAGTTTGGCGGGCGGTGCCGCTTCGGTTGAAACAGGTGCTTGGTAACTTGTACGTACCTTTTGTTATGTTGGATGACATGGGATAAGGAAAGGGGACGAAGCTTGCGATGTTGGAAGCCTTAAAACAGCAGGTGTGGGAAGCCAATTTGGAGCTTCCGAAGTATGGACTGGTCACGTTTACGTGGGGAAACGTCAGCGGGATCGACCGGGAAAGCGGATTGTTTGTCATTAAACCCAGCGGCGTGCCGTATGAGGAATTAAAGCCGGAGCATATGGTCGTGGTCGACCTGGACGGCAACGTGGTGGAAGGGAATCTGCGCCCGTCCTCCGATACGCCAACGCACCGGGTGTTATATCGCGAATTTCCTGACATCGGCGGGGTTGTGCATACGCATTCGCCGTGGGGAACCAGCTGGGCCCAGGCAGGGCGGGCGTTACCGGCGTATGGAACGACGCATGCGGATTATTTTTACGGTGAGATCCCGGTAACGCGGCCGATGACACGAGCCGAAATTGAAGGCGCTTACGAGTTGGAAACAGGCCATGTGATCGTAGAGCGGTTTAAAGAGCTGGGGCTGGATCCGAACCAGGTGCCGGGAGTGCTTGTGCATTCGCACGCGCCGTTTGTCTGGGGCAAGGATGCGCATCATGCGGTCCATAATGCCGTTGTGCTGGAAGAGGTGGCGAAGATCGCCGCCCGGATGGAGCAGATCAATCCGAATACGCCGGCGATGGATCAGGCGCTGTTGGACCGGCATTTTTTGCGGAAGCATGGAGCCAATGCCTATTACGGGCAGAAATAATGGGATGCAGGGAGGGGTTACGATGAGCAAGGGGAAAAAATACACGATTGGCATCGACTACGGCACGCAGTCCGGCCGCGCCGTGCTGGTGGATTTGTCGGACGGCCGCGAGGTTGCCGACCATGTGACGCCATATCCGCACCATGTCATTGATGAGCGGTTGCCCGGATCTGGGATTAAGCTGGAGCATGATTGGGCTTTGCAGCATCCCGGCGATTATCTGGAGGTGCTGCGGCGCTCGGTGCCTGCGGTGCTCCAGGAATCGGGAATCGATCCGGCGGATGTGATCGGGATTGGCATTGATTTTACCGCCTGCACGATGCTGCCGGTGGATGCGCAAGGCCAGCCGCTGAGCTTCGATCCGGCGCTGGCCGATAACCCGCATAGCTGGGTGAAGCTGTGGAAGCACCATGCGGCTCAGCCGGAGGCAGATAAGATCAACGCGATTGCGGCGGAGCGGGGAGAAGCGTTTTTGGCGCGGTACGGGGGGAAGATCTCGTCCGAATGGATGATTGCGAAGGTATGGCAAATCCTCGACGAAGCACCGGAGATCTACGAGAAAGCGGATCTATTTCTGGAAGCGACCGACTGGGTCATCGCGCAAATGACCGGCAACATCGTCCGCAACAGCTGTACGGCGGGCTACAAAGCGATTTGGCATAAGCAGGACGGGTATCCGAGTAAGGAGTATTTTAAAGCGCTGGATCCTCGGCTGGAGGATCTGACGGATACAAAACTGCGCGGCGACGTGATTCCGCTGGGGACGAATGCAGGCGGACTGCTGCCGGAGATGGCCGAGATGATGGGCCTGACGCCAGGCATCGCCGTGGCGGTGGGCAACGTGGACGCGCATGCAGCCGTGCCAGCTGTCGGTGTTGTCTCGCCGGGCAAGCTGGTTATGGCGATGGGGACCTCGATTTGCCACATGCTGCTGGGGACGGAAGAAAAGCAGGTTGAAGGCATGTGCGGCGTGGTCGAGGACGGAATCATTCCGGGCTTGTACGGCTATGAAGCCGGGCAGTCGGCTGTGGGGGATATTTTTGAATGGTATGTTGAAGAAGCGTTGCCGGCGTACGTGAAGGAGGCGGCGGAGAAGGAAGGATTGACTGTGCACCAATGGTTGGAGCGGGAAGCCGCTGCGTATCAACCGGGGCAAACGGGCCTGCTCGCGCTCGATTGGTGGAACGGCAACCGGTCTGTGCTGGTGGATACGGATTTGACCGGGATGATCCTGGGGATGACGCTGCTGACCAAACCGCAGGAGATTTATCGGGCATTGCTCGAGGCAACGGCTTTTGGCACGCGCAAAATTATCGACGCGTTTGTTCAAAACGGCGTGCAAGTTGACGCGTTGTATGCCTGCGGCGGATTGCCGCAGAAAAACCGCCTGCTGATGCAGATCTATGCGGATGTGACGAACCGTGAGATTTTTGTGGCAGATTCCAAGCAGACACCGGCCCTCGGCGCGGCGATGTTCGCAGCAGTAGCTGCAGGCGCGGAAGCGGGCGGCTACGATTCGATCCTAGATGCCGCCGAGAAAATGGCCCGCGTCAAAGAGGAAACGTTCAAGCCGATCCCGGCACACGTGGAAGTGTACGAGAAGCTGTATCAGGAATACAGCCAGCTGCACGACTACTTCGGCCGCGGCGAAAACGACGTGATGAAGCGGCTGAAGCGAATCAAGCAAGCGGCGGAGTAAGAGTGGGAGTAAGCGGGGCGAAGGAGTGGCTGGCCTGTCAAGGACTGTGCGCCTCGCCCACCTGTTGTTTATGCAGAAGGTAAAGGATCGAATACCCTCTTGCCCTAAGTCCATGGGCGCCGATTCGAGCTGGAATGGGGTGTCATGGGGTGTCGCGAGGAAAGGGATAGGGCAATTTTTTCGCTTTACGGGGAAATGCGGCAAATCGTAGGGTCCTGAAGAAGTTTTCAGAAAATTGCAGGAAGTTGATGGATGGTCAAGGGAGGGGATAACGTGCTGCAAGACAGACAGTTGGAGCAGTTGAAGGTGATTGAACTAGACCGAGGGGTGATCCGGAAGGTTGCTCCTTACTTGCGGGAACAGGGTTATCGCCATGTCCTGCTGGTGGCGGACGATCATACGTATGCGGCGGCGGGAGAGCAGCTCATGGGTTTGCTGGAAGCGGAGGGCGTGAATACGCGCGTTGTCCTCATTCAACCGGACGCGCAAGGCGATGTGGTCGCCGACGAGATCGCGATTGTTCAGCTGTTGCTGGAGATCCGTCCTGACGAGACGGATGTGCTCCTCGCGGTGGGCTCCGGAACGATCCACGACATCGTCCGGTTTGCCGCCCACAAGACCGGCAAGCCGTTTGTGTCGGTGCCGACCGCGCCGTCCGTGGACGGGTTCACCTCTGCAGGCGCGCCGCTGATTGTACGCGGGGTCAAAAAGACGGTGCCGGCTGTGCCGCCGGTGGCGATTTTTGCTGACCTCGATATTCTCATGGCGGCCCCGCAGCGGTTGGTTGCTGCGGGCTTTGGCGATATGCTCGGTAAATACACCAGCCTGTTCGACTGGAAGTTCTCCCGTCTGACGGCGGGGGAACCTTATGACGAACAGGCGGCGGCGATTACCGAGCGCGCGCTGCGCAGCTGCGTGTCGCACGCCGAGGCCATCGGCGCGCGCACGGAAGAAGGGATCCGCGCCTTGATGACGGCGCTGATCGAATCGGGCATCGCCATGCTGCTGTTCGGGCAGTCGCACCCCGCCTCCGGCGCAGAGCACCATCTCTCCCATTACTGGGAGATGGAGTACCTGCGCCAGGGTCGGCGGGCGCTGCTGCACGGTGCCAAAGTTGGCGTTGCCTGCGCCGAGATCGCCCGCGTGTACCACGCCGCGGGCGAAGGGATGCTCCCGGGCGCCGAGCTTGCGGCGCTCCGGGAGCACCGGGAGCAGGTCCGCGCCTGGCTGCGGGACCTGCCCGGCGAAGCCGAGCTCCGCGGCCTGCTGCGCAAGGCCGGCGGGCCGTCGACCCTCGCCGAGCTGGGCATCGGCGAGGAGCTGTTCGCGCGCAGCCTGCGCGAAGCCCACCGCGTGCGCGACCGCCGCACGCTGCTGCGGGCGCTCAACGAGGCGGAGCAGGCCTAGCGCGCGAACCAAGCCGCGGCCGGGCGAGCCGCGGCCGCGTTAAACGAGCCGGCTGGAGCTCCACTTTATCGGAGCTCCAGCCGGCTCGTCCTGTGAATAGCGGTAAATTATTCCGCTATTCTTCAAAAATCCGAATTTTTGGCCGGAATAACGCCAAAAATTTCCCTTATCCAGCCGGATCCCCCCTGAAATGGGGGAGAACCGAGCCACACTCCCAAAATAAGGCCCCAAAATGGCCTTATTCATCAGCAAATCCAGAGACGCAGGCAAAATAAGGCCATTTTATACCGCTATTTCACCCCATCACCGCGATCACCGCCATGATCACCGCACCGCCGTGATTACCTTGATAGGACGCGCCACGCGCCCCTTCCACTTAAGAAACTAACTTCTCCTGCGCCCCCAGCAACTCAATCAAAGCGCGGAGCGCGCTGGTTGGTTGGGAGTTTTTGCGGTAAATGATCTCGGTTTTCATGCGGCGTATCGCCTCGGGAACCTCGTGAATCCGCACGGCGCCTTCCTGCGCCTTCTGCTCGGCGACCGTCCGCGGCAACAGCGAAATGCCAAGACCGGCGGATACGCCGCCAAGGATCGCTTCCAGCGTGCCGAACTCCATCGTGGCTACGTTGGTTCTGCCGTGGGCTTTCTTCATGTCTTCGAGCTGTTCGCGGAAGGTGCAGCCGCGGTTGTAAACCAAGCTTGGCTTCGATAAGGCTTCATCCAAGCTCTCGATGCCCGGCGGAGAAATAACCACAACCTCCTCGTCGAAGACAGGAAGACGGGTGAGTTCATCATGCGTGGATCGGAAGCTCCCGAAGGCGACATCCAGTTCGTACTGCAGCACCTTCTCCAACAGGCGATCGGACATATCTGTCAGCAACATTAACTCCACCTTCGGATACTTTTCGTAATACTGGCTTAGCAGCTTAGGCATACGCACCGCCGCCGTCGTCTGGGTCGAGCCGATCAGCAGCGGGCCGCTAGGCTCGCCGGTGAAGGAGAGTGCCGACGCCGCTTCGTCCAGCAAACCGATGATTTTGTCAGCGTAATTTAACAGCATCTTGCCGCTGGAAGTTAAGGTGATCCCCCGGTTGTGCCGGTAAAACAAATCGGTCCCCAGCTCCGTCTCCAGCTGCTTGATACGGGCCGTCACATTGGACTGCACATAGCCAAGCCGGGCGGCAGCTTTCGTGATCGCCCCGTCCCGAGCAACGGCCTGAAATATACGCAATTCCGCACTGTCCATGCGTGGAGCCTCCTTTTTGGTGCTCTGTAATCACTAATAATGATATCAGATATCTTTATCAATCATTATACATAATTAAAAACCTCCGACACAATACAAATCATGAAACTGACGCCTAAGGAGGAAACGACTTCATGAATATTTACAAATATACAGGTTTGCTGTTGCTGACGACTTTTTTGATGGGGACGGCGTATCCCGCTGCCAAGCTGGGGATGATGCATACCACCCCGCTCATGCTGATGGGGCTCCGCTTTTTGTTCGCCGGGGGATTGCTCGCCGTATTCAGCGCCAAAAGACCTCAACCGAGAGGTGCGAAGTCTTGGCTGCAAATTTTGCTGCTCGGTTTGTTCCAATCAGTTGGGGTGATGCGGTTCACCGCCTACAGTATGCGTTGGATCACCTCTGGGGAGTCGGCGATCATCTCAAGCACCAGCCCGCTGATGCTTATCCTTTGGGGGGCTTTGATGGGTACAGCCTATCGCGTAAGGCAATGGTTTGGCGTGGTAATTGGGTTTATCGGCGTTGTCATCACCTTTGGGATACACTTGAGCGTAAACCCCGGCATGGTCTTTGCCTTGGCGGGAGCAGCCAGCTTCACGGTTGCCACGTTGATCATTAATCACATCGGTCCGGCGTTTGACAAAAGAGTGCTGGCCGCCTACCAAATGCTGCTCGGCGGCGTGATGCTGCTGATCTTCAGCTTTGCAGGGGAGAAACCAAGCTTTGAGCTGAACCTTACGTCGGCGTCTGTGGTTCTTTGGCTCGTCCTATTTTGTTCCATTATTCAATTTACGATCTGGTTTTATTTGCTCAGCCATAGCGATCCAGGCAAAACCAGCTCATTCCTGTTCCTTGTGCCGATCTTTAGCGTCATTTGCAGCTGGCTGCTGCTTGGCGAGCAGATCGCCTGGTACGTCTATGTTGGCGGAGCCTTGACTTGTGTGGGGGTTTTCCTGGTGAATTGGCAAGGCAGCAGCAACAGCCAACCGGCTGAGGAAAACCTATCGGGGACACTTCAGATGCAGGAGGAGATGGAAGCATGAGTTACCATAACAAGGTTGTTCTTATTATCGGGGGGGGGTACGGGGATCGGCCGGGCGACAGCGACGCTGCTGGCCGAACGCGGGGTGATTGTTGCCGTCAATTATTCCCGTTCGGAGGCGGAGACCCAAGAGACCGTGCAAGCTATTCAGCAATTTGGCGGCCGGGCGATCGCGATCCGAGCCGACGTCTCAAGCAACGAGGGTCATCTCTATGGTCGCCCAAATCGTCAAGCAATTTGGGACGATCGATTACCTGGTCAATAACGCCAGCATCACCCGGTATATTGCCATGGGCGATCGTAAACGTGGGCAGCATCGCAGGAATCACGGGCAAAGGCTCCTCGCTCCCGTATGCGGTATCCAAGGCGGCGGTGAACGGTTTGACCAAATCGCTGGCCCATGCTTTGGTGCCGGATGTACGGGTGACCGGTGTAGCTCCTGGAGCAGTCAGCACGCGTTGGTGGGTCGGATGAGAGGAGCAGAGGCGGTCGCTAACTTCCCAACTGCCTTTGGACCGAATCGCTGCGCCGGAGGAGATTGCCGCACTCATTGCGTCTATTCTGGAGCAGCCTTCGACGACAGGACAGAGCCTCACCATCGACAACGGGCAAACGATGTAAGAAGATACTCATTATGAAAAAAATCAGCCTTCAGGACCTAACGATAACCTGGAGGCTGATTTTTTGGATTGTTGCTATTGCTCCTTCACATCATACAGCACCCGAGCCAGCAGGTCCTGGCTGTAATTGCCGAAGTTCTTGCCGTAGATGGTCAGGCCGCGCTTGTTGATCGGCTTGTCGGTGACGGCGATGCGGAACGTCAGCTCGCTTTTGTAATCCAGCTTGATCTGTTCCAGCGTAACGTCGGAGATGCGGCATCCGTCGATAAAGCTGCCCTCATTGTTAATGCGGATCAGCTTCAGCATCCCGTACTGGTTCAAGTGCGGCGGCCACCAATCCGGATTAAACGTGCCGCGTGCGTCACCGAAATCCCCCGGACTCGTCCAGAAACCGATTTCGACACCGTTCAAGTAAAAATAGATGTCAGACGGATAGTTATCGCAATACCCGGGCGCCTCGGAGCCCAGCTCCATCGAGAATTGAATTTCCCGGAACGTCTGGTTTGGCTTCAGGTAATTCGGGATGCGGTATTCCAGGAAGCCCTCGGACAACCAAATAATCTCCGAGTCGATTCGCTGCGGATCGGCGAAGTAACGCGGATCGTCGAAATCGCCGATGATGCTGTCCTTCGTAGCCAAACCGCAGGTAGGGACCGCATGATAATTGCTGTAATGGCCCACCTGGATTTCCACTTCGTATAAATTGTCGACATCCTTGCTCCGGAGGTCGACCATCAGCTTGTCTTTGTTCAAATAACAAATCTTCTGAATGCCATGCTTGCCAACAGAAGTATTGATTTCGATCAGGCCGCTTTCCTCCAGCTTCTTGATGTGCATCGTAATCGCCCCGTTGCTTAAGCCCAGCTTGGTAGCCAGGTCGTTGAGGTTTAAGGCCTGATTTTTGGCCAGCAGTTCGAGGATTTGAATCCTGATCTCCGAGCTTAACGCTTTAAAAATGTCGATCCCGCTCATCAAATCCTTAATATAGATCATCGGATATTCGAACCTTCTTCCAATAAATAGTGGGTAGTTTTATTTTAGATAATTATAAACTAACTTAGTCGTTTAATAAAGCATCAAATCAAAAAATGTAAATCAGGTTCAGAAAATAGATTAAATTTGTAGTAAATGCACGCTTAATTTCAAAATATTTTAAACTAAATTTCATTGTTTCATTGAATTTACAGGCGGTTTTTCAGCATTTTCACGGGGTCTGGAATCGTTTGCCTCGTTAATTTTATATAAGCATAAAATGTTTTAGATAAATATATTTACAACCCCAATTTCATATGTTATTTTATACCTGTAAACGGATTCATTCAAGGTTATTCGAAATAATTTAATATTTACTAAAACGGAAGGTGGTCAACATGTCATCAACAGCACCGCGAGCAACGATGGTCATCGACAAAGCCTTTAAAATTGCGGAAGTAGATCGGCGCATTTACGGCTCCTTTATTGAACATTTGGGCCGGGCCGTCTACGGGGGGATTTATGAGCCTTCGCATCCGGAAGCAGATCAACATGGATTCCGAAACGACGTAAAGGAGCTGGTTAAACAGCTGGGCGTCCCGATCATCCGGTATCCCGGCGGGAATTTCGTTTCCGGGTATAACTGGGAGGATGGGGTTGGTCCGGTTGAATCGAGGCCGAAACGCTTGGAGTTGGCCTGGAGGACGGTTGAACCGAATTGGGTAGGCACGAACGAGTTTGCCGGATGGGCCAAAGAGGTTGGTGCCGAAGTGATGATGGCGGTGAATCTGGGGACCCGCGGCGTTGATGCGGCCCGCAACCTGCTGGAATACTGCAACCATCCGGGGGGCAGCTACTGGAGCGATTTGCGTCGCAGCCATGGTTACGAGCAGCCCCATAAGATCCGGACCTGGTGTCTGGGCAACGAGATGGACGGTCCTTGGCAAATCGGACAGAAGACGCCGCAGGAATACGGCCGGCTCGCCTATGAGACGGCAAAGGCGATGCGACTGGTCGATCCCGATATCGAGCTGGTGTCCTGCGGCAGCTCCAGCTCGTCGATGCCAACGTTCCCGGAATGGGAAGCGGTAACGCTGGAGCATACCTACGAGGTGGCCGACTATATCTCCCTGCATCAATACTATGGCAACCGGGACAACGATACGGCGAACTTCCTCGCCCGTTCGATGGATATGGACCACTTCATTCGTACGGTGATTTCCACCTGCGATTATGTCAAAGCGAAGAAACGCAGCAAAAAAACGATGTACCTCAGCTTCGACGAGTGGAACGTTTGGTACCATTCCAACGATGCCGACGCCAAGCTGGAGCCTTGGGGAATTGCGCCGCCGCAGCTGGAGGATGTCTATAACTTCGAGGACGCTTTGCTGGTCGGAAGCATGCTGATTACGTTCCTGCGCCACGCCGATCGGGTGAAGATGGCCTGCATGGCCCAATTGGTGAACGTCATCGCCCCGATCATGACGGAGAATGGCGGGCGGTCCTGGAAGCAGACGATCTATTATCCTTACATGCATGCATCGCTCTTTGGACGGGGCGTTTCACTGCAGCCGGTTGTCGACTCCCCGGTATACGACGCTAAGGATTATACCGATGTTCCGTATTTGGACAGCGCGGTTGTATATAACGAAGCAGACGAGACGTTGACGATTTTTGCGGTGAACCGCCATTTGGAGGAAGCTCTTGAGCTGGATTGCGATATTCGCGGGTTCGAAGGCTACCGTGTGATCGAGCACCTTGTGCTGGAGCACGAAGACCTGAAGGCCGTAAATACGGCGGACCAGGAAAATGTGAAGCCTCACACCGGAGGAAATGCGGTATGCCAGGACGGTTATGTGAAAGCCTGTTTAGCTAAAGCTTCCTGGAACGTGATTCGCCTGGGTCAAGCGAGAGCTTAAGGAAACCGACGCTTCTGGGAAGCAACTGCTTCATTCACCCTTTGAGACGATGACAACACCTAGCTATGCACAACCGGTGAGCGCTTCTTCGGGTCATCGATTGACCATCGGTTCTACTAGAGAAGTGGGAGATAACCGACTGTAAGTGGAGTGTGTAGATTTTATTTTGTCAGGGAGGGTCAAGGATGAAGAAAAAGGTTTGGATTGTGCTGTTAGTGTTAACGATGGCCACATGGCTGTGGGGCTGCGGCAAGACGTCAACCACGGCGGGGGGTGAAACCTCTGTGTTGGACGGCGGCGCGGGGGAAGACGCGATAGAGCTTTCCTATTGGACGTTCGTGGAACTGCATGGACAACATTTTGAGAAAATGCTGGAGAAATGGAACGCCGCCAATCCGGATCGGCAAATCAAGCTGAACGTCACGGTGATGCCATACGACGACATGCACAACAAATTATCGATCGCCGTGCAGACGGGCGTTGGTGCGCCGGACATCGCCGATATCGAGCTGGGCAAATTCCCGGACTTCTTGGCCGGGACGCCGCAGCTGGTTGAATTAAATGACGTCATCGACCCGTACCGGGACACGATCGTCAAGTCCAGAATCGACCTCTACAGCAAGGACGGCGTGAATTACGGTATCCCGACCCACGTTGGCGCCTCGGTGGCGTTCTACAACACGGAAATTTTAGAAGAAGCCGGAGTGGATTACAAGTCGATTGTGACCTGGGAAGATTTCAAAAAAGCCGGAATTCAAGTGTATGAGAAAACGGGCAAGTACATGGGCACCGCCGATACGAGTGCAACATGGCAGCTTTCCCAGCTGCTGGCACAGCAAGGTGCAGATTTCACCGATGACGCCGGGAACCCGATCGTTAACTCGGAGCCCGTAGTGAAGGCGCTCACCCTGCTGAAAGACCTGCAAGACAACCATGTCATCGCCACCATCGCCGGCGGGCAGCCCGATACGGAGGAAGCGTACGGAGAGTTTAATGCGGGCAACTATGCGACCGCTTTCATGCCGCTGTGGCAAATGTCGAGATACACGAACTATATGAAGGACCTCTCCGGCAAAATCGCGATCGCCCCGATTCCGGTCATCAAAGAAGGGATGCCGCGTTCGGTCGGCGGCGGCGGAACCGGGACGGTCGTGACCAAAACGGCCAAAGACATCGAGCTGGCCAAGGATTTCCTCGCATTCGCCAAATTGTCGGAGGATGCCAATATTGAAATCTGGAATACGCTGGGCTTTGACCCGGTCAACATGGACGTTTGGGAGATGAAGGACGTTACTCATAACCCGGACAACCAGTTTGTCCAATACTTCATTAATAATCCATTTGACGTGCTGAACGACATCAAGGACGAAATCCGATTGATTAAATCCACCTCGGCGTCGCCGACGATCAATAACGTGCTTTGCACGGTGACGTTAAACGAGATTTTTGAAGACGGGAAGGATATCAAGCAAGCTCTGGATGATGCGCAAGCGCAAATCGAGCAGGAGCTGAAGTAATCGAAATAAGCAGCGAGCTACTCCTTCGGGAGTAGCTCTGTTTAAAAAGGGGTAGGGCGATGGTTAAAAAATTCCTTTACTCGCAAAAGGTTGCTCCTTACGTATTTGTGTTGCCGTTCGTGCTCGTTTTCCTCATCTTTTGGGTGTATCCGCTGATCAGCTCCTTTGGGATGAGCTTCCAGAAAGTGACCCTGGGTCAGGAAGCAGCGTGGATTGGCATAGACAACTACGAGAAATTGATGGGCGACGGGGTCTTCCTCAAGGCAGTGACAAACAGCGCCATCTACATGGTCTTAACCTTGGTGATCCTGATCCCGTTTCCGATGTTGTTTGCCGTTTTGATCAACAACAAGTTCATGTGGGCGAGGGAATTTTTCAAGTCCTCGTTTTTCTTCCCGGCGCTGACGTCGGTGGTGGTGGCCGGGACGATCTTCCGACTGATGTTCGGTGAAATGGAAGGGTCGCTCATCAACAGCTTCTTGGGCTTGTTTGGCGTGGAGCCGATCAAATTCCTGAAAGGACAAACGACCGGCTTTATCGCCTTATTGGCGCTGGCGACCTGGAGATGGACCGGGGTAAACATGCTTTACTTCTTATCTGGACTCAAAAATATTCCCGACGAATACTACGAAGCCGCTTCAATCGATGGCGCCTCTCCCATCCAGCGATTTACGAAGATCACGATGCCGCTGTTGAAGCCAACGACGATATATGTCTTAACGATCAGCATCTATGCCGGTCTGGCGATGTTTATCGAAAGTATGATGCTCTGGAACGGCAACAATTCTCCGAAAAATATCGGCTTGACCATCGTGGGTTACTTATACCGTCAAGGGATCGAGAAGAACAATCTGGGGTATGCGGCCGCCGTCGGCATCGTGCTTCTCGTCATTACGATGGTGATTAACCTGACGCAGTTGGCCTTTACCGGCATGTTTAAGAAGGAGGAGGAAGCATGACGAAATCGAAGCGCGGCTTGCTGATCAAGATCGTTTTGTTCGTGTTTTTCGCCTTCCTGTGCGTGCTGGTGCTTCTGCCGTTTTATGCCGTTACGCTGGCTTCCTTTAAGCCTGGGGAGGATTTGATCCGGTACGGGCTGAACCTGAAGTTTGATTTATCGGTCATGAGCTTGGATAACTTCGTTTACTTGTTTACGGGCAATCATTCCTATTTCTTATGGTTTTTCAATTCGCTGCTGCTGACGGTCGTCCAAGTCACGGTGACGCTGCTGGTCAGCGCTACGGTGGCGTACGGGTTTTCGGCTTATGAATTTAAAGGGAAAAATACCCTGTTCATCTGCGTCCTGCTGATCATGATGGTTCCGTTCGAGATTCTGCTCCTGCCGCTGTATACGTTAACGTACGATATCGGGCTGATGAACTCGTATTCGGCCATTATTCTGCCGGGGATCGCCAGCGCGGCGACGATCTTCTTCTTCCGGCAGTATTTGCGGGGAATTCCCCGGGAAATTATCGCCGCAGGACGCGTCGACGGAGCGAGTGAGTACGGAATCTACGTGCGGATCATCTTGCCGGTGATGAAGCCTTCTTTTGCCGCGATGGCCATTCTCAACGGTATGAACAGCTGGAACAACTTCCTGTGGCCGTTTATGGTGCTCAGCGATGCCAATAAATACACGTTGCCGATTGGGCTCAAGACGCTGCTAACCCCTTACGGGAACAACTATGATTTGCTGATTGTTGGTTCCTTTTTCTCCATCATTCCGATCTTCATCTTGTTTGTTGCCTTCCAAAAATACTTTATTGACGGGATGACGGCAGGAGCGGTGAAAGGATAGAACGGCCCTGCGCTGCGGACGTTTGCGGACGGCTTCAGCGCCGGCCGATTTCATATCATATTAATTATTCAAAACGGGGGAAGAAACATGAAAACGAAGTGGTTGTATTTATCTTTGGTTTTAGTTCTTTTAAGCGTGACAGTACTATCTGGATGCAGCAGCGGCTCGGACAAGAAGACGATTACTTTCTGGACGCCGTTAACCGGCGATGACGGAGCTTACATGGATCAATTGGTCAAGAATTACAACGCTACCAATCCCGAGTTCAAAGTGAAGCATGTGATTACCGCAGACATGTATACCAAAATTTCCACGGTGCTCAACTCTGGCAAAGGGGTTCCTGATTTGGCGATCATCCACGCGGACCGTGTTCCCGGCTTTGTGAAGCAAGGCGTGCTGGAACCTATCGGCGGTGCGATTGCCGCGCAGCCGGAAATTAAGGAGGAGAACTACCTTCCGCAGGCTTGGGCGACGGGGAACATCGATGGCACGCAGTATACCGTTCCGCTCGACATTCATAGCAACACGATGTATTACAACAAGGATCTGCTCAAGAAGTACAACGCGGAATCCTTCTTGGACGACGACGTGGTTACCATCGACGAAATGCTGTCGCTTCAAGGCAAGCTGGAGGATGGTGATTACGTTGTCAATGATGCGCTGCTCGGCTGGGTGATTTTAGCTCAAGTGCAAAACCTGGGAGGAGACATCCAAGAAAACGGCAAGCCGGCTGTGAATACGCCGGTGATGAGACAAGCCTTCGAAGAGGTGAAGAAAATTGCCGATGCCGGGTTGATGACCCCATTTGGCGAAGACGGCTACTTAATGTTCCAATCCGGCAACGTCTTGTTCTCGACGGACGGTACTTGGAGTTCTACGGCCCATGCTGCGGTTGAGGGTCTAAACTTCGGGGTGACGAACATCTATTCTCCGACGCCGGACAAGTTCACGAACCGCGCTTCGTCCCACCTGTTTGCGATGCTGAAAAACGAGGATCGATCGGATGAGAAAGAAGCCGGCATCGGCGCTTTCCTGGAATTCATCCGCGCGAACTCCTTGGAATGGGCGAAAGCAGGTCAAATCGTGGCGAGTAAACAAGTGATCGAAAGTCCGGAATATCAGCAATATATGCAATCCTTCTTCACCTCCAATGAGAAGGAGACCCAGTCCCTTTATATTTATACCTACGAATATTACCCTTACATCGCCGAAGCGGTTGATACCTATTGCGCGGATATCGTTCGCGGCAACGTCGATCTGGATGATACGCTGCAGACGATGCAGAAGTTCGTCGAGGACAAGATTGCCGAGAGCACTACGGGCAGTGCAAGCTGAGCCTGCGTTCTAGATAAACAGAAAGAAATCATGTGCCGGAACGATGCGTCTGGCACATGATTTTTCCAAAAGGAGATATGGAAAGGCGATGAACAAGAAATCCTTTGCGCCGTTTTTCTTTGTGGGTCCGCACCTGGTTTTGTTCCTGATCTTCATTCTGATTCCGACCGTATACGGGATATATGCTTCGTTTACTCAGTGGAACTTGATGAACGATCCGACCTGGGTCGGATGGGCTAACTACAAAACGATCCTATTTGATGAAACCTCGACCTTCCACACCCAATTCGTAAACGGGCTTCGGAATACCCTCATTTTTGTCGTGATCAGCGTTCCGCTGTTGATCGTCATCCCATTGTCGGTGGCCGTCGCCTTGGAGCATAAGAAGGTCAAATTGAAGGGCATCATCCAGTCCATTATTTACATTCCGGGCTTGATTTCCATTTCCGCTGCCGCTTTGATCTGGCTGCTTATCTTTAACAAACAGCTGGGGATTACGGGGAACATCTTCCATTCGCAGGTCGCTTGGGCGGCGACGCAGCCTTATGCTTGGATCATTATTTTTGTGATCACCGTATGGGGCGGGGTTGGCGGGAACATGATTATTTACCGCGCCTCGATTGCCGGGGTATCCAAAGACTTGTACGAAGCCGCCGAGATCGACGGAGCCGGCGCGACCCGGCGATTCTTCAGCATCACCTTGCCGTCGATCCGTTTTCCGCTCATTTATACCTTTGTCATGACCACTGCCGGGGCCTTTAACGTCTTTGGCCAACCTTTAATGATGACGGATGGCGGACCGCGGCAATCGACGCATGTTCTCATGATGTACATCCGTCAATTGGCGTTTGGTCATGGAGAATCGATTGCCGGCATGGCATCCGCGATGGCGGTGCTGCTAGGCATGGTCATTTTGGTTATTTCGGCGCTGCAGTATTACGTCATGAACCGAAACGCCAATTGACGCATCCTGTGATGGATTATGGAAACGAGAGGTAAGGTGTAAATCAAGATGTCGAAGAAAATCAGCATATCGAAGTATATCGCATACCTGTATTTGATCCTCCTGTGCGTCATTTGGGTCATTCCCGTGTTATTTGGAATTTCGACTTCCTTCCGCTCCCAATCTGAAGTGGTGTCAACGGGCTTCCGTTTGCTTCCCGTGGAATGGATCCTGGACAATTACGTGACGATTCTGGAGAATACGTCCACGGCTCCGATCCTGCGCTGGCTGACGAACTCCGTATTCATTGCGGTGACACATACGTTCCTCGTGATCGTGATCATCTCCATCACGGGTTACGGGTATGCTCGAATGAACTTTAAAGGCAGAGACACGCTGTTTTTTACATTGCTGGGCATTTCCTTCTTTCCGGGAGTCGTCAACATTATCCCCTCTTACAAAATCATCGATATTTTCGGCTGGGTGAATACCGCATGGGCGATGATTATTCCGGGTTTGGCGGGTATGGGCAACATCTTTCTGGTCAGGCAGTTTCTGAAAGGGATTCCGACCGACCTGGATGAATCCGCCCGGGTTGACGGGGCCGGAGATTTTCGGATCTACTCGTACATCATCCTGCCGCTTATCAAGCCGATCCTCATCGTTTGCGGCCTGTTCTCGTTTGTCGGCTCCTGGAACGACTTCCTCTGGCCGGTCATCGTCTATACCGACGTGGACAAAATGCCGGTGACTGCGGGACTGCTGCTGCTTCAGGATATCTACGGCAACTATCGCATGATCGGACAGCTTATGGGTTCGGCCATGTTGGCCATCATTCCAACGCTGCTGCTGTTTGTTTTTGCGCAAAAATACTTTATTCAATCGATCAATCTGAATTCAGGCATTAAAGGATAAATGAATTTAGGGTGGAGGAAAAACCGTGAACAACAAAGTGATCATTCAAACGGACGTGACGAAAGCGGTCATCAACAAAAATATTTACGGTCATTTTGCCGAGCATTTGGGCAGATGCATCTATGAGGGGATTTGGGTCGGAGAAGATTCCCCGATTCCCAACACGCAAGGGATACGTAACGACGTGCTGGAGGCGTTGAAGCGGATCAAGGTTCCGGTGCTTCGTTGGCCCGGCGGATGTTTTGCGGATGAGTATCACTGGAAGGACGGCGTAGGCCCGAGGGAAGCCCGCAAGCGGATGGTCAACACCCATTGGGGCGGCGTTATCGAGAACAATCACTTCGGGACGCATGAATTTATGCTGCTATGCGAGCTGCTGGAATGCGAGCCGTATATTTGCGGGAATGTGGGGAGCGGCACGGTTCAAGAAATGTCCGAATGGGTCGAGTATATGACATTTGACGGCGAATCCCCGATGGCGAACTGGCGTAAGGAGAATGGCAGGAGCGCGCCGTGGAAGCTGACCTATTTTGGCATCGGAAATGAGAATTGGGGATGCGGCGGCCACATGCGTCCGGAATATTACGCCGATCTGTATCGCCGCTATCAAACCTACGTCCGCAATTATGGGGATAACCGGATATATAAAATCGCCGGCGGGGCCAATGTGGACGATTATCGCTGGACCGAAGTGCTGATGCAACAGGCCGGCGGGCTCATGGACGGGTTAAGCCTGCATTATTACACGATTCCCGGTGATTTCTGGCTGGGGAAGGGTTCGGCGCTGGATTTTTCAGAGGACGAGTGGTTCGTGACCATGAAAAAAGCGCTGCACATGGACGAATTAATTGCGAAGCACAGTACGATCATGGATCGGTACGATCCCGAGAAGCGTATCGGCTTGATTATCGACGAGTGGGGCACTTGGTACGACGTTGAGCCGGGCACGAATCCGGGATTTCTGTATCAGCAAAACACGATCCGTGACGCACTGGTGGCCGGGCTTCACTTCAACATCTTTCATCATCACGCCGACCGGGTGCAGATGACGAACATCGCCCAGACCGTCAACGTCCTGCAAGCGATGATTTTAACAGAAGGTGAGCGGATGATCCTAACGCCGACGTATCATGCGTTTGATATGTTCAAGGTCCATCAAGGAGCAGAGCTGTTGTCGACCGAGTCATCGCTGGTTGCTTCGGCGAATGGCGACGACACACTTCCGGCCCTGTCGGTGTCCGCCTCGAAGAACGCCCAAGGCGACATTCAGATCAGCTTGGTTCATATCGATCCGAGACAGGCTGCGGAGGTCAGTCTCGAGTTGCGAGGAAATCACGCGGAATGGGCTTCGGTTTCGGGAACTTTGTTAACGGCTGCAACGATGAATGCGCACAATACGTTTGAGCAACCGGATGTGGTTACGCCGGTTCCGCTCCGGGACGTTCACGTAGCCGGTGACACGCTGCACGTGAAAATGCCGGCCATGTCACTGGTAACCTTGATCATCAAATCATAACCTAAACCTTATGAAGGAGGGAAGTCCGTTGAAAAGTATGGTTAAGTGCCTGGGTTTACTCTTGATCTTCACGATGCTCATCCCTGCCGAAGGGTGGGCGAGCAGCGGCGATACGGATGCCGGGAAACGCGGGGCAACGGAAAGCGAGAGTGCGGGAGGGGCCTCGGGGAAAAAGCGACCGCCCGCGTTTACCAATGTCTCGGTCCACGATCCGAACATCGTCAAGGCCGGCTCGACCTATTATGTCTTTGGGTCGCATATCGAAGCCGCCAAATCAACCGATTTGATGAATTGGACGACGTTTACCAACGGCTATCAAACCCCGGGGAACGTGATCTACGGCGATCTGTCTCAAAATCTGGCCGGTTCGTTCGCTTGGGCGGGAGAGGACGATGCCGACAGTAAAGGCGGGTATGCGGTCTGGGCGCCGGGCGTGATCTGGAATGAGAAATACCGGAATGCGGACGGAACGAGGGGCGCTTATATGATGTATTACAGCGCTTCGTCCACCTATATCCGCTCCGCGATTGGTTATGCGGTATCCAAAAATATCGAAGGCCCCTACACCTACGTGGACACGGTTATTTACTCCGGGTTTACGAAGGAGACGGCGTATGACGAGAACAGCCGGGTCGATAAGAAGTGGACGAATACGAACCTCAAGCAGCTGGTGGACCAGGGAAGGCTGAAGGAGGCCAATCCGAATTGGTTTAACAGCGACGGTTCCTATAATAATGCCATGTATCCGAACGCAATTGACGCCGCTTTGTTCTTCGATAAGGACGGCAAGCTGTGGATGACGTACGGCTCCTGGTCCGGCGGAATATTTATCGTCGAGTTGGATCCGGTCACCGGTCAGGTGAAATATCCTGGCAAAGACGGCACAACGGCTGACGGACGCCTTGTAGACCGCTATTTCGGCACCAAAATTGCCGGAGGCTATACGAAGTCCGGCGAAGGGCCCTACATTTTATACGATAAAACTTCGGGATACTACTATTTGAACGTTTCCTATGGTTGGCTGGGGGCGAACGGCGGCTACAACCTGCGGCAGTTCCGGGCGAAACGTCCAGACGGCCCTTATCTCGATGCGGCCGGACAAAATGCCGTGCTGCCCAGCGATACGGATAACGCGCCGTACGGCATCAAAATGGTCGGCAATTTCCTGTTCGACCGCAAAATAGGCGATCCCGGCACGGGAATCGGTTACGGTTATGCTTCGCCAGGGCATAACTCGCTATTTTATGACGAGAAGACGAAGCGATATTTCTCGGTGTTCCATACTCGCTTCCCGCAACGGGGAGAGGTTCACGAAGTCAGGGTGCACCAGCTGTTTATGAACCAAAACGGGTGGCTGGTCATGGCACCGACGCGTTACGCCGGGGAATCCCTGCAGAAAGTGACGGCCTCCAAGGTGGTCGGCAACTATCAGTTCGTGAATCATGGGCTTGGCTATTCCGGTGAGGTCCCTACTTCGGTCCACCTTACTTTGAACAAAGACCATACGATTTCGGGTTCGATAACCGGAACCTGGAAGCTAAACGGCTCCTATGGAGCGGAGCTGACCCTTGAGGGAGTAACTTACCACGGCGTATTCGTCAAAGGCTGGGACGAGAACCAAGGGCGGGAGACGATGACCTTTACGGCCATCTCTCGCGAAGGCACCGCCATTTGGGGCATTCAGCAGCCGGAGATGAACGACCGCCAGGTCGTTAAGGCGGTGCAGGAAGCCTTAACGCTCGGCGATACCAGCAAAGTCATGAACAACCTGACATTGCCATTGGAAGGGACGCATGGGGCTCAAATCGTCTGGTCCACCTCCGATCCAGGCGTCATTTCAGAGACCGGGGTCATCCACCCGCCCGATGCGGGAGAAGCCGATGCTCCCGCTACGTTAACCGCAACGATCACGAAGGGGAAAGCGAAAGCCGTCAAGACGTTTGAGATCGTCGTTGCTCCGATTGATCTTAACTATGGACTGCGAGCCCACTATCGCTTTGAGGGGAATTTATCGGAGGTCGAAGGACGGTTTGGCGATGGTGCGGTGACCGGGGCAAAGCTTGATACCGAAGGCGGAGCGATCACTTTTACGGATGGAGTCCAGGGGTTGGCTGCCGAGTTTGATGGGAAATCCGGCATTCGGCTGGATGACGGTCTGATTCAAGGGAACCGTTATTCGGTTTCCCTCTGGTTGCATCCGCAGCAATTTACCCAATTTACGACCAGCTTCTTTGGGGCGAAATCCAATACAAGCTGGATCAGCCTCGTGCCGGATTCCTGGGATCATAACACGATGCTGTGGTCCGGTGAAGCCTGGTATGACGGGACAACGGGTTCGCGGATCTCGGCGGGAGCGTGGCATCACGTAGCCTTTACCGTCGATGCCGGGAACGTGAAGGTGTACGTTGACGGGGAACTGAAGTTTACGGGAACGGGATTCCCGGATATCTTCACGAACAATCAAGGTATGTTCAGCCTAGGTGTGAATTGGTGGGATCCCCCTTTCCAAGGGAAGATGGATGAACTCCGGGTTTACGACGTGCCGATTCCAGAAGCGGTGGTCCGCAAGCTGTATGAGGAAGGCCAGAGCGTAACGAGATGACAGAAAGAGAAGGAGAAACCAAGATGAAGAACACGCAGGAATATCGAAATCCAATCGTGGAGCAACGGGCGGATCCATGGGTTTATAAGCATCAGGACAGGTATTATTACTTTACGGCTTCGGTACCTGAGTATGACCGGATCGAAATTCGCCGGTCCAAGACGCTGCAAGGATTGGGGGATGCCAAGCCGGTGGTGGCCTGGCGCAAATATGATACCGGCCCGCTGAGCGCCAATATTTGGGCTCCGGAAATCCATTTTATCGACGGAAAATGGTATATCTATTTTGCCGCCGCGCGAACGACCGAGACGAACGAAGGATTGTTTGATCACCGAATGTACGTGCTGGAGAACACCTCCGCCAATCCGCTTGAAGGCGTATGGGAGGAGAAAGGGCAAGTCCGTACGCGGTGGGAGTCGTTTGCATTGGATGCGACGACGTTCGAGCACCGGGGGGAACGGTATTACGTTTGGGCGCAGAAGGACCCAGGTATCGAAGGCAACTCCAACCTCTACATCTCCCGGATGAGCAACCCTTGGACGTTGACCGGGGAGCAGGTCATGATCTCCACGCCGGAATACGATTGGGAAACGATCGGCTTCAAAGTAAACGAGGGACCGGCCGTACTGAAGCGGAACGGGCGTATATTCATCAGCTATTCGGCCAGCGCCACCGACCATCATTATTGTATGGGCCTGCTCACCGCGGACGAATCGGCAGATTTGCTGGACCCTAGCTCCTGGTCAAAATCGCCGCTTCCGGTGTTTGCGACCAATGAAGCGGCGGGACAGTATGGACCAGGTCATAATAGTTTTACCGTCTCGGAGGACGGGCGGGACGTATTGGTCTATCATGCCCGGAATTACAAGGAGATCGACGGTGACCCGCTGTACGATCCGAACCGGCATACCCGGGCCCAAATTCTGGAATGGAACGAGGATGGCACGCCAAACTTCGGAGTGCCGCTACCCGACTCGGTCCGCACGAATCCATAGGTTTGGACTACTCCCGGCGCGCGTTACCCCGGTGCGCGTTACTCCAGCGTGCATTACTCCGGCGCGAGTTCCTAGCGGCACGACGAAGCAGAATGGCTGCTCTACCACTCATCTAGGGATGAGGTAGGGCAGCTTTTTTTGGCGAGGCATCAAAATAGTGCAATAAATGAACAGAATAATGTTTGTGAGCTGTTCGAAAATTAACCTATAATTACATTGAAAACGCTTTATCTAATGCTGGGGAAAACAAAATTTTTTCCGGCCGGAGGAATGCAAAATGATTAAAGTGCTGATTGTTGACGACGAACCGAAACTTAGGGAGGGTCTGCGGACCTTTATCGAATGGGGAGCCTATGACTACGAAGTTGTGGATACGGCGGCCAACGGGAATGAAGCGCTGGAAAAGTATCAGCAATATCATCCCGATCTGGTCGTGGCCGATATCCGCATGCCGGGGATGGACGGGTTGCAATTGATCGAGAAGCTCCGCACGCAAGATCCGAATTTGCATATTTTGATTCTTAGCGGTTACGCGGATTTTAGTTATGCCAAGAAGGCGATGACATACCGGGCGGATGGTTATTTGCTGAAGCCGGTAGATGAAGATGAACTCAAGGATTATCTTTGGAAAATCAAGCTGACGATCGACGAAGAGAAAGCATCCGAGCAGTGGAAGCACGTCACAACGGAGTGGAACCGGGAAGCGTTGATCCAGTCCGTGCTGACCGGCGAAGACGAAGAGGACCCTACTCCGCTATGCGAGCGGGCTCATGAAGTAGGTATCAGCGGCAAGGTGTTTCAAATTTTGCTGCTTGCCCCGCAAATGGAAGGGGACGCTGATGCCCAAATTAACGCTCTGATCCGCAAAGCATTGGTCCGGCAGTTCGAGGAGCCTGGCCGCGGCTGGGTGTTTGCGATCCATTCCAAGTTTGGCGTCCTGCTCAAGGAGCCGCTTCTCTCCGTGGAGCTTGCGGGGATCTATCGCGAGCTTGCTGCCGAGCTGTCCGATTTAGGCATCTGCTATTCCGTGGCGCTTGGCGAGAAGGTGGGATGCATGGCGGAGATTCGGGAATCGTACCGGACGGCATGTGATTTGGTCCGCCGCCATTTCTTCCTTGATCAGGGAACGATCTTAACGCCAGACAGCCTGTCTGCCAGAACGGATGCGGGGGCTGGTGCGAGTGCGGGACCGGAGCTTACGACCGAAGAGCTGGGCGAGCAGCTCTTTTATGCGGTAGATATCGGTAATCGCGATGCCGTAAAATCTCTGCTGCACCAGCTGGGCGAAGCGTATAAGGCTGAAGGTGCGATGGAGAACGAAATAAAGAACCGTTATGTGGAGCTGCTGACCACGATTTTCAGTAAGGCGCTGAAGCAGTCGCCGGAGCTGCAAAATCGCAGCAAAGAGTTTTCCGACGGGTACTCGAAAATCCAAAAAGCCTACTCCATTCTGGAGCTAAACGGGCAGGCAGAGCATCTGCTGCAGCAGATCATGAACCAGCTCGGCGAAGACGGGAAACACCGCGAAGTCAAAATTATGTTGGATCTGATTCACCGGAACTATAACGAAAACCTCAAATTGGAGACGCTCTCCGGCATCTTCAACTATAACAGCGCATATTTAGGCAAATTGTTCAAGAACACGACCGGAGAATACTTTAACACGTACCTCGACAAGGTGCGGATCGAGAAAGCTAAACACTATTTAGAGGAAGGCCTGAAGGTCTATCAGGTGGCCGAAAAGGTCGGATACACCAATGTCGATTATTTTCACAGCAAATTCCGCAAATATGTCGGTACCTCACCTTCCGCATATCGCAAGCAGATGAACCATGCCTGATGCTACTCCATACGGCTCCTTTTTGAAGGGGCACTGATGTGTGTATTGGCCCTTTGCTATCGGGGCATATAGTCCATCGGCGGCGCTCTTCTGACGATTATCCCGTTGAATCAGGGAGTGGAGAAAGAGAAAATAGAAAAGAGAGAATTTAAACTGAAACTGAAACGCTCGGATGAAAAAATAAGAGTCCTACACCAACTGATCCATAAGCCAGCCTGTCCCGAAAATGACCATTCTCGTACGTCTGTACGCCTAGCAGCCCGTTCGTTCAGCAGTGGATTAAGCCGCTGCTGCAATGGACGGGTATTTTTGTTGTCGGGCGATTAACTGACGGTATGGGATCGCTGGAATGGACAGGCACATCTGCAGCATGTTCTGGCGCATCTCTTCCTCGGAAAAGGTCATGCGCAGGTAACGGCGGACGGTGTACTCATTCAAATACGCCTGCAAATGTGTTAGCCCCAAGGCAATATATGTGCGCTTAAGCGAGTTCCATGTGGCTCTTACTTCTTTCCGCAAAGGCAAATACAGCCGATAAGCCAAATGGAACGACTGAACGGTGGAGGTATGGACTTCAATATGATCATGGATGAACGCGGCGAGATCATGCCGGTCGGCACGTTGTCCTCTTTTATGCGATATCAGCTGGATCTTCACCCGCTCCGGCTCGCCATATTCCGTGACCGTGCAGCCGGCTACAACCGCGGTGGCATATGGCTGAGCAGCCGGATGATAACGCGACGAATCATACGCATACTGATCGCAGTTTACCTTCACGTCTCCAGAGAGCAGATTCCGGGCATCACATTCACCGAGGGTATGGCGGATTTTGTGCAGCATGAGCCAAGCGGTCTTGTAGGTAACTTGGATCACCTGACTCAACCGCAGCGCCGAGATACCGTCGGGAAGCAGAAACAGCTCCATGGCTTGGAACCACTTCACCAAAGGCAGATGGGTTCTTTCAAAAATTGTGCCGACCAAAGGCGATGCCTGATAGCCGCATCGTCCGCACTCAAACAAAGGAAGACGGCGGGTGGAAAGGCGGGTGCACTCCGTATAAGCACAACGCGGGCAAACAAATCCGTTTGGCCACTTCATAGCGATGATCGCCTCGATACAGTCGGACTCACTTCGAAAACGGCTGCTGATAGAATGAAGCTCTGCATTCGTATAAAAACCCATGCCCGATCCCTCCAATTTAAATCCCTCTAACTCAACAAATGCGTACATATGTACTCTTTGTTATCATTATACCAAACACCTGTTCGTAAATCAAGAAAAATATCCCAAATAAACCATCTTATCTTCGTAAAAAACGGAATGATCAGCTCTATGAGCCACCTCATCCCTCCTATGGATTTCCCAGTTCTGAACCAAAGGGATAATCGTGCAAAAAGGCTGCTAGAAGATCTCTTCCTCGATCTCCCCATTCTGAATAAAAAGGATATTCGTGAAAAGAGGTGCAGCTGGAAGATTCCCTTCCTCGATCCCCCCCCCCCGTTCTGAACGAAAGGGATAATCGCAGAAAGAAGGGCGCGAAATAGCCTATGGGGCTGCTGGAGAAGGGTGGATGACGATGGGGCCTTACCGACGATGAGGCCATGCTGGCGATAGGACGTGCCGGCCATGCGATATTTTTATATGAAAAATGATCTAATATTCCGTGTATCGCTGAAAGAAGACGCGGACTATGATAGGGTGGTAGACCTGATGGTATAAGCAGTGACAAATTCTTAAGCGCTTACAATGAAATGATAGAGTAGGAGAGCGAGGTAATTGTATGACGGACAACACGTACCAATATCCTTTTCAGAACCCTGATCTGCCGCTGGCGGAGCGGGTGGACGACTTGGTTAGCCGATTTACATTGGATGAGAAAATTGAGCTGATGTGCCAATTCCAAACGGAAGTGCCGCGGCTTGGCGTCAAAAAATACAAGCATGGCACGGAAGGCGCGCACGGCGTAGCTTGGTTGGGGGAAGCCACGTCCTTCCCGCAAAACACCGGACTAGCCTGCACCTGGAATCCCGAGTTAATGCGCCAAATCGGCTCGGTGATTGGGGATGAGGCGCGCGTGTATTTTCAGCGGAATCCGGAAGTGAACGGCTTGACGATCTGGGCGCCAACCGTAGATATGGAGCGCGATCCGCGTTGGGGCCGGACAGAGGAAGCCTACGGCGAAGATCCGCATCTCACGGGAGCGTTAACGACCGAACTGGTGAAGGGGCTGCAAGGCGATCATCCGTTTTATTACAAGGCGGTAGCCACGCTGAAGCATTTTTACGCAAATAACAATGAAATCGGTCGTGGCAGTGAATCGGTGAGCATCGATCCGCGCAACAAACGGGAGTATTATTTGAAAGCGTTTGAGCGGGCGTTCCGGGAAGGTCGCGTAGGTTCGATGATGACGGCTTACAACGGGATCAACGGTACGCCTTGCAACCTGAATTCGGAAGTCAACGAGATCGTCAAAGGCGAATGGGAGATGGACGGGTTTGTTGTCGGCGACGCCGGCGACGTCATGGGCACGGTGCTGGATCACAAATATGTGGAGTCTTATGCCGAAGCGGTTGCAGGGAGCATCAAGGCAGGCATCGACAGCATGACGGATGAGCAGCCGATTATGTTCCAGGCGCTGCGGAATGCGCTGGAGCAAGGATTGCTGGCTGAATCGGACTTGGACCGTGCGCTACGGAATGCCTTCCGCGTTCGCTTCCGGTTGGGTGAATTTGATCCGGAGGAGCGGAACCCGTACAGCCGCGTGCCGGAAGAGAAGCTGTGCGCACCGGAGCATGCGGCCTTGGCGCTAAAGGCTTCCCGCGAAGCGATCGTACTGCTGAAGAACGAAGGCTTACTGCCTTTACCGCAAACGTTAGGTTCTGTCGCGGTTGTCGGGCCGCTGGCCAATGAAGCCTATACCGACTGGTACAGCGGCACGCCGCCGTACCGCATCACCCCGCTTCAGGGCATTAAGAAGAAAATGGGCGATCGCCCCGTCCTGTTCGGAACTGGCCTGGATCGGATTTGCCTGCGCTCGGCCTTGACCGGTAAATATGTCCGGATCACGTCTGGCGAAGGAGCGGAAGCCGTTCTGGAGGCGACCGGCGAGAATGCGGCCGATGCGTCCGTTTTTGAGCGTAACGATTGGGGCTGGGGCTCCATCACGCTGCGGTCGGTGGAGAACGGCAAGTTCGTGACGGAGACCGAATCGGGATTGCTGACGGCGACGGCGAACGAAGCAAGCGGCTGGTTTGTCAAGGAAGTGTTCGACTTCCGCCCGGCTTTGAGCGGCAAGGTCGAGTTGAAGGCGTGGAACGGACGGCCGATCGTCTTGAACGAACGCGGCGGGTTGATTGCTGTGGGTGAGAATGTTTTTGATAATGCCGTGAAGGTGGATAGTCGCCTTCCAGGAGAACAATGGATCGTGGAAATTGTGGAGAGCGGGATCGAGCAAGCCGTACAGGCTGCCAAATCGGCGGAGACGGCGGTTGTCTTCGTGGGCAACAACCCGTTCATCAATGCGAAGGAAACGATCGACCGGGTGGACATCGTGCTTCCGCCGGCGCAGCAAGCATTAATTCAAGCCGTAAGAGCGGTGAATCCTAATACGGTGGTCGTCATCGTCGGCAGCTATCCGTTTGCAGTGAACTGGGAGAACGCGCATGTACCGTCGATCCTGTTTACCTCTCATTCCGCCCAAGAGCTGGGCCATGCCGTGACTGACGTGCTGTTCGGCGACTATAATCCGGCGGGGCGGTTGAATATGACCTGGTACCAATCGGTGGACCAACTGCCGGACATTATGGATTACGACATTATTAAGGGCAAACGGACTTATCAATATTTTGACGGCGAGGTGCTGTATCCGTTTGGTCATGGGCTTAGCTATACGACGTTTGAATATAGCGATCTTGCACTGGATCGGGCCGCGATAGGTCAGGATGGCGAGGTTCAGATTTCGTTTGATGTGCGTAATGCCGGGAACATAGCCGGGGACGAAGTGCCGCAACTGTACGTGCGAATCGGGCAATCGCGCGTGCCGCGGCCGCTGAAGACGTTGAAGGGCTTTACCCGCCTGCATTTGCAGCCGGATGAGACGCAGCGGGTGACCTTTACGCTGAAAGCAGAAGAGCTGGCGTTCTGGGACGTGACCCGAGATCGCTATTGCGTGGAGTCGGGCGAATATACGGTGATGGTTGGCCCTTCCTCGGACGAGATCGCCTTGACGGCAACGCTTCAGGTTGACGGCGAAACCGTGCCTCCGCGCTCGCTGCGTGAACCAGTCCGCGCGGTCAACTATGACGACTACGAGCAAGTTTTCCTCGATGAATGCCGTGAAGGCGGTGAATGCATCCGGCTGAAAGGCGAACGCGGGTGGATTGCCTTCCGTGATGTCGAACTAGGCGAAGGAGCATCCCGATTTGAAGCCCGGGTATCGGGGAATCTGAAGGGCGGTGAAATCGCCGTAACGCTGGATTCTCCGGATGGCGAGTCGGTGATCACCTGCAAGATCCTGCCTACCGGCGGTCGCCAAGCTTGGACAACGGTCACCGCAGAAGCCGCGGCAAGCTTGTCGGGCCGGCATGATGTGTACCTGCATTTGCAAGGTGAAACGCAAATCAGCTGGTTCCGGCTGGGCTAAACCTACGGCTACTTCCTGTGATTACTTATTGAATCAACCGCAATCAGCGAACCTAGACCTCGACCGAAGCCTGCAGCCGCTTGCGGAATTCCGACGGCGAGCAGTTCATCGCTTTACGGAACACGCGGATGAAGTAGCTGATGTTGTCGAAGCCGACCTCCAGTGCGATATCGGAGATTTTACGTTCCGGATCGCGCAGCAGTTCGGCGGCCTGGCGGATCCGGTACGAATTGATGTAATCCATCGGCGTCTGCCGGGTCATCGACTTGAAGAAGCGGCAAAACTGGCCTTCGCTCATCGGAATCAGCGCGGCCAGCTCTGCCAGCCGGATCGGATGGCTGTAGTTGTGCTGGATATGCTGGATGACCGTCTTGAGCCGGTCAATCTTGGACGACTCGCTGCGGCTGCTGCTATGGGAACGGTTGACGGCCCGGCCGGTGGCCGCGATCTCCGCCAGCATCAAGAAGAGATGCCCTTTGACGGCGCCTTCATAGCCGGGCGACTCGGTGCTGCAGCTGCGCATCAACGCCACGATATGCTCCAGAAGAGCAACGTCTGCCGCTGTGTCGCGCCGGATATAGCGGGGAAACGTCGCCTTTCGTTCCTGCAAGGGCAGCACCAGATTCTCCTGGACCGCATCATAGTGTACGCTGGCCAGCAGCTGCGTATCAAACACGAGGGAGAAGAACGCGCAGCCCTGCTCACCATGCGCATGGGCGGCATGAATGTCTCCGCCGTCGATAAACACCGCTTCCCCAGCCCGAACCGGGAAGTAATCTGTATCGACCTGAAACAGCGTTTCGCCTTCAAGGCAATAGAAGAACTCGGCTTCATCATGCCAATGGCAGTCGATCACATGTTCACCGGGCCCGTAGCGGTACCAATAGGTTCCGAACGGCTGCCGCTCGTTGCCGTGACTCTTGCTCTCCTTCAGGGAGCGGCGGAGCGCTTGATCCATACAGGTCACCTCATCAAAATAGTGTTATATTTCGGCTTGATAATGTTAGTTTTATATTAGTGGTATCAGTATAATGCAAGTATAGAGCGTTTTCATAAGAAAAACAATGCGACGAGAAAGGCGGTATTCCACCCATGAAGTTTACCGATGGTAACTGGCTGATTCGCGAAGAGTTTACGCTTTCCACCGCGGTACAGGCCTATGATTTTCAAGTAAAAGATCATACTTTAATTGCCTCCGCCTCCACGACACCGCTTCGCGGCCGGGGCGATATGATTAATACGACATTGCTGACGATGCAGTTCCATTCCCCGTTGCCGGGGGTCATTGGCGTGAAGCTGATCCATTTTGCCGGGACGGTGGACCATGGTCCGCATTTTGAATTGGCGAAGGGCGGCGACCATGCCGAGATTACTGTGAACGAGCACTATGCCGAGTTGAAAAGCGGCAGCCTTAGCGTCCGCATCAACAAAGGCCCGCAATGGTCCGTGGATTTCTTCCGCGGCAACGATCGGATTACCGGCAGCGGCTACAAATCGATGGCGCATATAACCGAAAAGGGTGGCAACACTTATATGCGCGAAGAGCTTGACCTGCGCGTCGGCGAATGGGTGTACGGTTTGGGCGAACGCTTCACCTCGTTCCTCAAGAACGGTCAAGTTGTTGACATCTGGAACAAGGACGGCGGGACGAGCTCTGAGCAGTCCTATAAGAACATTCCTTTTTACGTGACGAATAAAGGATATGGTGTGTTTGTAAATGATCCGGGCGCGGTTTCGTTTGAAGTCGCATCGGAAAAAGTCAAAAAAGTACAATTTAGTGTTCCCGGCGAATCGATTGAGTATTTCGTGATCGACGGTCCGAAGCCAAAGGATGTGCTGAACAAGTATACCGATTTGACTGGCAAGCCTTCGCTTCCTCCGGCGTGGAGCTTTGGCTTGTGGCTGACGACCTCGTTTACGACCGATTATGACGAGGCGACCGTTAACTCCTTCGTGGACGGCATGGCGGAGCGCGACTTGCCGCTGCACGTCTTCCACTTCGACTGCTTCTGGATGCGCGAATTCCACTGGACGGACTTCAAATGGGACGAGCGCGTCTTCCCGGATCCGGTGGGCATGCTGAAGCGCCTGAAGGAGAAAGGGCTGAAAATCTGCGTTTGGATCAACCCGTATATTGGACAGCGTTCCCGTCTGTTTGAGGAAGGCAAGAAGAACGGCTACCTGGTGAAAAAACCAAACGGCGACGTATGGCAATGGAACTTGTGGCAACCGGGCATGGCGCTGGTGGACTTCACGAATCCGGCGGCTTGCGAATGGTTTGCCGGATATCTGCGGGAGCTGGTCGATATGGGTGTCGACTGCTTCAAGACCGACTTCGGCGAACGGATTCCGACGGATGTCGTGTATCACGATGGCTCCGATCCAGTGAAAATGCACAATTACTACACGTACCTGTACAACAAAGTTGTTTTTGAAGTGCTGGAAGAGAAGCTGGGCAAAAATGAAGCCGCCTTGTTCGCCCGTTCGGCAACCGTCGGCGGTCAGAAGTTCCCGGTTCACTGGGGCGGCGACTGCTACGCCGATTATGAGTCGATGGCGGAAAGCCTTCGCGGCGGCTTGTCGCTGGGTCTCGCCGGCTTCGGCTTCTGGAGCCACGATATCGGCGGATTTGAGAACACGGCTCCGGCGCATGTGTTCAAGCGTTGGCTGGCCTTTGGCTTGCTGTCCAGCCACAGCCGTCTGCACGGCAGCAGTTCGTACCGCGTGCCTTGGGCATATGACGACGAGGCGGTGGACGTAACCCGGTTCTTCACCAAGCTGAAATGCCGTTTGATGCCGTATATGTTCGACATTGCGGTTCAAGCGACGCAGCAAGGAGTGCCAACGATGCGGGCGATGTTCCTGGAATTCCCGGACGATCCGGCCGCCGAAACATTGGACCGTCAATATATGCTGGGCGACTCGCTGCTAGTAGCGCCGGTGTTCAGCGAACAAGGCGACGTAACTTACTACCTGCCGGATGGCCAGTGGACGCATTTGCTGTCGGGACAGACGGTGGAAGGCGGCAAATGGCGCAAAGAGAAATATGATTTCTTCAGCTTGCCGCTGTTCGTTCGTCCGAACTCGATTCTGGCGACGGGGGCAAACGACGTTCGTCCGGATTACGACTATGCGAATGAAGTTGAGCTTGGCTTGTATACGATCGAAGACGGGGCAACCGTATCCCGCACGGTACGGAACACCAAAGGCGAAGCTGAACTCCAAGTTACGGTCGTTCGCGAAGGTAAGCTTGTGAAGCTGACTGCAGAAGGCGCCGGCAAACCGTTCTACGTAACATTGCACGGCATGGGCGAAGCGGAGTCGGTGCAAGGTGCAGCGTTGTCCAGCAATGGTGCAGTAAAAGTTGATGCTTTCACAGGGAAAACCGAACTGCAAATCACCTTGAAATAATTGGTCCTAGACCTTAATCGCATCTTAATTTAATATGTGACAGGCATCCCCGGCGCACGGTACGTGCCCGGGGAAACTGAAATATCCCCTTTCCCTTTGACGAAGGGGATATTTCCATTTAGGTGAGAGGTGATCCGATTGTTAAGCAAACTGATTCGCATCACCAATAATTTGCGGCTGAAGCATAAGCTGCTCATTTCCTATATCGTCGTGGTCATGATTCCTGTCCTGATTGTCGGCGTAGCCGTAACCGCTTACTTTCGTAATCAAGCCATGGAACGGGCGATCGCTCAAACCACCAACAACGTCGAAAAGGTAAAAACCCGAACCGCTGCAATGCTTCGTGTGCCTATGGATATCTCCGATATTTTTATGCTCGACGAAGGGCTGGAGAAGATCGTCAGCACCACGTATCCCAATGTGTTAGAGCTGACCAAATCGTATCTCAATTATAATGATTTTCGCGCTTATGACAGAACCTATCGTGAAGTCTCGGGGATTCGCTTCTATTACGATAATCCTACCTTGATCAACAACCTGGAATTAATCCCGGTGAACGAGGAAATCGAGGGCATGTATTGGTACCAGCAAGCGATGAAGAGCAAAGACATCGGGTGGTTCTACATCAACGACAATCAGGAGGTTCCGGTCAAGCGGCTGAGTCTCGTTCGGCAGATCTCTTTTAAAGGAACAAAGAAAAGCGGTGTACTCATGGTCATCATGAACCAGGAGGAACTGAACCGGATGCTGCAGCAAGAGCCTTTTGAGACGCTGATCACCGATGATTTAGGTTATGTTGTGGCCGCCAATAACCCGGCGATCGTCGGTAAAACGCTGGAGGATTTGGATTACGGCATCGACTTGCGAACCCAGCAAAAGGGGACGTTTCGGGTAGATATCCAAGGAGTTCCATCCTATCTCGTCATCGACACCTTGATCCCGGAATCCAGCATGAACGGTCTGAAGTTTATTTCCGTGTTTGCGACGAAGCCGATTGTTAAGGACGCAAATACCGTAAGCCTTGTCGGATTGCTGATTATCCTTCTCGTATTGCTGATCGCGCTGGTGTTCGTATACACCGTATCGTTCCTGACGACCAACCGGATGCTGCGATTGAGCCGGCACTTAAACCGTCTGGCCTTAGGGGACCTGAACGTCGTGTCGCGGATCGACGGGAATGATGAGATCGGACAGTTGTCCCGGCAGTTCAACTACATGGTGGACAGCATCCGCCGGCTGATGGACCAGGTCGTGGAGAAAACAGAACAAAACAATGCCCTGGAGCTAGCCCAACGCGAGATTAAGCTGAAGATGATGGCCAGCCAGATTAATCCGCATTTTTTGTTTAACGCTTTAGAGTCCATCCGGATGAACGCTCATCTCAAAGGGGACAAGGAAATTGCCAACGTGGTCCGGTTGCTGGGCAAGATGATGCGCAAAAATTTGGAGGTCGGCCGGGAAAGCACACCGCTGAAGGAAGAGCTGGAAATGGTCAGCTCCTATTTGGAAATTCAGAAGTTTCGTTATGAGGACCGGCTAACTTATACCTTGTCCATTGATCCCGCAGCCAGCTCTATTCGGGTGCCGCCGCTGATCATTCAGCCGCTCGTCGAGAACGCTGTCGTGCACGGGGTAGAGGACAAGGAAGAAGGCGTCCATGTGGAGGTGAATATCCAAAGGGACGAAGGATTAGTCCGGGTGTCGGTACAGGATAACGGAATGGGTATGACCCAGGAGCGGCTTGATGAGGTCATGCGCTTTATCTCCGGTACGAAGGAACCGGAACAGGGGCGCATCGGGCTGCGTAACGTGCATCAAAGGCTCGTCCTCTCCTATGGGGAAGAACATGGATTACAGATCGTCAGCGAGTATGGAGTGGGTACGAAGATCAGCTTTACGATCCCGGCGGGAGGCAATCTCTAATTTTTATATGGTTTTGTTTGAAATCTCTCGGGTATTTCGTCGGCCGCTCCTCCCTTATCATAAAGCTATAGCAGACAAGGGGGGAGAAATCGAGATGGAAACGCTGTCAACTCAGCCTGAAACCAGAAATGTAAGCGCAACCCCTAAGCCGCAGAATAAGCGGAAGACCGGTATCTGGCGGAGCATTTTGCAGCAAAAGTACTTATATTTAATGTCCATGCCATTCGTGATCTGGTTGTTTGTATTCAACTACCTGCCGGTGTGGGGATGGACGATGGCTTTCCAAAACTATAAGCCGGCGAAATCCTTCTCGGAGCAAAAATGGGTTGGATTTAAAAACTTCGTGGATTTGTTCCAGGATGAACGGTTCTACCTGGTCCTCCGTAATACGCTGGCGATGAGCTTTATGGGGCTGGTCGCGGGATTCGTGATTCCGATCACCTTTGCGGTGTTGTTGAACGAGCTGCGCGGCAAATATTTCAAACGGACGGTTCAGACGATTTCCTACCTTCCGCACTTTGTATCTTGGGTAGTCGTCGCCGGGATCGTGACGAAAATGCTCTCGATCGACGGCGGGATCGTCAACGAGATTTTAGTTTCCTTGCATATCATTGACGAACCCATCCAATTCATGGCCCAAGGGAAATGGTTTTGGGGAATTGTAACCGCTTCCGACGTATGGAAAGAAACCGGTTGGAACGCCATCATTTATTTGGCAGCGATCACCGGCATCGATAAAGAGCTGTACGAAGCGGCACGGGTCGATGGAGCCGGACGTTTCCGGCAAATTTGGAACATTACGCTGCCGGGGATCCGGACGACGATTTCGGTACTGCTGATTATGTCGATCGGCCATTTGATCGGCATCGGGTTCGAGAAGCAGTTCCAGCTGAGCAACTCGCTCGTCACCGACTATTCCGAAGTGTTGGACTTGTACGCACTGAACTACGGTATCAATATCAGCCGTTTCTCCTATGGTACAGCCATCAGTATGTTCACGTCCGTGGTCAGCATCATCCTGCTGCTTACGGCCAACGGAATCATGAAGAAAACCACAAAAGAGAGCATCATGTAAAGGGAGGGAGAAGGGCGATGGCAAGTTCAAGCAGAGGCTTTAATGATACGCGGGGCGATAAAATCTTCAACATTTGCAACATCATTCTCATGAGCGTCATTTTGGTCATCACGTTGTATCCTTTCCTGAACGTGTTGGCGATCTCCTTTAATGATTCCACCGATACGGTTCGAGGCGGCATTTACATCTGGCCGCGGGAATTCACTTTGGAGAACTATAAAACGATCTTTAATTATTCCAGCCTGATTACCGGCTTTAAAATTACGATTTACCGGACGGTTCTTGGGACCGTGCTTGGCTTGATCAGCGCCTCAATGCTGGCCTATACGCTAAGCCGGCCGGATTTCAAATCCCGGAAGTTTGTATCCACCTTCCTGGCGTTGACGATGTACTTCTCCGGCGGTTTGGTTCCAACCTACATGCTGATGCGCCATCTCGATTTGATCGGCACGTTCTGGATTTACATCTTACCGGGCGTTGTCAGCGCGTTTAACGTGTTCGTTATCCGTTCCTTTATCGACGGGTTGCCGTATGCATTGCAGGAATCTGCCAAGCTGGACGGAGCCAACGACTTCACGATTTACTACAAAGTGATTCTGCCGCTCTGTAAGCCGGTACTGGCGACCATCGCCTTGTTCCTGGCGGTAGGCCAATGGAACTCTTGGTTCGACACTTATCTGTACAACGGGAACAAAGCGCATTTGACGACGCTTCAATATGAGTTGATGAAAATTTTACAAAGCACCAACCAAGGCGCAAGAATGATCAACGCCAACGATATGGCGAATCAGATGGCTCAGGTATCGCCGGAATCCATCAAAATGGCGATCACTATCGTTGTAACGGTACCGATCTTGATCGTTTATCCGTTCTTGCAGCGTTACTTCGTAGATGGGATGACGCTGGGCGCCGTCAAGGCTTAACCCTAGAGCCTGCCGGGCGGTAAGCCCGATGGATTAACGCCGCCAAATCCGCCTCCGCCGCAAGCTGCATCAGCGGCGGGGCGGCACTCGGCGGGTGGGAGTAATTTCTTTTTCAATCAAAGATGAAAGCCTTTACTTTTTTGGGTAACACCGGGAATGAGGGAAGCAACTCAGGTATCAGCAGGCGAAAGCCTGTTCATACAATACAAGTTTGATCAAGATGACGAGGGGGAACGTAGAAATGAAGTGGAAAAGCCCTAAAGCATTCGCGGCGATCTTGCTCGCGAGTACGGTGTTGGTTGCGGGTTGCGGAAGTAACGGTAACAATGCTGCCAACAGCAGCAATACCGGCAACGCGGGAAGCAATGCGGAAGCGTCCGCAGATAACAGCCCGATCACCTTTACCTTCTTTGGTGCGGATGCCAGCCCGAACTGGAACAACATGCAGGACGATGTAGGCAAAGTGATTACAGAGAAAACCGGTGTAACGCTTGAAGCCGAGTTTGACGTAGGTGCCGGCGGCGGCGAAAACAAAATCGCGCTGATGGCCGCAAGCGGTGACGTTCCGGATCTAATTTTTGCCAAAGGGGAATTGAGCAAGCTGGTGGATGCCGGTCTCATTATCGACTTGGCTCCGCTTATTGAAGAGCATGCACCAAACCTGAAGAAAATTTTCAGCGAAAATATGAACCGTCTGAAATACAGCAACGATGATCCTGCGATTTATTCCATCTTCACGAATGGCGGCGTGGATCAGCAGTACTTCGACGCTGGCGGAGGCTTCGAAATCCAGCAACGCGTTTTGAAAGAGCTGGGATATCCGAAGATTCGTACGGTTAAGGATTTTGAAAACGTGCTGAAGCAGTATGTAGAGAAACACCCGACTACAGACGGTCAGCCAACCATTCCGCTGACACTGAGCGCCGATGACTGGAGAATCATGATTACGGTAACGAACCCGGCGTTCCTGACAACAGGTGCACCGGACGACGGCGAATATTATGTCAATCCGGAAACTTATGAGGCGATGCTGCATTACAAACGTCCGGAAGAGAAGGAATACTTCCGTTGGCTGAATCACATGTATAACGAAGGCCTCCTGGATAAAGATACATTCGTGCAAAAAGAAGACCAATACAAAGCGAAAATTGCCAGCGGCCGCGTGCTTGGCCTGATCGACCAAGAGTGGGGATATCAGGATGCAGAAAACGCGTTGAAAACAGCTGGTAAAGACGAGTACACTTACGCGCACTTCCCGGTTACTTTGACGGAGGAATATGAAGATCATTCCTTCCAACAAGCAGGCGTTGACGGCTACGGAATCAGCATCACCACAGCATGTAAAGATCCGGTTCGCGCCATCAAATTTATCGATTGGCTGTCTTCTGACGAAGGTCAGGTTTTGAGAAACTGGGGCGTAGAAGGTAAACACTATACGGTTGATGAGAACGGCCAACGCGTCATTCCAGCCGACATTCAAGAACGTAAAGTAAATGACAGCACGAACTTCACGAAGGAATCCGGCATCAGCTTGTACCGCATCTTCGGTGCGAACTATGGTGACGGCGTGAAAGATCCTTCGGGCAACTACTACACCACGAACTTCCCTGAGCAAATCGTGGCAGGCTACACCGAAGCTGAAAAAGAAACGTTGAAAGCTTACAATGCAACAACTTGGAAAGACCTGTTCCCAGGTGAAGATGCATTCCCTGCGAAGGATTGGGGCGCTCTGTACAACATGCCTGTTCCTACGGACGGCGATTACCAAGTGATTTACCAAAAAACGCAGGATATCATCCGTAAGCGGATTCCGGAAGCGATTCTGGCGAAGGAAGCCGATTTCGACAAGATTTATGACGCTTTCCTTGAAGAGCTGGACAAAGCCGGCGCGAAGAAGATGGAAGCCGAGTATACGGAATTGGTTAAGAAGAGAGTCGAATTGTTTACCGGTAAGAAATTGTAATTGTAGCTTAGCATTAACAATCTAAATAGGATTGCAAAAAGGCCCGTGTGTTTTCGGGCCTTTTTGCGCCAGTTAGCCATTATATACATCATTCAGGAGGATGAGGAAACTGAACTATTCGGAGCAAACGGAGTGGAAGCTATGGTATGATCGCCCCGCTTCTCGCTGGGAGGAAGCTCTTCCCGTTGGAAACGGGCGAATCGGCGGGATGGTCTTCGGCGGGATTCATCGCGAGCGGATTGCGCTGAATGAAGATACGTTATGGTCGGGATTCCCCCGGGACCCGCAAAACTACGATGCGCTGCGTCACCTTGGACCGGCCCGGGAACTGATCTTCGCCGGCAAATACAAAGAGGCCGAGAAACTGATCGATGCGAAAATGCTAGGCCGACGCACGGAATCCTACCAGCCGCTTGGGGATTTGTGGCTAGAGCAGGGAGATTCGGCGACGGAGGCCGATGGGAATGAGCTGCAGGGATTCCGACGGGAATTGGATCTGGCGACCGGGATCGCAACGACGACTTATCGGATCGGGGGGGCGGAATATCGCCGCGAGGTATTCATCAGTGCGGTTGATCAGGTGATGGTTCTCCGCATTACGGCGCTGGGGAGTGAACCTGTGAATATGGCCGCTTCGTTGGACTCACTTCTTCGGCATCAAGCCTTCGGCGGGCCGGCGGAAACGGCACGGATCTGCATGAGAGGCCAGGCCCCCAGCCATATTGCCGACAATTATCGCGGGGACCATCCGCAGTCGGTCTTATACGAGGACGGCTTGGGCCTCACCTTTGAGGCCCAGCTCTTGGCGCTGCCGGAGGGCGGCGGCACGGTGCAGGCAGATGCCTCAGGCCGGCTGACGGTGAGCGGGGCGAAGGCGGTGACGCTGCTGCTGGCAGCCGCCACGGATTACGCCGGCTATGATCAGGCGCCGGGAAGCGGCGGCATCGACCCGGCGGAGCGATGCCAGGCGGCGCTGGATGCGGCCGCAGCGCTTGGCTATGAGCAGCTGCGTCAGCGCCATGAGGCGGATCACCGCCGGCTGTTCGGCCGCGTTGAGCTGCGGCTGGGCCGCGCGGAGGAGGCCGCCGAGCGGGCAGCCCGTCCGACCGACGAGCGGCTTGAGGCTTATCGCCGCGGAGAGTCGGACCTTGGGCTGGAGTCGTTGTATTTTCACTACGGCCGATATTTGCTGATGGCCAGCTCCCGGCCGGGGACGGAGGCTGCTCATCTGCAGGGCATCTGGAATCCGCATGTGCAGCCGCCGTGGAACTGCGGGTATACGACCAACATCAATACGCAAATGAATTATTGGCACGCAGAGGTGGCGGGGCTGGCCGATTGCCATGAGCCGTTGTTCGAGCTGATCCGTGATCTTAGCGTAACCGGAGCCCGAACGGCGCGGATTCATTACGGCGCCCGGGGCTGGGTCGCTCATCACAATGTGGATTTATGGCGCCAATCCACGCCATCGGACGGCGAGGCCAGCTGGGCGTTCTGGCCGATGGGCGGCGTGTGGCTGTGCCGCCATTTATGGGAGCATTACGAATTTGGGCTGGACGAGCAGTTTCTGCAGGAAACGGCGTATCCGCTGATGAAGGGAGCTGCCGAGTTTTGCCAGGATTGGCTGGTGCCCGGACCGGACGGACGGCTGGTTACAGCCCCGTCGACTTCGCCGGAGAACAAGTTCCTGACACCGGATGGCGGAGAGCCTTGCAGTGTGTCTGCCGGCAGTACGATGGATCTGTTCTTGATCCGTGAACTGTTGGAGCATACGATTCGGGCCGCAGAAATTCTTAAGGTTGACGAGGCGTGGCGACAAGAGCTGGCCGATACGCTCACGCGTATGGCTGAGCCGCAGATCGGCCCGGACGGCCGGCTGCAGGAGTGGAGCGAGCCGTTTGCAGAAGCCGAGCCGGGACATCGGCACGTGTCCCATTTGGTTGGCTTCTACCCGGGCAATGCGATCACGGTGCGGCAGACGCCGGAGCTGGCGGAAGCTGTCCGCCGCACGCTGGAGGAGCGCATCCGGAACGGCGGAGGCCATACCGGCTGGAGCTGCGCCTGGCTGATTAACCTGTACGCCCGGCTGGGCGACGGGGACACCGCTCACCGGTTCGTGAACACGCTGCTGTCGCGTTCCACGTATCCGAACCTGTTCGACGATCATCCGCCGTTCCAGATCGACGGCAACTTCGGCGGAGCAGCCGGCATCGCCGAGATGCTGCTGCAAAGTCATATGGGCGGCATCGACCTGCTGCCGGCCCTGCCTGCGGCCTGGACGAGGGGGCAAGTGAGCGGCCTGCGAGCCCGCGGAGGGTTTACCGTCGACATGACGTGGGAGGAGGGCCGTCTGACGTCGGCCTGCATCACGTCAACGTCCGGCGGCGAGTGCACGCTGCGCGGGCTGCATGGCCTGAGCGTCCGCTTGCCGGACGGCCGCACCGTGCAGGAAGGTGAACGCTTCCAGACGGAAGCGGGAGCGACATACCTCGTAGGCTAGGGGACAGCCCCTGCGTCTCGCGGGTTACGGCGTCAAATTGATGCAAAAATGCAGTTTTTTAAGGCCAAAATCGCTGATACTCTCCATTTGGAGCGCTTTTGCAGTTTTTCGTGTCCACCTGCCACGCTGCCAAAGGCAGAACTCTTCCTAATGCAGCCTACGGAACTGCTGGGGGGTCATCCCCGTGTGCTTGCGGAACGTGGCGACGAAGTGGCTGGCATCTCGAAAGCCCGTTTTGCCGGCGATCGCGGCGACGGTGACGCCAGGTTCGCTGGCCAGATGCTCCTTCGCCTTATGGATGCGCATTTGCGTGAGGTAGCTGTAGGGGGCGATGCCAAACGATTGCTGGAACAGCTTGCTGAGATGTCGGCCGGACATTCCGGCCACTTCAGCCAACGTATCCAGCCCAACGTCGGGGTTGCCGTATTCCCGCTCCATCCAGGCGAGTAGCGGTCCCAGCTTCTCCATGATTCGCGGGACGGCGCTGCCGCTCACCTGGCCGAATTGGCTCAGGACTGCAAGGAACCGGTACACCTCGGTTGAGGTCTCCAGGCCAAACGGGTCCTGAATGCTGTCCAGCCGGTTGAGCAGGTGGCCAAGCAGCGGGGAGATAGGCGCCTCCGCTTCCCAGCGGAACAGGACAGCCTCCCGGATGCCAAACGCCGCCAGAATCGACCCGGCAGCTGCTCCGCCAAACGTGAGGTAATACGTCTCCCATGTCGAGCTTCGCTTAGCTTGATATTCGTGAGGCATGCCGGGCGGCAGCAGCATCCCGCTGCCTGGAGGGAGCAGGACCGTTCCGCTGCCCAAAGTCAACTCCCCCTCGCCCTCGGCGGTATGTAGCCAATGGTAATAAGGGTAGCCGTCCGGGCGGACGATTTTCTCCTGATTCGGATTATAGCCGACGCTTTCCAGGAGCAAGGGAAGATTCGGTGTGGCAGCCGGGGAAAAAACAAAACGGGTAAAGGCCCGTGAACTCATCGTGCGAATTGCCTCCTAAGTTTAATCCATATTATTATATTACAATTCGAAATTATTATATATAAAGCGGGAAATTTCAACCTTACAATGGACTTAGAAGTTATATATCGCAAAAGGATGTGGATATGGTGATCAACGAGAAACTGCCGAAAATTTGGTACGGCGGCGACTACAATCCGGAGCAGTGGGGACCGGACGTTTGGAAAGAGGACGAGCGGATGTTTAAGCTGGCCGGGATCGATGTGGCTACGGTCAACGTTTTTTCCTGGGCGCTCATTCAACCTAGCGAGGAAACGTATGACTTTACGCAATTGGACGAAACGATCGACCGCTTGTACAAGAGCGGCGTTTATGTCTGCCTGGCGACCAGCACCGGGGCTCACCCGGCATGGATGGCCCGCAAATATCCGGACGTGCTGCGCGTTGACGTGCAGGGACGGAAACGCCGGTTTGGCGGACGTCATAACTCCTGTCCAAATTCGCCGACCTATCGCAAATACGCTGCCCGTCTGGCCGGCAAGCTGGCGGAACGCTACAAGGATCATCCGGGGCTGTTGATCTGGCACGTTTCCAATGAATATGGCGGCTACTGCTATTGCGACAACTGTGCGGCTGCCTTCCGCGTGTGGTTGCGAGAGCGTTATAAAACGTTGGATGAGCTTAACCGGGTATGGAATACGCGATTCTGGGGTCATACGTTTTATGATTGGGAAGAAATCGTGGTGCCTAACGAACTCAGTGAGGAATGGGGCGGAAACCGCACGAACTTCCAAGGGATTTCGCTGGATTACCGGCGCTTCCAGTCCGAATCGCTGCTGGAGTGCTACAAGCTGGAGTACGACGAGATCAAAAAGCATACGCCTAACGTGCCGGTAACCACCAATTTGATGGGATTTTATCCGGAGCTGGATTATTTCAAATGGGCGAAATATATGGACATTGTTTCTTGGGACAACTACCCGTCCTTGGATACGCCGGTCAGCTTCACGGCCATGGCCCATGACTTGATGCGCGGGCTGAAGAGCGGCGCGCCGTTTATGCTGATGGAGCAGACGCCAAGCCAGCAAAACTGGCAGCCCTACAACTCGCTGAAGCGTCCTGGCGTGATGCGCCTTTGGAGCTATCAGGCGGTCGCGCGCGGCGCCGACACGGTGATGTTCTTCCAGCTGCGCCGCTCGATTGGGGCGTGCGAGAAATACCACGGTGCGGTCATTGAGCATGTCGGTCACGAGCACACCCGGGTCTTCCGCGAAGTGGCGGAGCTTGGCCGAGAGCTGGAGCAGCTGGGCGATACGCTGCTGGACGCGCGGACCGAGGCGAAGATCGGCATCGTCTATGACTGGGAGAACCGTTGGGCGATCGAGCTTTCCAGCGGTCCAACCGTAGCTTTGAATTACGTTAATGAAGTCCACAAATATTACGATACGTTGTTCCAAATGCATGTGGAGAGCGACATGGTGTCGGTGGAAGAGGATTTCAGCAAATACGAAATCCTGATTGCGCCGGTGATGTATATGGTGAAGCCGGGCTTTGCGAAAAAAGTCGAGGAGTTCGTAGCGAACGGAGGCACATTTGTCACCACCTTCTTCAGCGGCATCGTAAATGAGAACGATCTGGTGACGCTCGGGGGTTATCCGGGCGAGCTGCGCTCCGTCCTAGGCATTTGGGCAGAGGAGATCGACGCCTTGCTGCCGGGCCGCACGAACCAAATCGTGATGAAAGAAGCTTGGGGTGCACTGTCTGGCCAATACGAATGCGGCCTCTTGTGCGATTTGATTCATGCCGAAGGCGCAGAAGTGCTAGCGGAATACGGCTCCGATTTCTATCAGGGGATGCCGGTCGTGACGGTCAACCAGTTCGGCAAAGGTCGCGCCTATTATGTGGCAAGCAGCCCGGACGCCGCCTTCCTGCAAGGGTTCCTGAAGAACCTATGCGATGAGAAAGGGATCCAGCCGTTGCTGGACGCACCAGCCGGCGTCGAAGTCGCACGCCGCGTGAAGGATGGCAAAGCCTTCTTGTTCCTGCTGAACCATAACGAAGGGGCTGCTGAGGTGGAAATCGGGTCTGAAGGAATGAAGGACCTGCTGGCGCAAACGGAAGTGTCGGGTACGGTTCAGGTGCCTGGCCGGGGCGTCGTTATTTTGGAAGGTAAAAAGTAAAGATTATCCAAAAAACCGCAAGGCCTGACAAACGGCCTTGCGGTTTTTTTGAAGATATCAGAAAACTTTGAATGTACGTCGATAGACGTTTTTCTTACGGAGGTTCAGCTATTCTCCAGAATTGTGTTCAGCGTCGTCCGGTCCAGTCCGCGCACCAGGCGAATCAGCAGCTCCTTCGCAGCTGCATAATCATCCGTATGGATGATTGAGGAGGATGTGTGGATGTAGCGGGAGCAAATGCCGATGACGCTCGACGGGACGCCGGTGCCGCTGAGATGCACTTGACCGGCATCCGTGCCGCCCGGTGACACGAAATATTGGTACTTAATCTTGTGCGTATCCGCCATATCGCGGATATATTCGACCAAGCCGCGATGGGTGATCATCGTCGGGTCAAGGATGCGCAGCAGCGCGCCATCGCCCAACCGGCCGAACGCTTTTTTGTCGCCGGTCATGTCGTTGGCCGCGCTGGCGTCCAAGGCGAAGAAGATGTCAGGCTTAATGAGATTCGCCGCCGTCCGAGCCCCTCTAAGGCCCACTTCTTCCTGCACGTTAGCCCCGGCATAAAGAACATTCGGCAGCTTCTCGCCGTGCAGTGCCTCGAGCAGCTCAATCGCTAAACCAACGCCATAGCGGTTATCCCAGGCTTTCGCCATAATTTTCTTCGGATTTACGAGGGGGGTGAACTCGCAAATCGGCACGATCTGCTGGCCGATCCGCACTCCTGCGGCTTCGGCTTCCTCACGGCTGTCCGCGCCGATATCCAGGTACATCGATTTGATGTCTACCGGCTTGTTGCGTTGCGACTCATCCAGCAGGTGGGTGGGGATCGATCCGACGACGCCGACGATTCGCCCGTTTGGCGTAATGATTTGCAGGCGTTGCGCCAACACGGCCTGGCTCCACCAGCCGCCGAGCGGCTGGAACGACACCATCCCGTTATCGCTGATGCCGGTGGTCATGAAGCCGACTTCGTCGAAATGCCCGGCGACCATCACCCGAGGACCTTGCTCATCTCCGCGCAATACCCCGAACAGTCCGCCGAGGTTATCCTGCACGAATTCCTGCGTATAGGCCGACATTTTCTTTTTAACGAGGGCCCGCAGTTCTCGTTCAAATCCAGGAGCCGCTGGAAATTCCGTCAGTTCTTTAAATAGCTCGCGCGTTTTTTCATTCATCGTTTGCTTCTCCTTTTTCTAAAGATACGGGTTCCAAAGGCCCGATTTACAGCATCTAGATATCTTAGAATCCATCTCAGATAACCTTCCTACCCTAGTATGAACTACCTTTTTTCGATTGTCCATGGCGATTGGATTGCCCGGATTTCTTGTGCTGTCGTAACTCTGGCGAGCACCCGCCATCCGAGCGCAGCATATACTGCAGAAGCAGCAGTCGATGGGCGAATGAGGAGGCTAAGCTTAATGGAACGATATGCCAAAGATTGGCTGGTGATCTGTCTGCTCTTTATCCTGTTAGTGATCATCCTTCTGTATTTGTGATTTCAGGATGCGATTCCCTTGCCTCACCTGACGTGAGTCCGCCGGAACTTTGGTTCCTGCGGGCTTCTTTAAGATATCAGAAAGTATAAACTTCGGGGCATTAGCATCCTGATATCGCAAGAAAAACTTCCGCTAAACGCGGTCTGTCTACTTTGAATGTACGTCGATAGACGTTTTTCTTAAGATATCAGAAAGTATAAACTTCGGGGCATTAGCATCCTGATATCGCAAGAAAAACTTCCGCTAAACGCGGTCTGTCTACTTTGAATGTACGTCGATAGACGTTTTTCTTAAGATATCAGAAAGTATAAACTTCGGGGCATTAGCATCCTGATATCGCAAGAAAAACTTCCGCTAAACGCGGTCTGTCTACTTTGAATGTACGTCGATAGACGTTTTTCTTATGTTTTAAGCTCGCTTTCTGGTGCCGGATTCCATGGATCATTTTCCAAACATAACAAGCCGCAGGATGACAAATAATGAGTATACCGTGCAAGTTAGGAAAATAAGGAGGAATGCCGTTTGCCTGCAAAAGCGAAAAACAAGCCGGGAGCTCGGGTGAAGTTGAACAACCTGCTGCTGACGGAGGAAGAGTATCAGCAGGTTGCCGACCAGCATAAGCCGAAAACAAACATTTTGCGCAACTGCCTGAGGGCGTTTCTGGTCGGCGGGTTCATCTGCTTTATTGGCCAATGTATCCAGCAGCTGTTTATGACTTTTGCCGACATGTCCGCGCGGGAAGCAGCGAGTCCTACGGTCGCGATCCTGATTCTTATCTCCATCGTGCTCACCTCGTTTGGCGTTTACGACAAAATCGCCCAATGGGCCGGGGCCGGTACGGCTGTACCTGTGACGGGGTTCGCCAACTCCATGTGCTCCTCGGCCATTGAATCCCGAGCGGAGGGGCTTGTCCTTGGCGTCGGGGCCAATATGTTTAAGCTGGCGGGTTCGGTGATCGTGTTTGGCGTCGTGGCCGCTTTTATCGTAGGTGTGATTCATGTGATTTTCGGCCTGGGAGGAGTGCATTAACCGATGCTGATCGGCGCGCAAACCTGGGAATTTCGCTCCAAGCCGGCCGTTATCGGAGCGGCGACCGTTGTAGGGCCTGAAGAAGGGGAGGGGCCGTTGTCCCACACGTTTGATTTCGTCTACGACAATTTGGAGATTGACGAGAAGACGTGGGAAAGAGCGGAGCGCAAGCTGTTGGAGCACGCTGGGTCCCTTGCCTTGGTCCATGCCGGCATCAATCGCGAGGACCTGTCCTTCTTCATCGGCGGCGATTTGATGAACCAGATTATTACCGCGACGTTTGCGGCCCGGACGATTGCGGCTCCGTATCTTGGGGTGTTCGGTGCCTGCTCGACCTCCATGGAGAGTCTTGCCTTAGCCGCATTTCTGGCTGACGCCGGCGGGGCAAAATATGTGATGGCCGGTACGGCCAGCCATAACTGTACTGTGGAGAAGCAGTTCCGCTATCCAACCGAATACGGTTCGCAAAAACCGGCCACCGCCCAATATACGATTACGGGCGCAGGCTGTGCGGTTGTATCGAAGGAGGGGAGCGGTCCGCGCATTACCCATGCCACGATCGGCCGGATCCAGGATCTCGGTGTTAAGGATCCGTTTAACATGGGAGCGGCCATGGCGCCGGCCGCTGTGGATACGCTGGTTTCCCACTTCCGCGATACGGGCCGGGGGCCCGAGGATTATGATTTGATCGTCACCGGAGACTTAGCTTCGGTGGGACATGCCATCGCCAAGGATTTACTTGAAAAAGACGGCGTCTCGATGGACAAAACGAAATTTGACGATTGCGGATTGATGATTTATGACCGTAACAAACAAACGTATGTGAATGCCGGAGGCAGCGGCTGCGGCTGTTCCGCCGTCGTCACCTATGGCCACATTCTAAGAAAATTAAAGAACCGGGAAATAGGCCGGGTGCTGGTCGTTGCTACGGGTGCCCTCTTGTCTCCGCTGTCCTATCAGCAAGGCGAGAGCATTCCCTGCATCGCGCACGCGGTTGCCCTGGAACAGGAGGTTAACGAAAAATGATATTTTTTTGGGCATTTGTCGTTGGCGGATTGATCTGTGTTATCGGCCAACTGATGTTTGACGTGCTAAAGCTCACCCCGGCGCACACAATGAGTTCGCTGGTCGTCGCCGGTGCAGTGATGGATGCGATTGGCTGGTATGACCCGCTGGTGAAGTTCGCCGGAGCGGGAGCTTCCGTACCGATTACAAGCTTCGGCAACTCGCTGGTGCACGGGGCATTAACCGAACTGCAGCGGGACGGCTGGATCGGGGTTATTACCGGGATCTTCGACGTGACTAGTGCGGGGATCTCGGCGGCGATCATTTTCTCCTTCCTTGCGGCACTTGTTGCCCGGCCAAAAGGTTAAAATTTTTGGAAAACGCATTGCTTTTTGCGGGAACAGTGTACTCCCTATCTATCTTCATGTAAAATAGGTAGATATATACAGGTCTTATTTGGGAGGGAAAATGCGTGCCCGTACATGAGCAATCGATGCAAACTTTGAACGCCGTAAAGAACAACCTGGAGTCGTGTATTTTAGGAAAGTCTTTTGAAATCAAGCTGCTGCTTTCGGCGCTGCTGGCCGGCGGCCATGTGTTAATCGAGGACGTACCCGGTACAGGTAAGACGCAGCTCGTGAAGGCGCTGGCCAAGTCGATGAGCGGAGACTACCGGCGGATACAATGTAATCCAGATATTTTGCCCAGCGACATTACGGGGGTATCGGTTTTCCATCCTCATGAAGAACGTTTCGTATTCCGGCCAGGTCCGGTGATGACGCATATTTTGCTGGCGGATGAAATCAACCGGGCAACCACAAAGACGCAATCCGCCTTGCTGGAAGTCATGGAGGAGCGAAGCGTCACTGCCGATGGCGTGACCTACCCGCTTCCTCATCCTTTTATGCTCTGCGCTACGCAGAATCCGATTGACTTTGAAGGCACTTATCTGCTGCCGGAAGCTCAGTTGGACCGCTTTATGATGAAAATTGGGATCGGTTATCCCGACGCCGACACGGAGAAAGCGATGCTGCGCTCCCATAGTCAAGGCCAGCCGGCAGATCAGTTGGAATCGGTTACAACGATGGAGGAGATTGCCGCCATCCAACGTGAGGTTCAGCGCGTGCATATCAGCGAACCGCTTGCCGATTACTTGCTGGAGATCGTTCGCCGGACACGGGAGCATGAAGAAGTGTTGCTGGGCGCGTCGCCGCGCGCTTCGCTCGCCTTTATGGCCGCAGCCAAGGCCTATGCTTTCCTGGAGGAGCGGGATTATGTTCTGCCCGACGATATTAAGACGCTCGCGCCATTCGTGCTGGAGCACCGGATTCTGCTGCGTCCCGAGTCCCGCCTGGGGCACCGGAACGTCAGCGAGGTGCTGCAGCAAATTCTCCGGCAGGTCCACGTACCGGTCGCCATAGGACGGTAACCGATGCGCGCGCTGGTTGAAGGCGTTAAAGCGGGCCTCACCTCCCGGAAGTTCTGGAGGGTGGCGTCCGTTTGGCTGGTCTGCCTGTTGTATGTCTTGTTTCAAGGCGGGAAAACCTCGCTGATGTTATTTATGATGGTTTCGGTGCTGAGCTTCTACTGGGCGATTGGAGGGTTTGGCGGCGTCAAACGGATCACGGGCTCGCGGACGCTTTCGCTCTCTGGAGAACGGGGCGGGTTGCTTCAAGCCGGGGATCAGGTGGTGGTGAAGCTGCAGCTGCAGCTTCCGGCATTTTTGCCGCTGCCTTACATCGTCGTCAGGGAAACGCTGCGGCGCCATAACGGGGACAGCTGGATGTTCGAGGACAGCATTGTGCCTTATTTCAGCTCCCGATCCGAGCTGGTGTACAAAACGCCGCCCCTCGAGCGCGGGAAATACGCATTTGCCGGTACGAATTGCAGTGCTGAGGATATTTTTGGTCTCATGGAGCATACCAGCGTCTTTCAGACTGGCGGGGAGTTTCGCATCCTTCCCCGAACGGCGTTTATTCCGCACTGGGAGCTGTACAGCCGCAATTCGCGTCTTGCCGGTCCGGAGACGGCCGTTGCACTGTCGCGCCGGGAATCGACTCAAATCAACGGGGTGCGCGATTATGTGTACGGGGATCGGATTTCGCGGATTCATTGGAGCGCTACCGCGAAGACGGGGACCTGGAAGTCCAAGGAGTTCGAGCATGAATCGCTGCCGAAAATGGTTCTGGTGCTGGACGCCCATACGAGCGGATATTTCCGCCCTCCGCAGTTCGAATTGGCCGTATCGACGGCCGCGTCGCTGCTGGAATTTGGGGCTAGAGAACGGATCAGCATGGGGCTGTGCACCATGGGCAAGACCCTCCGTTACTTCCCGCCGGCGGAAGGTTATCTGGAGCGGCAGCAGATGCTGCACCATCTCGTAGATATCGATGCGGACGGATTCGGCAACTACAAGGATCGCTTAGAAGCGAAGCCGGATTTGTTTCAGCCGGGCGCGTTCTTTATCCTAATCAGTCCGCTGGCGGACGACAAGGTGCTGGCTATGCTTAGGTTAGCCAAATCGCGGCAGATGATCCCGTATCATATCCAAATCGGGGATGAGGCTGTGGCCGCAGGCGCGCCTAACACATATCAAACCGTTAAACGTTCCGCATGGCAGGCGACCCTGCAGGAGCGGGGACTTCGCGGCATTTACGTCTCCTCTCTGCGCGAGCTTCCCGCAGCGATGGGGGGTGCGAAGCTGTGAAACTTACGGCAAATTCTCAGCTTCCGAAGTCTTATCAGAGCTTAACCCTGTTGTGGATCGTGATCATTGCCATGCAATGGATTGATTTTACGGAGCCGCTGTGGTTTTCGGTCACGACCACTTTGGTGACGGTCACAATCATTATGATGGCTCTGATTGAATGGCTGCTTCCGGTGCAGGCGGCGTGGAAATGGACGATCAAGATCATCGCGCTGCTGTTGATTTGGAGGTTCATCCTGACCAGTTACGGGGTTTACGTTCCGTTTGGCCCGTTTTTTCCCGATCAGATTCGCGGCATGGCGTTAACCTTTACGCCGTATATCTGGTTTTCCTTAATCGCCTGGGTGCTGCTTGAGGCGGCGCTGCGGCTGGTCGTGACTCGTCTGAGAATTTTGGTGTTTTTGGCCGTCCATCTGGTTGCGTTTACGATTTTGGACTCTTTTACACGTTATTATTTATGGCAAAACGTAGCCTGGATTGTATTCGCCGGTCTCGGCTGGCTGGTGAGCGCTCATTTCTACGAGTATCGCCGGAAATATCCGCATGGCTGGCAACGGTTGCGGCAAAGCCCGTTTAAGATCGCCGTGAACATCTTTATCGTCTTTGCCTGCGTGCTGCTGATCGGAATCAGCATGCCGTCGGTGTCGCCTACGCTGACCGATCCGTATACGGCTTGGATCAAGCGCAGCGGGGGAGGCGGCAGCGGTCCCTCAGCCCTGACCAGCGCGTTGGGGGATAGCCCGTCTGCCGTACAAGAGGAGGTCGTCTCCGGCTACAGCCGCGATGACAAAACGCTAGGCGACGGATTCGAATTCAGCTACAGCCCGGTTATGTCCATCGAAACGCCGGTGAGATCTTATTGGCGCGGTGAAACCCGGCGCATCTACTCAGGGAAGGGATGGGCTGACCTGGAGCAGGAAGGCCGGGATACGGAACGTTATCGCGGCGGACCGGACGCCGACCCGCTCATGCACGATCAGCCGGGCAAGGTGGAAACGATGCGGGTAGAACAGATCGTGACGATGAGTACCGATAAGGTGTACCCGGTCTTGTTCGGCGGTTATGCCATCGAAAGCATCGAATTGCTGGACGAACGCCAGCAGGCGGATATGCGCTGGGCCGGCAAACAGGCGGAGCTGTTCTGGAACGGCTACCGCGATCCCGGGGATTTGCCGGATTATCCGCGGAAATATAAGGTGGTTGCCAATATTCCGCTGATCCCACTGAAGGAGTTGGAGCAGGTCAGTTACGATGCGTTGTATCCGGAAGGTGCGCCGGAGGAATATTTGCAACTCCCCAGCAACCTGCCGCAGCGGGTGAAAGACCTGGCCGAGGAAATTACCGCAGAAGGCGAGACACCCTACGCGAAAATGGATTTGTTGCAGCAATACCTTCGGCAAAACTACGAATATACGAACAAGCCGGATTTGACCCGCAGACGCAGCGACGATTTCGTCGACAGCTTCCTGTTTGAAATCCGGCAGGGGTACTGCGACTACTATTCGACGGCGATGGTTGTGATGGCCCGCTCGCTGGGCATCCCCGCACGTTGGGTTAAAGGGTACGCTCCCGGCAGTCAGCCAAGCGACGAGATGATGATGCGTAACCCGGAGATGGGCCGAGCGTACAATGTGAGCAATGCGGATGCCCACTCTTGGGCGGAATTGTATTTCGGCGATTACGGCTGGATTCCGTTTGAGGCGACGCCGGGCTTCGTCTCTCCGATTATGGAGGCGCCGGAGGAGAGCGAAGATACGCTTACGGTGGATACGAACACCGATACGGAAGTGGTTGCAGCCGAAGAAAGCTTCTTCTCCAAGCTGGATCCGGTGGTCATGCAACGGATTTTCGTTTCGGCCGTCAGTGTCTTATTGCTTTGGACTTTATATCAACTGCGCTCGGAGTTGTATTTCCTCTGGCTCCGGCTGCGGCTGGGCCGCCCGCTGACGCCGGGGGAGAAGACGATTTACGAAACGCTGCGACTCGTAAGACGGATGCGGCGAAGAGGCTTCACCCGCGGCGACCAGGAAACGCTGCGGGAAGCGTTTGGGCGCTGGAAGCTTGAACGACCGCAGCTCGCGGAGGCGCTGGATCCGTTGCTGCTCTTATACGAGCAGGCGATGTACAGCCCGAGTCCGGCTGCCGCCGATTGGCGCACCGCGCGGGAGCTGTCGCGAAAGGCAACCAAATTGGTTGGCGGTCACGGTTGGAGGCAGGCCTGGCCGCCTGGCCCTAAACGGTCCCTTGGTCAATGATCCGATCGTAAACTTATATACTCTGTCAACGTTAACGCCCCCGTGCTTGCGCGGGAGGCGTTTTCTTTTTTAAAATAGAAGCATGTCGGGGGAATAATATGGTATAGTTTGTCGTATGAAACCGAGGTGAACGTATTTGTTTGAGAAGTTTATACCGAATATGCGCGTGGACAGCGTATTCGATATCGATCTGGAAGGACTCTATGCCCAAGGCTACCGCGGTATCATCACCGACCTCGACAACACCCTGGTCGGAGCCAAAGCGCCGCTGGCCACTCCCGAACTGATCGAATGGTTTGAGAAAGTGAAGAAATGCGGGTTTAAACTCGTGATTGTGTCAAACAATAATTTGGATCGGGTGTCGGTATTCGCCAACCCGTTAAATATTGAGTTTGTGCACGCAGCCAGAAAACCGTCCGGCGCAGCTTTTCACCGAGCGATGGAAATGATGGGGCTTGGCCCGAAGGAGACGATCGTGGTAGGCGACCAAATGATGACCGACGTCTTTGGCGGGAACCGGCAAGGGTTGTTTACTGTGCTCGTGCTCCCGATTTCCGTTCAGGATGAAAGGTTCGGCACGAAAATTAATCGCATGCTGGAACGAATCGTGAAGCGGCGGCTGGGCAAGGTTGGATTATGGCTCGAGGAGGACAAGAGGAGATGACGGAAGTACGGGGCGCAGAAGGCGCTCTTCGTTGCAGCGGGTGCGGTGCTGTGCTGCAAACGCAGGATTCAAGTAAGCCGGGGTACGTCCCGGAGCAAGCTTTATCGAAAGAACCGGTGATATGCCAACGCTGTTTCCGGATCAAGAACTATAATGAATCTTCATCCGTTACGGTGGAGCAGGACGAGTTCCTGCGGTTGCTGTCGCAGATCGGCAGTAAGGAAGCGTTGGTCATTCATATCGTGGATCTGTTCGATTTTCATGGCAGCGTGATTACTGGCTTGCAGCGGTTTGTTGGGAACAATCCGGTGCTGCTGGCGGTAAACAAGACCGACCTGCTGCCGAAAGTAACGAACTGGAACAAAGTCCGTAACTGGGTGCAGAAGGAAGCCAAGGACTTGGGGCTGAAGATCGAAGACGTCGTTCTGTGCAGCGCCAAGCAAAACAGCGGCTTCGACCGGCTGCTGGATGCGGTGGCGGCACGGCGCGGCGATCGAGACGTGTATGTCGTTGGCGCAACGAATGTTGGCAAATCAACGCTGATCAACCGGTTGATTCGGGATTACAGCGATCTGGATCAGGAGTTGACCGTTTCGCGTTATCCAGGCACGACGCTCGACATGGTGCACATCCCGCTGGATGACGGCCGGGCGATCATTGATACGCCGGGGATTGTGTATCCGTCCCGCTACAGCGAGCTGGTAGCCCCATCCGATTTGGGCGTCATCATGCCGGACAAGCCGCTTAAGCCGGCGGTATACCAGCTGAATGAGGGACAGACGCTCTTTTTTGGCGGCTTTGGCCGGTTTGATTTCATTCAAGGGGAGCGCCAGTCGTTCACTTGTTTCGTCAACATCCGGGTGCCGATTCACCGTACGAAGCTTGCCCGGGCGGATGAGTTGTTCACGGAACATGCCGGGGAATTACTGTCACCGCCGAGCAAGGAGCATATTGAAGCGTTGCCGGAATGGACGCGCCATGAATTCCGGATTCCGAAGGGCAGCCGGAGCGATGTGTTTATTTCCGGCTTAGGCTGGATCAAAATTAACAACGATGCGGGTGCGGTCGTCGCGATGCATGTGCCTAAAGGCGTGAAGGTGCTCGTTCGGCCGTCGTTGATTTAAGGGTTTGATGGTGTGGACGCTGGCTGGCCTTGCTGGCTAGCGTCTTGCCATGCAGCACAGATAAGGGTAAAAAAAGGCGCTATTTGATGGAAAACGCAAGGATTGAGCAAAATAGCGGTCATTATGGGTGTTATTTTTGGAGCGTGGCCCGAAGTAGGGGCGATTGCGGCGTTTTTCAGGTGGAATAAGGCCATAATTTACCGCTATTTTTGAGTAGAAACGGACTTTAGAGTAAATAAGGCCCATTTGGACCTTTATTATTCGGAAAATCCGGCGAGCGGGAGGAGAACCGATGGGAGAGCGAGAGCAGGCGAATCACGAAAAATGGGGAGAGACACAGGCAAGGGACTACGGAAGCGCTAGGCAACCGCTGCTGCTCGGCGTCATCGGCGATCCGATTCAGCATTCCAAATCGCCGGTGATGCACACCGCCGCCTTGCAGGCGTGCGGGCTTACTGGTGCTTACCTGCCGTTCCACGTCAAAGGGAACCGGTTGGAGGAAGCAATCCGGGGCATTCGCGCGTTGGGGTTCCGAGGCATCAATGTCACGGTTCCGCATAAGGTGGAAGTGATGAACTACTTGGACCACATCGACGAAAGCGCGCGGCTGATCGGGGCGGTGAACACGATCGTGAACGACGACGGCGTGCTCACCGGGTACAACACCGATGGTATCGGGTATATCCGCTCGCTGAAGGAGGAGGCTGCCCCTGAGCTGAAGGGCAAACGCGTGCTGGTGCTGGGCTGCGGCGGCGCAGCCCGGGGCATTGTGTACGCGCTGCTGCAGGAGGAGCCGGGGCGCGTGACAATCGCCAACCGCACCGGGGAGAAAGCGCAGGAGCTGGCCGCCGAATGGTCCGGGCTCGGCAGCTTAACCGGCTGCGGCATGGATGAGCTGGCTGAGGTGCTGCCGGAAGTGGACCTCATCATTAACACCACCTCCGTTGGCATGCATCCGCACGTGAGCGATTGTCCGTTGGATGCGCGGCTCATCCCGGAGGGGATCGTGGTCAGCGATCTGATCTACAATCCGCTAAAGACCGAGCTGCTGGTGCAAGCTGAGGCGAAAGGCTGCACGATTCACAGCGGGCTGGGGATGTTCATTTACCAGGGCGCTTACGCGTTTGAGCGTTGGACTGGCCTGATTGCGCCGGTGGGTGCGATGCGGGCAGCGGTCTTGGAGAGCATGAATCAATAACGCAAGTTGTCGCATAATTGAATGTTAAGGGGTCTTGAATACGACATGTTAACAGGAAAACAAAAACGTTACCTGCGCAGTTTAGCGCATGGGCTGCAGCCGATTTTTCAAGTTGGCAAAGGCGGTACCAACGAGCATATGATTAAGCAAATCTCGGAAGCGCTGGAGCGCCGGGAGCTCATCAAAATCTCTGTGCTGAACAATAATCTGGACGATCCGCAGGAAATCGCCGAGGAGCTGGCGCAAGGCGCCGGCGCTGAGCTGGTACAGCTGATCGGCCGGACGATTATTTTATATAAGGAGTCTCGTGAATATAAGCAAATCGAGCTGCCTTGAAACGAGCTGCATTCAAAGGTTATTGGAGGCAACGCAACATGAAAAAAGTCGGAATTATGGGCGGGGCGTTTGACCCGATTCACCTCGGCCATCTATTGGCGGCGGAGGCGGCCAGAGAACAATACCATCTGGAAGAGGTCTGGTTTATGCCCTCCCATATCCCTCCGCATAAACATCAGGCCGGCGTGAGCGGCCAGCAGCGGCTGGAGATGGTCGAGGCGGCGATAGGCAGCAATCCTGCCTTTAAGCCGCTGGATATCGAGCTGCGCCGCGGCGGTGTGTCCTACACGGTAGATACGATCCGGGAGTTGCGCGCATTGCACCCCGATCTGGAGTTTTATTTTATTATCGGGGCCGATATGGTGAATTACCTTCCGAAGTGGGAAGGGATTGAGGATTTGGCCGGGATGATTTCGTTTATCGGGCTGCAGCGCCCCGGAAGCTTCCTGGAGCTGGACGCGCTGCCTCCGTTTATTCAGGAGGCGGTACAGCTCGCGGAGATGCCGCTTGTTGATATTTCTTCAAGCCTGATTCGCAGCCGATTATCTGCCGGACGTTCGGTCAGATATATGGTTCCGGATGCCGTGTATGAATATATGACAAGGAGCGGATTGTATGGGTTACAGCCGTGAAGAACTGATCGCCTCCGTCTCGGCAGGGATGCCCGCCAAGCGCTGGAAGCATGTTGAGGGCGTGATGGAGAGTGCAGTCATCCTGGCGAAGAGGTACGGAGCAGACCCGGTCAAGGCGGATTTAGCCGCGCTGCTGCATGACTTGGCCAAGTTTTGGCCAATCGAGGAGCAGGAAGCGATCATCCGCGACAACGGCCTAAATGCCGAACTGCTAAACCACGACAAACAGCTGCTGCATGCCGAGGTTGGGGCGTTCATCTCCCGGCGGGATTACGGGATCGAGGATGAAGAGGTGCTGAACGCGATTCGTTATCACACCTCCGGCCGAGTTGGCATGACGCTGCTGGACAAAATCGTCTGTCTGGCAGATTACATCGAACCGGGGCGCGAATTCCCGGGTGTGGAGCGGATTCGCGAGCTGGCGGAAACGAGTTTGGATGATGCGCTGATCGCAGGGTTTGACTCAACGATATCTTTTTTGCTGGAGAAGGGGAAGCCGATCTTTCCTTTGACGGTATTGGCACGTAATGATTTGATCGTAAACCGAAGAAAAACTAAGGAGGCTGAATGAATGGCGATTAGTTCCAATGAATTGATGAACTTGGCAGTGCAAGCTGCAGACGATAAAAAAGCAATGAACATCGTGGCGCTCGATTTGAAAGGGATTTCCTTAATCGCGGACTATTTTGTGATCTGCCACGGGAACTCGGATACGCAGGTGCAGGCGATTGCCACTGAGATTCGCAAAAGAGCGCATGAGGTGGGGGCCCAAATTCGCGGCATTGAAGGCCTGGATTCTGCTCGCTGGGTACTGATGGATCTGGGCGATGTTGTTGTGCACGTGTTCCATCGCGATGAGCGTGAGTATTACAACATTGAACGGCTTTGGTCGGATGCCAAGGTCGTGGAGACGGTATGAGTCTGGTTGCGGGAACCATCGTCTCTTTACCGATCGATCGCGAGGTATCGCCGTATGGGTATTTTCTGAGTGCAGGCGGGCAAGATGTACTGCTCCATTACTCCGAGCTGACCCGCCAGGTGAAGCCGGGGGAAACGGTTGAGGTGTTTCTGTTCTACGATACGGAGGACCGTTTGGCGGCTACGATGAAGAAGCCGTATCTCACGCTGGGCGAGCTGGCGCTGCTTGAGGTGGCTGATGTGCATCCGCGGCTCGGCTGCTTCCTGGAGATGGGGCTGGGCCGTCAGCTGCTGCTGCCGATCCGTGAGCTGCCCGAAATGAAGGAGCTGCATCCACAGGTAGGCGACCACGTGTACGTCATCATGGAGCATGACAAACAAGGTCGGCTCAAAGCGAAGCTGGCCGGTGAGCAGGATTTGGCTCCCCATGCTTTCCATGCGCCATCCTCGTGGAAAAACCAATGGCTTGATGCCATCGTCTACAAACCGCTGCAGATGGGGACGTTTGTCGTCGTCCAAGGCGGCGTGCTGGGATTCGGAGCGATTGGCATGATCCACGCCACGGAACGCAGCCGCTTGCTGCGCCTGGGCGAACGCGTGCAGGTACGGGTGGCCCATATCCGTGAGGACGGGCGTGTGAACCTGTCGATGGCGCCGCGCAAGGAAATCGGCATGGGTCAGGATGCGGAGCGCATTCTCGCCTATCTGGAGAGTCGACCGGGCGGAAGTATGCCGTATTCCGACGCAACGCCCCCAGATCTGATCAAGCAGCGGTTTGCGATCAGCAAGTCTGCGTTCAAGCGGGCACTTGGCAAGCTGATGAAGGAAGGCAAGGTTGTCCAGAAGGAGAACTGGACGTATTTGGTGCAGTCCCCAGCTGCCGGTGCGGATGATCGCGGGCAGCCGGAAGCTTAAGAAAGCAGCAGCAACTAGATAGAAGGCGGTGACGAGCCCATGGCATCATATCGGAAATTTGCTTACGTGTACGACGAATTGATGGAGGACATGCCTTACCCGGACTGGATCCGGTTCGCCCGTACAGCTTGGGATCGGTACGGTATGCCAAAGACGGTTGTGGATCTCGGCTGCGGGACCGGCAGCATTACGATTCCGCTGGTGAATGCCGGGTTCGAGGTGATCGGCATCGATTTGTCTGCTGACATGCTGGCGGTAGCCCGCCGTAAAATGGAAACCACGCCCCAAGGCGCTCGGTTGTTCCGCGAGGGCAGCGTGCGCTGGGTGCAACAGGATATGACGGAGTGGTCCGTGCCGGAGCCGGTCGACGCCGTCATTTCTTTTTGCGATTGCTTGAACTACTTATTGGAAGAGGAAGACATCATTCGGACCTTCCGCCGTACATACGAAGGGTTGAAGCCGGGAGGGACATTCCTGTTTGATGTGCATCATCCCAACACGTTGATCCGGTATGAGGAGGAGCAGCCGTTTGTTTGGGATGAGCCGAGTGTGTCGTATATCTGGACTTGTGAGCGAGATGCGTATCGGAACGAAATTGAGCATCATTTGACGATTTTCGCCCGGGAAGAGGAGCAGGGGCCGGGACTGTACCGTCGGTTCGAAGAAACGCATATCCAACGGGCGTACGACCCGGCATGGATGAAAAGCGAGCTGCTGCGCTGCGGCTTCCGCGAGGTCTACATCTATGCTGATTTCGAGTGGGTCGAGGCGGTGGATGAGGCGGCCCGGCTCTTTTTTGTGGCGGTGAAGTAGACGGCCCCGAGTGCAAATCAGGGGCCCCAAGTGCAAATCCCTGCAAAAGTGCAGGAATTTTTTATCCAATTCGGGGTTTGACGTTTTCCGTCTAAAATAACTGCAGTTTTGCAGGGATTTATCGAAAAAAGGCTGAAGTTCGCGAAGAAAACTGTATTTTTGCACTAATTTCTCCATGGAGGATCGCTGTCTCTCAAAGCTATAATGGGAAACGGAGATCATGGAAGGAAAGAGGGGAAACGCATGAAAAAGCAGTTGACCGTATTGTTTCAGGGGGATTCCATTACAGACGGAAATCGGGATCGCGGCACGGATTTGAATCATATTTTGGGCCACAGCTATGCCTACATCATCGCCGCGAAGCTAGGTCATGAATACGCGCATTTGCAGCCAAAATTCATTAACCGGGGCGTGAGCGGGGATCGGGTCTCCGACCTTTACGCAAGATGGAACGAGGATGCGATCAGTCTGAAGCCGGACGTGATTAGTCTGCTGATCGGCGTTAACGACGCCTGGCGGCAAATGAGCGGCGAACCTAGCGGGGCAACGGATCGTTTCGAACGGGCGTATCGTCACTTGCTGGAGGAGACGAAGGAAGTATTGCCGAACACCAAGCTGGTGTTATGCGAGCCGTTTATTTTGAAAACCGGAGCTACGGCGGAAAAATGGACCGAATGGGAGCGCCTGATCAAACGGTACCAGGATACCGTTCGTCAATTGGCTGAAGAGTTTGGTACGGTGCATGTTCCTTTGCAGGATGCGTTTGATGCGGCGACGGAAAAAGCCGAGGCCGCTTACTGGATCTGGGACGGCGTCCATCCGACGGCTGCAGGCCACGATGTCATCGCCAAACGGTGGCTGGAGGTCGTGGAGCGCAGCGGATTGTGGGACTAAGACGAACATAAATAAAGGGTTTAAAGCGGATCGATTCCGTTTTAAACCCTTTTATTTTTGACGAAACATTTCCTTCAGCACACGGTACGCACGCGCTTGTTCCTCGGCCGGCTGTTCCTGCAGCAGCTGCACGATCTGCCAAATCCAAGTTTGGTCCTGGAGCTCGTCGTACCCTGGATTGCGAAATAGAGCATATACGCTGATCTGCAGGGCATCCGCAATTTTATGCAGCGTTTCGAGCTGAACGTTTTGCTCCCCGCGTTCCAACCGTCCGATGTAGGAACCGTACGTTTCCGTCGACTCGGCCAGTTGTTCCTGCGTAAGCCCTTTGAGCTTGCGATAGTATCTGACATTTTTTCCGACCTGCTTTGCTACATCCATAGAGGCCACCTCTCGTATTAAGTTTAGTCCAAGCGGAGGGGCAAACTGCAGAGTATTCAAAGTTCAATATTTTATCAAAAAGAATTCATAAGTTCTTTATTGCATATTATTGACAAAATTCGAGTGGAATATTATTTTGAAAATAGAAAGTTGAACCATTCCTTTGGGATGGTTGATTTTTTCATATTGAAGGTTGTGAGGAGTGGTCTTTTTGAACAAATCAGGGTTGCAGATATTTCCATTTTATTCGAATTAGACATAATCCCCTAAAATCATGGATGAATAGTTTTTTTTGCAAAATAGAGGGGGATTCCTTTGAAACCGCGTGCCACTATTGTCGCTGCAATAGAAGAATATATGGTGCGACACCAGCTAAATCTCACTCAATTGGCCAAGCAGCTTGAACTGAACCCAGGGACGTTAAGCTCCATTCTGAACGGAAACCGTCCGCTGGCTGTAGATCAATTAGAACGGATCACCATGGTGCTGGGATTTCCGAGAGGCCATTTCTATAAGACTTATATCAGCGAGTATCTGCACGAGAAGGATCCGGATTGGCGAAGAGTAAAACCACTAATTCATAACTGCGCGGAGTTGGGCCAGTTTGATCGCATTCGGGAAATCGTTGAATTATTGCTGGACAACCCGCTTTATGCTCAACTTTTATTTGATTTGGCCGAAGAATTGTACGAGAAGGGCGAATATGAAGCAGCGGGGATCTTATACGAAAATGTGGCGATGACCGAGCGCAAGCAGCACTCCGAACGGTTGGCCCTTTGCCAATATCGTTTATTCCTGATCGGTCAAGGGACGAATCAGGATCAAAACTATCAGTCAGCGATCCAGTTCGAACCGTATATTGAGCGACTGGATGAAGCGAGTCAACTCGATGCGTTAAGGGATCTGGCCAATACCTATCGTGCCTTAAACCGATGGGATAGGGTGGAGAGTATTGCTCAACGATTGGAGCACAAGGCCAAAGTGTATTACTTTTCGGAACAGAAGCGAAAGATCTTGCAACGGAAGACAACTAGACCTTTGTTTTACTATTTGGCGTATTCCTATTTGCTGCTTGGGAGTGTACATAATTTGCGGGGGGAATATGACCAAGCCTTACTTTATATCCAACGCTATCATGATCTAAGTTGGGTGCGGGAAAACGATCCGGAAACGTTACATTGGCGGAACCTGTTTCGTGAATGGGCCTATGCAAACGCTCTTATAACCCGGCTTTCCTCCGGGGATATTACGGTACTCGATGAATATGTCACCTACTGCGAAAACAGACAAGCGGACAAGATCCTCATGATCTTCAATCTGGTTAAAAACGCCAATCGGCATGACTTCTCGATTGAACATATCCTTGAACGGTTTAAAGAAGATTTGGCTGCTTTAGATCATCAGCCCTTGACTACGGGAATGTACAGCCCGCAGTTTATTCTTGATCGGATCTCCCAACTTTATATCGAATTAGCCGACTATGATCTCCGCCGAGGTAAGTACCCGGAGGGGTTTCGTTACTTACTTAAAAGCTTGGAACAGTTCAATCAATTAAACAATTCTCACCGAGCTGTCATGGTTAAATATGTAGAGCTATTCGAACGATACAGGAACTTTGCAACGCCGCAAGTCATCGATACATATGAGGAATTAATCAGCAAGTTAAAGAAAAGTGTATAATCCGTTGATGGAGCCACTGCCAAAGGAGCCGGTGTTGATGCACGGCTCTTTTTTTGTTGTCTTCCTTTTTTATGCAAAATTCCTCTTTTCGTGAAGGTTCTGCAGTAAATTCATCTGGTTCAGTGGAGAATTGTAAAAATTAAATAGTTATTGTGCTCATAATTCAGTATAATTCTTATGAACCCATTGAACGAACTCTTCAGAGAGGATTATCGACCTAATGAATGTAGCAGCAACTAAATCAGTTAAGACAAATCGGCGTTCGAAGCCGTCACCTCCACCTGTCCGGATCTTTTCACTCGGCGGGATCGGGGAAATCGGAAAAAATATGTATGGCATCGAGTTCAGAGACGAAATCATTTTGATTGACGCGGGGCTTAAATTCCCGGATTCCCGTTTGACGGGCATTGATTGCATCATTCCGGACATCAGTTATCTGATTGAGAACAAGCATAAAATGAAAGGGCTTTTCCTGACCCACGGTCATGAGGATCATATCGGTGCGATCCCGTATGTGTTACGTCAACTGCAGCTGCCTATTTATGGGGGCCCGTTGACGATTGGCTTGGTGAAGGCCAAATTGGAGGAGCATCGGTTGCTTGGGCAAGCGGAGCTGCATGTGTTCCATGAAAATGACCGGTATGCATTTAAGCATTTGGCTGTGCATTTCTTCCGGACGACACACAGCATTCCCGATGCTTTTGGCATTGTAGTAGATACCCCGTACGGATCGATCGTTCATACCGGCGATTTCAAATTCGATTTCACCCCGGAGGACCGTCCGGCGGATCTGTTTAAGATGGCCAGCGTCGGGGGAGAAGGCGTATTGGCGTTGCTCGCCGACAGCACCAACAGCGAGAAGGAAGGCTTTACCCCTTCCGAGCGTCGGGTTGGTGACGCCATCCTGGAGTCGTTCCGCGGCTGCCGGGGGCGGATCTTATTTGCCACCTTCGCCTCGAACGTGCATCGGCTTCAACAAGTGGTGGAAGCGGCCGCGATCGTAAACCGCAAAATCGCGGTTATCGGCCGCAGTATGGAGAAAGTGTTCGCTATCGGTCAGGATTTGGGCTACATCCGCGTTCCGGAAGGGATGCTGATCGATGTGAAGCACATCGACCGTTACCCTGAGGAGCAGGTCCTCATTGTCTGCACCGGCAGCCAAGGCGAACCCAACGCTGCGCTCAGCCGGATTGCTTCGGGTGCACATCGGAATGTGCAGGTTTATCCGGGGGATACGGTGATTTACTCGTCCTCGCCGATTCCTGGCAACGCGCAAAATATCAACCGCAGCATCGACCTGCTGCTTCGGGCAGGCGCAAACGTCATTTACGGCTCGATTTTCGACATCCATACGTCCGGGCATGGTTGCCGGGAGGACCTGAAGCTGATGCTCAGCTTTATTCGTCCTAAGTATTTTATCCCGATCCACGGTGAGTACCGGATGCTGCTCAGCCATCGCGATCTGGCGCTGCAAACAGGTATTCCTGAGGATCGCATCTTCATCATGAACATCGGGGATACGTTGTCGGTGTACCGGAACCGGGCGAAACGCGGGCGCACCATTCCTTCGGGGCAAGTGCTCATCAGTAACGGGGAAATGCGTCCTACCCATGAAGACACCCTGTTGTTGGAGCGGATGGAGCTGGCCCAGGAAGGGATCGTGATCGTCGTCATGACGGTCGACCGCAAGACGCGGCAAATTTTGGCCGGACCGGACATCGTCTCGCGCGGTTTCGTTTATATGCAGGACGCCAGACCGCTGCTGCGGCGGGCGGAGGCGATGCTGAAGCGGAACTTGAACCGCCTTGGCGAGAAGGAGCCTTACGATCATAACGCCTGGCTGCGAGCGACGCAGCAGCAGCTTCGGCGGTATTTTGCCAAAGAAGTGGGCCGGACGCCGCATATTATGCCTTCCATCTTGGAAGTTTAGCATCAGAGTGGGAGCTTCCCGATAACGGGAGGCTCCTCTCTTTTATTTGACCGGTTGTTCGGAGTTCCGTATAATGTGTAAAAATATAGGAGACCGCAAAGGAGGGAGATCCCATGACGAAGGAACCCACGATTCGTTCCGTGATCAACCATCAGCTGGAAAGGAAAGGATATTCCTTGCACAGCTTTTCTCGCCGTTCGGGAATCAATCGGGGGACGCTCAGCGCCATCTTGAATGGAAATCCCCCTAAACCGATCTCTATCGGGCAGTTGGACCTGATCACCGAAGCGCTCGAACAGCCGATCGGGTCGTATTACCCTTTATATGTGGAGGAATGTATTGATTCAGACCATCCCAACCGACGAAGGTTAAAAGCGTTTCTGCATCGCTGCGCGGAGATTGGCGAATTGGATTGCATCGAGCAGGTGTTGTCCCGCCTGACTGAGGACTTATCCTATCTTCCGATGATTTTTGATATGGGGGAGGAGCTTTACGAAGAAGGCCGCCGCGACGCCGCAAGGCTCTTCTACCAATCGGTCTGCGAATACGAGAAATACCAGCATTCGGAACGGCTGGCGATCAGCCAATACCGCCTGTTCCGGATGAATTTGGGGGAAGACGCAGAATCCAACCTGCGGACCGCCACCTGGTTCGAGCCCTACCGCAACCGGCTCCCCGAGGATCTTCAGCTCGATGGGCTGCTGCAATTAGCGAACACCTATTACTCGCTGCAAAAATGGACTTACGTCGTAAGATTTGCCGAGGAGCTGCAAACGCTGGCCCGGCGAATCTATGAAACGAGCTGGAAGGCGTCCTCCGCCCATCAGGATAGGGAGCTGCGCTGCGAGCGGCATCTGGTGGTTTACTTTGGCCAAGGGTATTTGCTGAAAGGCGCGGCATTGGAGCATCTGGGCAGGTATGAGGAAGCGCTGAAGTGTGTAGCCGAATACGCGGATTTGAGCTGGTTTGAAGGCCTTGATGAGACGGGCTTAAAAGAAGTGGAGAAATTTAAGGTCTGGGCCAGAGCGAACCGCTACAATCTGGAGATTTTAAATGGGAATGAAACGATTCTTCCGGAATATATCCAGATGCTTAAAGAGCATCCGCATGAAGTGCTGCCCAGTCTGAGAATCATTGTCGAAGCCGCCAATATTAACGGTTTTGTGATCGACGACGTATTAAAAGTGTTTCCGGTGAATACGGATTTATATAGCCTTTATCCCAATCACTATGTTTCCGCTGTAAATAAAGACCGGTTCTTGGACCTAAACTATCAGCTGGCGATTTATCTGCTGCGAAAACAGGAGATCGAGGAAGGCTTGGAGAAGTTGATTTACGCGCTCAAATATGCTGTTTCTCTGAATAACAAGGAACTTTTTATGAAAATGGTCCCGCTATTTGAGCAGCATCGAAGCTTCGCGACGCAAGAGCAACTCCAGCAGTACGAATCTTTGATGGGGGAGGTGTTGAAGGTTGCGGAAGTGGGCAGTGACGTTCGCTCTGATCATTAGTTTAGGTACGGGAGTATTCGGCAGCATCAGTCACAACAGCCCTATTACAGCTTACGAGAACGGGGTAGGGGGCTAATAAGGCACAACAACATAAGGTCCAGTTTTGCTAGGACATAGCCGATTCATCCGGGGCAACCCGAATCGATGGATTGGCTTTTTTTTGATAGTTTTCCGAGTCCGGACATGAGATAATGGTAGTAAATTGAATCCAAAAGAAGGTGTGAATCTGAACATGCAGCAGTTAAGTGAATCTCGTCCGAACCCGGGAAGCCCCGAGGTGGTCACCTTTGGCGAAAGCATGGCTTTATTGATCGCGGAAGGGGGCAAAGGGCTCGAATATGCAAGCGCTCTCTCTCCATCGTTTGGGGGGGCGGAGTCCAATGTAGCGATCGGATTGGCACGGCTGGGCCAAACTTCCGGATGGTGCGGCCGCCTGGGGGACGATCCGTTTGGCCGGCGTATCCTGAAGGCGATCCGCGGCGAAGGCGTTGACGTATCCCGTGCGATGTTGACGGATGAAGCCCCTACGGGCATGATGGTACGGGAGAACGTGGCGGGCAAAAGCTCGGTCTATTACTACCGCAAGTTATCTGCGGCCAGCTTCATGCGACCGGAGCATCTGGACGAATCGTACATCGCCGGAGCCAAGGTCCTGCATCTGACGGGCATTACGCCGGCGCTTAGCGCTTCTTGCGTGGAAACGGCCCATGCGGCGGTGAATATCGCGAAGCGGCATGGGGTGAAGGTGAGCTTCGATCCGAACTTGCGATTGAAGCTGTGGAGCATTGAGGACGCACGTAAGGTATTGCTGCCGCTGGCGATGAAAGCGGATTATTTCCTGCCGGGACTGGATGAGTTAAAGCTGTTGTACGAGACCGATTCGATGGATACGATCATCGGCAAGCTGCAGGAGTTGTCTGCGATCAGTATCATCAAAGGCGGAGACGACTGCACCTACGTGCTGGAGCAAGGGCAGCTGAACCCGGTGCCGTATTTTAAAGTGGAACAGGTGATTGATACGGTGGGAGCGGGCGACGGATTTTGCGCCGGATTTCTGGCTGGAGTCGTACGCGGGTACAGCATGATTGAGGCCGTTCGCCTGGGGAATCTGGTTGGCGCTCAGGTCATTCAGGCTGTTGGTGACTGGGAAGGGTTGCCAAGTGCGGCGGAGATTGAACGTCTCTTGTCCGGCAAAGGGCATGTGGAGCGGTAAAGGGCTGGATCCTTTGCTGTGAACGGTTGTCGTTTGGGCTTTAATGTTAACGTGATCATTTTCTTAGGTAATGATAAAACCGCGGGAGCCTCGTCTCCGGCGGTTTTGCTTACTTATGGGGCGAACCCCTCCTGACTAAGAAATACTTGATGATCGGGAAAAACTTGCAGCAGGCGCTCATACACGATTCGGTAGGCGTCCGGTGAATACCAGGATTCGAGGCCCAGCTGTTCATAGATCGAGCGGATGCCCAGCCTCAGCGAATGAGAGTAGTGGGACAGGAATCCGGTCCCTATATTAAGCAGCGTCTTGGGCGTCGTATAGGCGGCAACTACCCGCGGGTGGCCGTTGGGATTCACCGCCCGCCTCCGCCTAAAGCGGCATGTTCCAGCTCCAGCAGCCGCATCTTCATCTCCAGGCCGCCGCGGTAGCCGGTAAGCGCCCCGTTCTTGCCGATCACGCGATGGCATGGAATCGTGATAAGCAGCGGATTCGCCCCAATCGCCGTGCCTACTGCACGGACGGCAGCGGGTTTACCGATCGACTCAGCAATGTCGGAGTAAGAGCGGGTTTGCCCGAACGGAATCGAGCATAACGCCTGCCAGACGTCTTGCTGGAACGGAGTTCCGTGCAAGTCGAAAGGGAGGGTAAAACGTTGGAGTTCACCGCGAAAATAGGCCGCCAGCTCGGAAGCATAGGGAGCCAGCCGGCGGTCATCTTGCGCAAGCAGACGGCCGGGGAAACGTTGGCCCGCCCAGGCGGTCAGCTCCTCAAAAGAACCGCCGGATGAGCCAACGAACGCCAGGCCTTGTTCGGTAGCGGCGAGATATAGGCTCCAAGCAGGTTCCTGGAGCTGTGACCAGTATAACGGCGGGGACTGAACGATTGTCATGGAGCTTACACCTCCGTTTGCATTTTGCGGTATTCGTTAGGCGTGATGCCGGTGATTTTCTTGAACAGGGTGATCAAATAGGCGGCGCTGCCAATCCCCACTTCTTGGGCGATCTCAGCAACGGTCCGCTGCGATTCAGATTCAGCCAAAGCGTGCTTCGCCTCATCGATTCGCCGTCGCACCAGGTATTCCGTTGGCGTCATTCGCATGATCCGTTTGAACGTTCGTTGCAGATGGTACGGGCTGCCGTGGCACGCTTCAGCTAACGTCTCCAGGGTGAGCTTGTCTTGGTAGTGGCGGTTGATATAGTCCGCGATCTGTTCGACCCATTCCTGATCTGGCAACCGCTGTCCTTCCGGCTTGCAGCGTTTGCAGGGGCGGAAATGGGCAGCACGCGCTTGCTCCGCAGTAGCAAAGACGAGAACGTTCTCCCGCTTAGGCGGCCTTGATTTACAGGACGGGCGGCAGAAGATGCCCGTGCTGACCACCGCGTAGAAGAATTGGCCGTCCTGTGCAGCATCATTGGCGAGAATCGCTTGCCACTGGGCATCGTTTGCGGTCTGGTAAGTCCGGGACCCGGTATGGATTGTCATGGCTTCACCCCCAGCCCTAGTATACCTTGACCAAGATCACGGCGCCACGGGAAGCGAAAGGAAAAGCAAGATTACGAAATGCCCCATCATAGAAAAAGCCTGCCAATAAGGCAGGCGAAATTCGATGATATTACCGCGCCATCCATCCTCCATCAACGCAAAGGATATGGCCGTTCATATAGTCTGAGGCGGCGGAGGCGAGGAAGACGGCCGGCCCTTTTAGATCCTCCGGCGTTCCCCAACGCCCGGCAGGAATCCGATCCGTGATCGAAGCCCTCCGGTTCTCGTCGGCCCGGATTTGCGCGGTATTGTCCGTTACCATGTAGCCGGGTGCGATGCCATTCACCTGTACGCCATAGGAAGCCCATTCGTTGGCGAATGCCTTCGTTAAGCCGGCGACCCCATGCTTGCTGGCCGTATAGCCGGGCACGTTGATCCCGCCTTGGTAGGAGAGCATCGAGCAGATATTAATGATTTTGCCGCTGCCGCGTTCAATCATATGGCGTCCGGCGATCTGCGAGAGCAAGAACACGGTGTTCAAGTTCAGTTGGATGACGTCGATCCAATCCTTTTCGCTGTGATCCTTCGCTGGTGTCCGGCGGATAATCCCGGCGTTGTTTACCAGAATGTCGACCGCCCCCGTTAATTGGAGCGCTTCATCAAAGGTTTCCTGCAGCTTGTCATGCTCGCTGAGGTCGACAACGATTTCCGTCGTTTTCCGGCCTAAGGCTGTAATTTGGCTGACCGTTTCAGCACTGCTGGTGCGAGAGACGCATACGACGTCGGCCCCGGCTTCGGCCAGTCCGACCGCAATCCCCTGGCCCAGTCCGCCGGAGGCTCCGGTGACGAGGGCAGTTTTGCCCGTTAAATCAAATAATTTCATAAGTGTACGCTCCTCCCATCAATCCGCTTTCGTTTATTTGGTTGCGTATTCGATCGTTACGCCGGCACGTTCATACGGTAGCGCGGACTCTGCGGGTAGGCCCCGATCGGTGAGGATACGCGAGATCTCGCTCAGCGAGGCGAAGGTGCGGAGCGCCGTCTGCCCGAACTTTTGATGGTTTAAGACGGCGATCGCCTCGCGGGACGTTTCGATCAAAGCCCGCTTGAAGTCGATCAAATCACCGGTATAAATCGACAGTCCGTGTTCCGGATGGATGCCGGTTGCCGAGATAAAGGCTTTCTGGATATTCAACTGACGCACGTACGCCGCCGATTCGGGACCGGCCAGCATGTTGCGGACGCGGTAGCCTCCGGGGACGACCAGACGAATCTGGTCTTTGGCTGCCAGCTCGCTGATGATATACACGTCGTTCGTGACAACGGTAAGCGGGCGATTCTCTAACCGCCGGGCGATCTCCAGCGTCGTGCTGCCCCCGTCCAGTGCGAGGATATCACCCTCTTGAATGTGATTGAGGGCGAGGCGGGCGATGTCCCTTTTCTCCTCCGCATGCTTGGTCAGCGGCTCTTTGGACGGCAGAATGCCGTACTGGTCGCTTTGGGCGAGCATTGCTCCGCCGTGTACGCGCACCAGCAGCCCTTGCTCCTCCAGCTTGGCGAGATCCTCCCGGATCGTCTTGCCGGTCACGCCCAAGCTTTCGCTTAATTCTGCCACCGTCACTTCCTTTTGCGTCAGCAGAACCTCCATAATTTTTTCATAACGTCGAATTGGATTCATGCAAGCTTTCACTCTTTCTTATCTCAAGTCTTTCATCGGAACGGCGTCCATGTCCGCATAAGCTTTGTTGTCGCCGGCCATGCCCCAAATAAACGTATAATTGCTGGTTCCTACCCCGCTGTGAATCGACCAGCTCGGCGAGATGACAGCTTGCTCGTTACGCACAACGATATGCCGGGTTTCGTTGGGCTCGCCCATCAGGTGGAAGACGACAGCGTCCTCTGCCAGATCGAAGTACATATAAGCCTCCATCCGGCGCGGATGGACATGGGCAGGCATCGTATTCCACATGTTGCCGGTCTTGAGCTGAGTCATCCCCATCACGAGTTGGGAGCTTTGAATGCCGTTCTCGTGGATGAACCGGTGAATCGTGCGCTCATTGGAATTTTCGATCGAACCAAGCGCTCCGGATTCCGCTTCTGCCAGCGTTGTTTTTGCCGTAGGGAATTCCTTGTGGGCCGGTGCCGAATTCAAATAGAACTTCGCTGGCTTCGAGGCATCCTTGCTTCGGAAAATCACTTCACGCGAGCCCTTGCCGACGTACAAGCAATCCTTGTTGTTCAGCTCGTATTCCGTTCCGTCGACAATAATGGATCCTGGTCCGCCAACATTAATGGCTCCAAGCTCGCGCCGTTCGAGGAAGTAGGAGACGCCTAGCTCCTTGAGATCCGTTTCCAGTTTGACATCCTGCTGCACCGGAGCCGCGCCGCCGATAATCAGCCGGTCTTCGTGCGTGAGCACCAGCTCCAATCGATCCGGCGTAAACAAGGTAGGAATGTGGAATTCCTTGCGTAAACGGTCGGTATCAAATTGCTTGACCTCTTGGGGATGCGAAGCGTAACGACGTTCCATGTAAAATCTCTCCTTTACACGTTCATTTTGGTGTATAATGTTCATATACGTTCAGATTAATCCATTTAGGTTCATTTGGCAAGAGGGCACACCATATTGCTCCATCTAGGATGAAGATGCCGGAATTCGGAAGTTTACCGTAGGAAATCGTGGATTCACCGGCTTTAAGCAGCTGAGGGAACCATGGTAGGATGTGGGGGAAGGGGTACGTTTTGATGAGTCTGTATCAAGCTCGAATGAAGACAATCGTCCGAAAAGCCGCAGCAACCGCCTGGCGGCAGCCGCTTCTGGACAGCGGACTGTGGTTTCATGGCGATATCCGGGACAACTATTATTACGCCTCCTATTTATTTGCTGCCGCCGTAGATCCGGACGAAACGCCGCCGTTTGATCGGACGGAAGGCCGGCGGCTGGCGGAGCGGGTGCTGCTGCGCGTGCTTCAGCTGCAGGACCAGGAGACGTCCAGCCCGACATATGGCCACTGGCCGCTCGGATTGGATCCGACACCGGAGCGGGCCAAGCCGCATGTGCTCCCGGTTGAGCTCATGGGCAGCTTGATGGCGTATTTCATGCACTGCTATGGGGAAGAGCTGAGCCCGGAGTTGGCCGCCCGCTTCGAGGACGCGTTGTCGCATGTCTATCGCAGCGGCTTCTATCGCAAACCTTTACGGGAATACAACCATCATGAGGCGAAGTATACGGCCGCGAAGCTGATCTTGGGGCAGCGTTACGGAGATGCGACATTGTTCGCGGACGGCAGGGAATGCTTACGGCAAACGTTGGCCCGTTTACGGCTTGAGGGTATGGCCGAATACGGCGCGTTGCCGTGGTTTTGGCACTGGGTTCAGGCGTTCACCTGCGCTTGGGCGCTGATGGGCGATGCGGAGGTAAAGGCCGAGCTGTCTGAGATGTTAAATCATCTATGGACCCTTCGGGCCACCTATTATTTCAAGGGAGCATGGGTTGGTGCCCATGCCCGCGGTTGGCTGCATGATGCGCCGCGGGATGCGAACGTGCTGCACGATTATGTGCAATTCGGCGATTTCGAGCTGCCGGAAGCGATGCCGCGCACCGAGTATGCCGGGCTTCTATTCTATGAAGCTCCTGCGTCAGCTCGGCTGCGGGCATTGGAGCGAAGTAAGCCTGCCGAGTCCAAGGCGGCCATCCTCAAGGAGATCGGCGGCGTCAAGCAGCGGCTGCATTCCTATGCCTATCTGACCAACCACTTCGCGGCAGGTGGGCTGTGGGAGAGAGTCGAGGAATTCGACAATGAGCAGCTACGTTGGCTGTACAGCTTGCCGGTCCGCGGGGAGAAAGGAAATCAGCTGTATTTTTTCCATCCCGGCAAAGGGTATGATCTTAGCGGCTACGACCCGCGCCATCAGAGCGAATGGACGGAAGTGTTGTATTATCACAACGTCGTGGTGGCGGTCTACCCGCTGCCGGAGGGTGTGCCTGGGCAGGTCAATGGCGTGCTTCCGGAAGGAGAATGGCGATTTACAGCGAATGGTATATTCGGAAAGGTTGAAGAGACGTTTTTTGCCGTATATGTGTCGAGTGATTATCAGGTGCGGGAGCGGGACGGCTATCTCCAGGTCGAGGCGGAAGGCCGCTACGTTGGTGTTGTGGTGGAAGCGATGGGCCTTCCGGAAGCAGGCGAGCGGGGAATCGCGGGTCTAGACGATTTCGTATTAACTATGAAGTCCCACGCCCCACGCTTCACAGCCGACGATAGGACCGGTCGGATCGATGCCTCCTATACCACCTATGCCGAGGGAGTCCAGCTTACTCTAAGCGTCAAAGGTCCCGGGCTTCCAGGGGATCGATGGGTAAACGGCGAGCGTGTGGATTTGGAGTCGTATTCTTTTTCATTGTAAGGGGCAAAAAGTACAACGATTAGGAGAAAGAGGGTTAGGGAATGAAGAAGCTGCAGCTTGTGCAAAAAATCGTACAGGAAGGCGTTGTCGCCGTCCTGCGCGGAGAAACCCCGGAGGAAGTCGTACAAATGGCCGAGCAGGCCATTGCCGGCGGGATTAAGGTCATCGAAGTGACGATGACGGTTCCGTTTGCTTTGCGGGCGATCGAGGAATTGGCGCGTAAATACAGCTGGGACGCCCAGGACGAATCCCGTTATGCGATCATCGGCGTGGGCACGGTGCTGGATCCCGAAACGGCGCGGGCTGCGATCTTAAGCGGCGCTCAGTTCGTCGTTGGGCCTTCCTTGAATCGTGACACGGTGATGCTGTGTAACCGGTACCGGATCCCGGTCATGCCTGGATGTATGACGATCAAGGAAATCCAGGAGGCGCTGGAGCTGGGGGCGGACATCGTGAAGCTGTTCCCGGGCAATTTGTACGACCCGTCGATGATCAAGGCGATCAAAGGGCCGTTGCCGCAGGCAAATATTATGCCAACCGGCGGGGTCTCGCTGGCGAACCTCGGCGAATGGATCCAAGCGGGCGCGGTCGCTGTGGGGATCGGCTCGGATTTGACAAACGAAGCGGTGAAACGCAACGATCTGTCGTTGATCGCCCAGAAAGCCGCTGCTTATAAAGCGGAGTATCTGAAGGCCAAAGGATGATCCTAATCAATACACGTTGATCATAAAAATATCGTCGAGGAGGGATTCGCGTGGATCTTGGATTGAGAGGGAAACGGGCAATCATTACCGGCGGCAGCAAAGGCATTGGGCTGGCAACCGCCCTTACGTTGGCTGCGGAAGGCGCCCAGGTCGCCATCGTGGCGCGGAACGAAGGGCCGCTGCAGGAAGCGGCTGCGGCCATCCGCGAGAAGACGGGGACGGAACCGCTTGTCCTTGTCGCCGACGTCACTTCGGGCGATGACGCCCGCCGGGTTGTCGAGCAGGCGGCCAAGCATTTTGGCGGACTCGATATTCTCGTAAATAATGCAGGCACCTCGGCGGCGGCCCCGTTTGAGAAGGTGGAGGCCGAAGCTTGGGGCGCGGACTTGGACCTGAAGCTGCTTGGCGCGGTGAATTTCTCCCGGGCAGCGCTCCCCCATCTGCGTAAAGCGGGGGGCGGAGCGATTCTGAACGTCACTGCCATAGGCGGCAAAACACCTGGGGCTTCCTCATTGCCAACATCGGTCAGCCGGGCAGCGGGGTTGGCGTTAACGAAGGCGATGAGCAAGGATTTGGCGGCCGACCGGATCCGCGTGAACGCGGTGTGCATCGGGCTTGTCCGCAGCGACCAAATCGAACGGAAATGGCGTCAAACCGCGCCCGAGCTCACTTGGGAGCAATTTGCAACGGATCCTCGCCATGGCATCCCGCTAGGCCGAATCGGTCAGGCGGAGGAGGCGGCGAAGGTCATCGCCTTCCTGGTGTCCGAAGCGGCGTCATATGTGACGGGCACAGCGGTCAACATCGACGGCGGTACGTCGGCGGTGTTGTAATACTCGGCGGGGTGGAACCCGCCGGATGAAAAAAGGCGGATCGCCGGTGAGTCGGCGGTCAGCCTTTTTTTACAGGCATGATGCTGCGATTCATTTGGAACAGCCTCATCACGGGAATCCGCTTCATGACCTCTGTTCCCACGGCGCTTCCCATTGAGCCCAGCAGCACGCTGGCGGTCGCCAGCTTGATCAGGTAGTACAACCCGGTTTACGGTGATCAGATCCAGAATAATGAAATTCCGAATCGTTGTTGATGCCCGGATCGACACAAAAATAAAGGGTTGTTGTATTCGCTCAGCCATCGTTCTCCCCATTCCTCTCCATCATCGCTGTTCAACAACGATATGGGGTGCAGAGATTGGACTATTCGCAAAAAAAAGAAACCCCGAACTTGATCAAGTCGGGGTTTCTTGGCGTTTCGTTTTGGCTTAGTGCCGGTGTCCGGTTAGTCGAGCCGATACGGCTTTAGATCCAGCGGCAACGCTGCCGGCGGGGTGCAAGTGCTCTGCATTTCATAGTAGCTTCCCGCATCGGAAGCATCGTGGAAGCCCCACATGGCCTCAAGCACATGGTAGGCAAGCTCGCCGGTGGCGCGGTGCGGACGCCCGTGCAGTAAAGCGCTGGCCATATCGGCCGGGCCGATGCCGCGGCTGTTCTCGGCGTAGCCGGGCAGGAGCGGCACCTCGGTCCAGGCTTCCTCGCCGATCCGGCGGAGCTTCACCGGGCCGCCAAAGGAGTTAGGATCGGGAACGAGCAAGGTGCCTTCCGTCCCGTGGATTTCGATCGGCGGTAACTTACTGCCGCCAAAAATATCAAAGCTGGTCGTGAGCGTAGCAATAGCGCCTTGCGCAAACTCCAGCGTGCCCGTGACATGGGTCGGGACTTCGACCTGAATCTTTTGCCCGTACTTTTTCTCGCTGGTGATTGTGCGCTGCTCCAGCGCTTTGCCGGTCATACCGGCGATCCGCTTAATAGGACCCAGCAGCTGGATGAGTGCGGTCAAATAGTAGGGGCCCATATCAAACATCGGGCCGCCGCCTTTGGCGTAATAAAATTCCGGGTCCGGATGCCAAAACTCATGGCCGCGGCTCATCATAAACGCCGCTGCCGAGACCGGCCGGCCGATCGCCCCGTCCTGGATGAGCTTCAGTGCCGTTTGGATTCCGGCACCAAAGAACGTTTCCGGCGCGCTGCCAACCATCAGCTCGCGCTCGCGGGCCGCTGCGAGAACGGCCAAGCCTTCCTCGCGGGTCACAGCCAGCGGCTTCTCCACGTATACATGTTTGCCGGCTTCCAGCGCTTTCAGGCAAACCTCGGCATGGGCCGCCGGAATCGTCAGATTTATCACGATCTGGATGTCAGGATCCTGCAGCAGCTCGTCGACCGTGCAAGCACGGGGGACGTTATATTGCTTGGCCTGCTCCTGCGCCCGGTTCAGGTCGAGATCGGCGCAGGCTACGAGTTCGAGCGCCTCGAACTTTGTGCAATTTTCCATGTAGATACCGCTGATTTTGCCGCAGCCGATAATTCCTACTTTGATTTTGTCCATTATTGGCTGTCCCCCATGCCCGTATAATTGCTGTGACTCAGCGCATTTTCACCTAGAGACTCGACGGCAAGCCGTTTGCCTTCCGCCGCCCACAGCATCCCGCGGGTCATCATTTCCTTCACCGGAGGCAGGTCGACGATGTCGGCGTGATGTCCCAGCGAGTTATAGTACACTCGTCCAACCCCCCAGCGTTTGGTCCAGACAACCGGCATATCCACCGGCTTATTCAGGCGATGAGGCCCGTCAACGACCGGGAAGCGGGTGGTGGCCAGCACTTCAACGGCAGGATCGACATGCAGGTAATACTGCTCCGTTTTGACGTAAAAGTCTTCGATCCCCTCCACCAGCGGGCTGGAATTGGCGATAATCTCTACCTTGTACTCGACTCCGTCATTACCCGGATGGGCCACCCATTGTCCGCCGGTCATAAATTGCCAATCGACATTGTTGCGGAACGAATCACACATCCCTCCGTGGCAGCCAGCCAATCCGGTTCCGGCCTGTACCGCCGCGGATACGTTATTAACCAACTCTTGAGCGATCGTTCCCATCGTCCACACCGGGACAATCAGATCAAGACCCAGGAGCTTTTCTGCATCGGCAAAAGCCTCCAGCGTATCGGAGACCTCCACCTCAAAGGCGTGCTCTCGCAAAACGCCGGCGAAGATGCCAGCAACCTGCTCCGGCTCATGTCCGTCCCAGCCGCCCCAGACGATTAATGCTTTTTTCATTTCTCGATTCCTTCTCTCCTGATAAATTGTTTAAAAAGCTAACGGACACCAGAGACGTTATCGACTTACGCTTGTACATCTGCGAATTCTAACGGACTGAGGAGACCTTATTTCGGGAAAAAGCAGCTGAACGTTCGCCACAATCGCTCCATAAGGTCATTGGAGTCCGTTACAGCGGGAAATAGCCGGGAAATAGACGAATAAGGTCGCTGTGGTCCGTTAGGCCGCTGGATGGGGAACACCGGATGTGGGATGCCGGATGGGGACCGATTCCGCAGGTCACCCCGCGGAACGGGTCGCATTCCGTGGACCCCAGCAGAATGTGCCGCATTCCGCAATACCCGCGGACCCACCTGCAATCCGGCGCGGCCTAAACGGCCACACCCCATGACCCTGTGCCTATCACATTTCGGAAATGCCGACCCAGCGCCGCTCCGCAATCGAGCGTTCCACCGCTTCCAGCACGGCCTGGCATTGAACGCCTTCACGGAAGCTCGGCACCGGCCCACGGCCTTCGCGAATGGCCGAAGTCAGCTCCAGCACCTCGTGCGTAAACGTATGCTCGAACCCGATCGTGTGCCCCGGCGGCCACCAAGCTTCGGCATAAGCGTGGGCCGGATCGGTGGCAAGTACGCGCCGGAAGCCCTGGACATCGGCGTCGTCGGAGGTGAAGTACACCTCAAGCTCATTCATCCGCTCGAAGTCGAATTTCACGCTGCCCAGGCTGCCGTTGATTTCAAAAGCATTGGTCGAGCGGTGGCCGGCGGCAAACCGCGTTGCCTCAAAGCTGCCTAGCGCGCCGTTGGTGAACCGGGCCAGGAACAGCGTGGCGTCATCGACCGTGACCGGCCCCTTCGGCGCATCTGCGCTGCTTTTGGCGCTAAGGCCGGTCATATTCTCAGCGAGCGGACGTTCCTTGATAAACGTCTCGCTCATGCCGATCACTTCCTTGATGTCTCCAACCAGATAGTGGGCCAGATCGATCAGATGGGCCCCTAGATCTCCATGCGCCCCCGATCCAGCAATGTCCTTCTGCAGCCGCCAAACCAGCGGGAAGGACGGGTCCATGACCCAATCCTGCAGGAACCAGGCCCGGAAATGGTAGATCCGGCCAAGCCGGCCGCTCTGTACCAGATCCTTAGCCAACCGGACAGCCGGCGAGAAGCGGTAGTTGAAGCCAACCATATGAGCGACGCCGGCAGCTTCGGCCGCAGCAAGCATCTCCCGGGCATCCTGCAATGTAAGCGCTAACGGTTTCTCGCAAAAAATATGCTTTCCCGCCTGAGCTGCCGCAAGTGCGATTTCCTTATGGGCGTCGCTGGGGGCATTGATGTCGATCAGGTCGATATCGTCTCTGGCGACGAGCGCTCGCCAATCCGTGGTCGTTTCGCGCCAGCCCAGACGATTGGCCGCCTCTTGCACCGCTTCTTCGTTACGGCCGCATAATACAGCCATCTCCGGCTTTAAAGCGTCGGGGAAAAACATCGGCAGCGCCCGATAGGCGTTGCTGTGGGCTTTGCCCATAAACTTGTAACCGATCATTCCAACTCGCAGCGGGTTCATCGAATTCCTCCGTTTCGCGGGTGTAGTCAAAAGTTTTTTTAAATTTTACTTTTTCAACCCCATTATAATTAGATTTCCTTGCGATCTCTCGCCAGTTTATGCGTATGTATGGACAAAATATGCGTTTTCCCATTCTCTGCAGGTACCCGTTCAGCTATCGGGATGGGCGCAGGCTGGAAGGGACAGTGCCCCGCAGCTCCTTAAACACGCGGTTAAACGTACGAATGCTGCTGAAGCCGCACTCCAGAGCGATTTCCATAATACTGAGATCGCTGGTCAGCAGCTGATGTTCGGCGCTTAGGACGCGAACCGTGTTGAGATAAGTTTTGAAATTCATGCCGATGGCGGCTTTGAAGGAACGGCTGAAATGGGAGGGCTCCATGGAAAAACGTTTCGCCATCACCTTCACGTTTAATTCCTCCCGGTAATGGTCCTCGATATAGGACAAAATTTGCTGCATCCGCGCCCGGCGGGACTCGTACTTCTCCTTGGTGGTACGGTCCATCGGCAGCGTGTCCACCGCCCTTTGCAGACTGCCGCACAGCTTTAAGATGCCGGCTTTCAGCAGCAGGGGATAGCCAGGTTTCTTTTCGTCTTTTTCCCGAATTAGCTCGTCCAGGATCGTTTTCACTGTTTCGAGCCCCGGAGTACCTGCCGGAATATAAGGTGAGGCGAAGCGAAAGTCGGACGGCCAGCTTTTTGTCATCGTGATCCACTCCGGTTTGCAGATCAGAATGATAATTTCCGACTCCAACTCTCGGCTGTCAAAATAGTGGATATCGTTGCTGCCGCAGATAACCATGTCGCCTTGCCGAAGCAGGCGGATTTCTTCATTAACCCCAATCCGGATGGTGCCGGAGAGGACATAAATAAACTCGATTTCAGCATGGAAATGAGGATAAAACGTAATGTTCGTGCTCTGGTAGATATCCATCGGAAGCTCGGGATCCAATTTCCAATTTTGATAGAACGATTTCACTTTTAGATCCCTCCGTGTCGTTAAAATCACATTCCCTCCTAAATGTACTGCATTTTGGCGGGAGATTCCTCTTTTTTGTTTCAAGAATAGATGGAAGAGCTTGGACATAGGATGAAATTGGGAGAATTCAAAAAATGGAAATGATGGTGGCAATATGAATGATCGATGGGTCAAAATATTTCAAATTGCCGTTACCTACATCGGTACGGTGGTCGGCGCCGGTTTTGCTTCGGGACAATCGATTATGCAATTTTTTACCCTTTATGGCTCGGTTGGCGCCGCAGGGATTATCATTTCGACGTTGCTCTTCATGTGGTTGGGGACGAAAATGATGATCTATGCCCATCGAATACAAGCATTCTCTTACCAGGAATTTAATGATCATCTGTTTGGCCGCCTGTTCGGCAAGGTTGCCAACTTCCTGACCCTGCTGATCCTGCTGGGGGTTACCGCCGTAATGCTATCCGGCACCGGTTCGATCTTTGCCGAGCAGCTTCAGCTGCCTTATCAACTCGGGATCATCGTGAGTATCGTCTTGAGCTATCTGGTGATGACAAAGGGGATGAACGGTATCGTGGTTGTGAATGTGCTGGTTGTGCCGATGATTCTTCTATTTACGAGCTTGATTGCGTTCCGCGCGATTGAGCCGGAAGGTCTGTTCGGGATCAACGGCTTCCAGCTGCAACAACTGGAAAGTTACAAGTGGGTGCTGAGCCCATTTGTGTATGCTGCCCTCAACTTTGCTTTTATCCAGGCTGTGTTGATTCCGCTGGGGAGCGAGGTTCAGGAGGAGAGTACATTAAAATGGGGCGGCTTTTGGGGTGGTATCGGGCTTGGCTCTATGCTGTTGATTTACCATATTGCTTTGAATTCCCGGATGCCTGAAATGCTTAGTTACGAGATTCCGATGGCGGTCATCGTCCGCGACCTCGGCCCGTTTCTGCATGTGCTGTTTCTGTTAGTGCTCTATGGCGAGATATTTACGACCCTGATCGGCAATGTCTTTGGCGTCACGCGACAGCTGCAAAGCCTCTATCAGGTGCCCAAAAACATGACCATGCTGATCATCTTAGTTGCTTGCTTTGTGATTAGCCAGGCTGGTTTTGCTTCCTTATTAACATACCTGTACCCCATGTTTGGATATATTGGGATGCTGCTGCTTATTTTATTGGCGTTCCGGCGGTTGCCTCTTCGTTAAGCTTCCTGTTTCCATGTGCTGCTGAAAATATCACGGAACCGATTCACCTGCGGGTTTATACTGGGGAAACCGCTGGCGGAATGGATCGTGTCGATTTTTCGCTGATATAGATGAGAAGAAGAGCCGGACATTTCCCTGGATGCAGGGAAGGTCCGGCTCGATTGATGTTCGCCCTAGCTTTCAGTTGGGACTAAGATATCCCAGTCTTTAAACACAGGCTGCAGTCCGTTTTGATAGAGCATTTCCCGGATTTCGGCTACGCTACGCTCATCGGATATTTGAAACTGCGGGGTGCCGCCCCCTTGGGAGTGGCCCCCAACGGCCGTGGATACACCAGCTGACATCTTGGTCACCCCAAGGCGAACCAGTCTGTCACGTAACCGGGCAGGCTCCCGGCTGGATAAGGTGATCCCGGCCCGCGGCAGAAAGAGACGGTAGGCGAGCATCACCTGTACCAAAGCCCGATCGGTCACCTGGGCATCCGGTTCGTAATCTCCGAGAAAAGGGCGGAAGCGCGGAATCGATAAGCTGATCTCACAACCTGGATACTTGGTTTGCAAATAATCCGCGTGCATGGCGGCAAAGAAGGCTTCCTGTCTCCAATCGTACAAGCCAAGTAATGCCCCGATATTCACGGCCCGGTAACCTGCAGCACATCCGCGTTCCGGGGCATCCAGCCGATTTCGATAATTGCGCTTGGGGCCTTTGATATGGAGTTTGGCATACGTTTCCCGGTGGTAGACCTCTTGGAATACCGTCAGGCTGTCTACGCCTGCCGCAGCTAGCTCCTGATATTCGGAGACAGACAGCGGGTTCACCTCAATGCCGATGGATGAAAAATAATTGCGCAGCACCTTCACGCAGTCTCTTAAGTATTCGACCGGGGAATCTTTGCGGGATTCACCGGTTAACAGCAGGATATGACGGATCCCGGTTGCCGCAATCGCCTCAGCTTCCCGTTCGACCTCTTGCATGTCTAATTTTTTTCGTGGAAAATCATAGATCGAACTAAAGCTGCAATACTCACAGTGGTTCACACAATAATCGGACACATACATCGGGGTAAACAATTGGATCACGTTCCCGAATTGGCTTTGGGTGATCCGCTGTGCCTGTTGGGCCATCTCCTCCAAATGTCGATCAGCCGCTGGTGACAGCAAGACTAGCAGATCCTCCGCATCAAGCTTAGGCTTGCTAAGCGCCCGCCATACATCTGCATCGCTGTAACCTTGAAGCCGCTGTGGAAAGGGGAAGCCTTCCCAGGATTGGATTTTGTCATAGAAGCTCATCCCTTAGGCCTTCACTTCATCCAGAAATCCGGTTAGCGGGGAAGACGCTACCGCGTTTTGCTCCACCGGTCCCAGCCCGGCCAGATGGGCTAATCTGCCGGCTATAACGGCTGCGCGGAACGCTTCAGCCATGCCCAGCGGATCGCGGGCGGTTGCAATCGCCGTATTTAAGAGGACAGCCGCTGCGCCCATTTCCATTGCTTCCGCTGCCTCTGACGGCTTGCCGATCCCGGCGTCCACGATCACCGGCAGGCCTGCTTCCTCGATCAGGATCTGAATCAATTCCTTCGTCCGCAGACCGCGGTTGCTGCCAATCGGTGACCCGAGTGGCATGACGGCAGCGGCTCCAGCCTCCCTTAACCGGAGAGCGGCTGACAAATCCGGGCTCATATAAGGAAGGACAACGAACCCTTCCGCGGCCAATACCTCGGTTGCTTTAATGGTTTCCACGTTGTCTGGCAGCAAATAACGTTGATCCTGGATGACCTCCAGTTTGATCCAATTGCCCATATCCGCCGCCCTAGCCAATCTGGCGATGCGGATCGCCTCTTCCGCGTTACGGGCGCCGGAGGTGTTCGGCAGCAGCGTCATATGCGAAGGGATATGATGCAGCAGATTTTCCTCCTCCCAATCGGGATTCACTCTTCTTAAAGCGACGGTGATGACTTCTGCTCCTGAACGTTCGATCACTTCGGGAATTAAGGTATTGCGATTATATTTGCCAGTACCGATAAAGAGACGGCTGGACAAAGCCTTGCCGCCAATATGGAATAAGTCCTGCATAGGATCAACCTCCCCCAACAAAATGGACTAGCTCAATACGATCCCCATCCGATAACGGGGTCACGTCATAGTCTTCCTTTCGTATAACTGTACCGTTTAGTTCAACCAACAGCTTTCGGTCCTTCCATGGGGGCTCTGCTAATAAATCGGCCAGTGTGACACAGCTTTCGTTGATCGTCGTCTCTTTCCCATTCAGACGAACCTGCACGTGGTTCACCCCCTTTCCAGCCAAGCTGTCTGCATTGCCTCGCGATATGCTTGGGCTTCTTCTGCCGGGTCCGGTGCATGAAACAACCTTGTCATGACGGCAATCCCTTGAGCGCCGCAGCGGATGATCTCTCCCGCTTGATCCGGTCGGATGCCTCCAATGGCGATCATCGGAACCGGGCAAGCCTTCGCCGTAGCAGTTAATGCCTCCAGCCCTCTGCCGGGAAGTCCGGGTTTGCTGGAGGTATCGTACACATGTCCGAACAGGCAATAATCCGCTCCATCTACGGCGGCCTGCACCGTTTCTTCCACCGAATGAACCGACCTGCCCAAGCGCATCCCGCTGGCTAACGGACGAGCGGAGTCCACCGGAAGACTATGGCCGGCTAAGTGGACATTCACTGCCCGCGCGGCCAAGGCCACGTCCAGCCGATCGTTCACGACAATTTTGTTCAGCGGAATGCCTGATTCGAACATTTGTTGAATGATCTCCAGCTGACCTTTCGCGGTGAGCTGCTTATCCCGCACATGAATGTAATCCAAGTAGGGAAGGGCCTTGAGGGATACCCTGAGCAGTTCGGATACGTGGATGGGAGAGATGGAGATCAGATGCAGTTCGGGTGCGGTTAGCGTTAATTTTTGGCTCGTCATATTCATCCCCTCTCAGGTTAGAAATCCAATGCAAAAAAGCCCCCTCCGCAAGGAGGGGGCTAAGTTCAGCAACAGAAGGAATAAGCCTAAATAGACTTATGTTCTGGTTCATACATGCTTTACGCTCCACTTCCCTACGCAGGTCTTAACCCGTTCAGGTTCAAAGGGTCCAAATCTTTCGATTCATCTCAGCCTTGCGGCTCCCCTAGTGTCGATCGATTTAGAATTGTCATGTTTACTATACACGGGGATCCAGATAATTACAACCGTTGAATTGGATTGGTGTTAAGCTGCCTGCTTTAAGCCGTTTCCAAGAAATTTTCATGAAAATGTCACGATTTATCGCAAAAATAGCCGTTTTGTGATGTTTAATTAAATTGAAGCGAATTAAAAACATCCTCTATAATACGGTCGGAGCTTGATTGGGGAGTGATGAGATTGAAATGGACGATTGGTTTACGCAATCTCAAGACAGGGCTAGCCATCTGTTTGTGTGTGATCGTTGCAGCGTTATTGCGCCTGGAGTATCCTTTTTACGCCGCGATCGCAACGATCATTTCCATGGAAAATTCGGTCACCAACTCATTTACGGCCGGGAAACATCGGACGATGGGGACGTTTGTTGGGGCGATCGTGGGTGCAGGTTTCGCCATGATTGAGCCTGGGAACGCGGTGTATTGCGCGTTAGGCGTCATCGTCGTAATCTATGTCTGCAATTTGCTGAAATGGAATAAGTCAATATCCATCGGGTGTATCGTTTTTTTAGCTATCATGTTGAATCTTCAGCCGGGTGAAAGTCCGATTTTTTATGGGATTAACCGGATCACAGACACATTGGTTGGTATTGCTGTTGCTGTGATCGTCAATTTGGTCGTCTTCCCCCCTAAACATGAGGCCGATTTGGAAAAGGCGCGGAAAGCCGTCGCTAAGCGGATGGCCGATTTATTCGGGCAGATCACGAAGTGCCGGGAAGTCGTCGATTTGGAGAGTTTTCGTGCGGAGCTAGGTTGCCTGGAGAAATATTATCAGCTTTGCAAAGAGGAATTCCATCTGACTCGAGATCTCAGCGAATCGATGGAGCACATCGGCAAAGAAATTGAATCCTATCGCCATATCTATGAGCATTTGGTGATTTTGCAGCAGCTGCTTGCCGAGCATCGACTGTTGCTGGTCGAGGCCGATCATGAACGGAGCGACTCAGCAGAGGTAGGAAACCGTAGTGAAGAGCAGCAGTACAAGATCGAAACCGTCTATGAGTACCACGCGGATTGGATATACGCTGAGCTGCAGAAGCTGGGATTACCGCTTCCGATTAAGGAGCGGGGTCGTTTCCAGACGAAAGCGGAGCTTAAAATATCGTAACGTGGGTATGGTGCCTACGATTTTCTAACGAACAGGTAGAAAGGGGATGTCCCAAGAGCCGTTAAAGGCTTCTGGGGCATCCCTGCTTTTTTAAGCAAAATAGTGTCCTGATGGCACCAAGAAAACCGAAATGGGCATCAGCCTCTTCCGGTGTGATGCTGACCACAGGCACGTTTAATTGCCGCCCGATGACAGCAGCGATTTCGCGAAGCTGAATGCCTTCGTCGCCGGCACCAAGCAACCGTGAACCCGCTGGGGCGGACTCTACATCCGCTAGTATGAAAAAGAAGGGTTGCTGGATGAGATTGATGAAAATCAAAGGCTTTTAGTGGATCGAGTATCGGAAATTGTTTCAAGGATTGTTTTTATACAGTAAAAAAGGAGTGCACTAGCAGTTTCTGGCCTGTTAGAATCTAAAGGAGAAGAAAAGAAGGAGTCCTACGATGATGACGAGAGTGGTCCAAAAGCCGCCTTTTGCTAAAGCGTCCCAATCTCCGATTTCAGCACGATTCATCGAATCCGCAAAATTGATGAAAGGCTTACGTTGATACTCTTTAAACTTTTCTTTCTCTTGTTTCTCCCACATATTCACTGTAATCCCTCCCTATGGGTTACCCTTTAACATTAGTATACTTGGAACCGCGTTGAAGAGCATTCATTTTTTTAAATTGAGTTTAGGAGCCGATCTCTATGAACAAACTCCCCCCAAATAAATCAACGAAGTCTTCTCTTCAAGAAGTTGAGAATTTCCTTATTCAAACCTACTCAGCCAAGAAGATCCCCGTTTCGAACTTTGAGGAACTTAGAAACGACGCTCAGGTTAAATTTGATCGGATTGTGGCTTGCTTTGAAGTGGATCATCCGGAAGTTCTTAAGAGCATCTTTAATGAAGATGAGAAAAAAATGCACGAAGACTTCATTCATGAGCATAGGAATACGTCATTTGCTACTCCATGGCAGAAGATAAATGCGGGGCAGCTCCTTAGGATCGTATTAGAAAGCGAGGACGGGGTCAGTTTTAGTAACTTCACCGTTCAGGGGTTGTGCATGAGGTTGGTTAATGATCTTTCAGCCTTAAAAACGCAATAAAAAAATCGCGGCCATAAGACCGCGATATTGGTGCCATAAGAATCGAGACGACAGGATTTGAACCTGCGACCTCTTGCTCCCGAAGCAAGCGCTCTACCAAGCTGAGCCACGTCTCGTCAGCAATATTAATAATTTGGGGGAAACATTAATACATTATACACTTTTAGACGAAACTGTAAAGGGGGTAACGGATGAAAAAATTTTGAACGCAAGGAATAGGAACCAACGTTGACGATATGTGGCATTATTTTATATAATAATTGATAATCCAATTCTATAGTGTGGAACTTTGAAGAGGAATAGTAATTTGGATTTCGCCATCCAGAGAGCCGGCGTTTGGTGCAAGCCGGTTGGGGAATGCAGATGAACTCGCCTTGGAGTTATGATGCGCAAATCATCATCGTCTTGCCCGCGTTAAGGGTGCAAAGGGAGCTAGGACAAAGCATGTCCGACGCTAACTAGGGTGGTACCACGGGAAATCTCCTCTCGTCCCTAGCGATCATAACGCTACGGGTCGGGAGGTTTTTAATTTTAGGGAGTTCAATCAGTCGGTTATTGACTTTGATCCCGCATATCAAATTGTTGTTTCAAGGAGGATTTTGAATTATGGCGGACTATAACGTGCCCCATGACGTTTACCGTCCCCAGGCCATCGAACCGAAATGGCAGGCCTACTGGGATGAGCATCACACTTTCAAAACACGGGAAGAGTCGGGGAAACCGAAGTTTTATGCCCTTGACATGTTCCCTTATCCATCGGGAGCAGGCCTCCATGTAGGCCATCCGGAAGGCTATACGGCCACGGATATCGTCTCCCGCTTTAAACGGATGCGCGGATATAACGTTCTGCATCCGATGGGCTGGGATGCTTTCGGGCTGCCGGCGGAGCAGCATGCGCTCGATACGGGCGAACATCCGCGTGATATCACGGTGAAGAACATCAACAATTTCCGGCGCCAAATCAAGTCACTGGGCTTCTCCTACGATTGGGACCGCGAGATCAGTACGACGGATCCGAATTATTATAAATGGACGCAGTGGATTTTTATCCAGCTGTATAAAAAAGGTCTGGCCTATGTGGCCGAAGTTCCGGTGAACTGGTGCCCGGCATTGGGAACGGTGCTGGCGAACGAAGAGGTCATTGATGGCAAGAGCGAACGCGGCGGCCATCCGGTCATCCGCAAGCCGATGCGCCAATGGGTGCTGAAAATTACCGAATATGCCGAACGACTGCTGGAAGACCTGGAGGAGCTGGACTGGTCGGAAAGCATCAAGGATATGCAGCGCAACTGGATTGGGAAATCCGAAGGCGCCGAGGTCGTCTTCGAGATTGATGGACATGACGCATCTCTGACGGTCTTTACCACACGCCCGGATACGCTGTTTGGGGCGACTTATGCCGTGCTTGCGCCAGAACATGAACTGGTCAAGAAAATCACGACCGATGCTCAACGCGAAGCGGTTGAAGCTTACCAAGACCAAGCTGCGCGGAAGAGCGATCTGGAACGTACCGACCTTGCTAAGGAGAAAACCGGGGTGTTCACCGGTGCATACGCGATCAATCCGGTCAATGGCGAGAAGCTGCCGATCTGGATTGCCGACTACGTGCTGGCGGGTTACGGAACCGGTGCGATCATGGCCGTACCGGGGCATGATGAGCGCGACTATGAATTCGCCAAACAGTATGATCTGCCGATCATCGAGGTGGTCGAAGGCGGCGATCTGTCGAAAGAGGCTTACACGGGCGACGGAGCCCATGTGAACTCCGGCTTCCTGAACGGTCTGGGCAAAGAGGCAGCAATCAAGAAAATGATCTCCTGGCTGGAGGAAAACGGCAAAGGCCGCGGCAAAGTGACTTACCGCCTGCGCGACTGGCTGTTCAGCCGTCAGCGGTATTGGGGTGAGCCGATCCCGATTCTGCATCTGGAAGACGGCACGATGAAGCCGGTACCGGAAGATCAGCTGCCGCTGGTTCTGCCGGATGTGGATGCCATCAAACCGTCGGGTACCGGGGAATCGCCGCTGGCGAACGTGACCGAATGGGTGAACACGGTAGATCCGGAAACGGGGCTGCCAGCTCGCCGCGAAACGAATACGATGCCGCAATGGGCCGGAAGCTGCTGGTATTATCTGCGTTATATCGACCCGCACAACGACAAGGAGCTGTGCTCGAAGGAGAAGCAGCAGGAATGGCTGCCGGTTGACCTGTACATCGGTGGGGCTGAGCATGCAGTGCTTCACCTGCTCTACGCCCGCTTCTGGCATAAGGTGCTGTATGATCTCGGAGTGGTTACGACCAAAGAGCCGTTCCAAAAACTGGTAAACCAAGGGATGATCCTTGGCACCAACAATGAGAAGATGAGTAAATCCCGCGGCAACGTCATCAATCCGGACGAAATCGTTAACCAATACGGGGCGGATACGTTGCGCGTTTATGAAATGTTCATGGGACCGTTGGAAGCAACGAAGCCATGGAATGAAAGCGGCGTGGAGGGCATTCACCGCTTCCTGTCCCGCGTATGGCGTCTGTTTGTTGCTGAAGACGGCAGCCTGAATCCGAAAATTACAGCGGACGGCGGCAGCGACGAATTTAAACGCACTTGGCACAAGACGATTAAGAAAGTGACGGAGGATTTTGAAAACCTGCGCTTTAACACCGCGATCAGCCAGTTGATGATTTTCGTTAACGAGGCTTACAAAACGGATGCTGTGCCGAAAGCGGCAGCGGAAAACTTCGTGCAGATGCTGTCCCCGCTGGCACCGCATTTGGCGGAAGAGCTGTGGGAACGCCTTGGCCATACCGATACGATTACGTATGAACCATGGCCAACGTACGATGAGGCTTGGACAGTAGAATCCGAAGTTGAAATCGTCGTGCAAGTGAACGGAAAAATCGTAGAACGCACGAAAATTTCCAAAGACCTGGATCAAGCAGCTATGCAAGAACATAGCTTAAGCCTGCCGAACGTTCAGCAGGCTGTGGCTGGGAAGACGATTCGCAAAGTGATTGCGGTGCCAGGCAAGCTGGTGAATATCGTCGTCGGATAAGCCGCTTCCCTTCGTGAGGGCGTAGGTTTGTTCAGAAAATGGAGGCGGCCCCCGATCCGTCCGGCGGTTTGACGCCGGCAAAGGGGGCTTCCCTTTCCGGACATGACGGAGCATGATCCGAAGACGACGGCAGGGCATCCGGAATGGCCGGATGAAACAGCGCATGCAGCTTGCTGATATCGTCGTCGTATTTGCGATGAGTCGTATCGATCAGGCGGGCAAAAACCTCGCGCAGGCTGGAATCCAGCACAGCGATGCCTTCAGCGGTCACTCCTCCGGGGACGGCAACCCGTTCGATCAGTTGCTCGGGGTTCAGGCCGCCTTCGGTCAGCAGCTTGCCGGTGCCTAGCAGCATTTCCGAGCCGAGCGCAATCGCCTCCGCATAACCGATACCGGTTAATTCAGCGGCAGACTCGGCCCAAAGCTGCAGCATATGAGCAACGAAAGCCGGCCCGCAGCTGGATAAATCGGAAGCGATTCGAGTTTCGCTCTCTTTGAGAGTGATTGGCGTGCTGATTGAGGACATCAGCTGCTCCAGGAGCAGACGGTCTTCGGGGCGAATCCGCCCGCCGTAGATGCAGAGCGAAGCGCCGCTGTGAACGGAATGCGTGATGCTGGGAATGATTTTGGCGATTTTTGAGGGAATGGCAGCTTCTAAGGTTTCAATTTGAACGGGGCTCGTGATCGACACGACGATCTGTTTCTCATCGAGCACGTCCCGGATTTCCGCGATGACATCGGGGTAATCCAGGGGTTTGATGCACAAGAAGACGATTTTGCTTCCCTGGGCGGCTTCGGCATTGCTGCTGTACGCCCGCAGTCCGGGATGGCGCTGGGCCAGCCGTTTCGCTTTCGAGGGAGAGCGGTTGCTGGCACAAATATTTTGCGGGAGCAGCGCGCCGGAACGCAAAAACGCGTCAATGAGCAGGCTTCCCATGGCTCCGGTTCCGATGAAGGCGACTTTCATCCGGCTTCCCCTTTCCGTGCTTCGCGCACTGTATTGGTAAAACGTTAAAGTGATTGCACTCGTTCACTTGTTGTGGTATTGAGGCGGTTAGTCTTACGTTATTGCGATCCTACTTTTGCCGTTTCTACTTCACTTGTATAGATTGTATGCAGCTTGATTGGATCTTCATGACTATTGGCAGATTCTTTTAAGATGTTGAAAGAGGAGTGGAGTTACGATATGCGGAGGGAACTCGTATTGACGGCCATCGTTTCGGCTGCGATTGGCGCCGGATTGATGCTGCTGGCTACGGGCAGCCGCCCACCTGCAGGCATCGAAGGCTGGACGCCGATCAATGCCGAGGTTAAGGCCGCACTGGCCACAGAAGGCTCGGCTGCGGATCCAGGCGGCGATAAGGCCTCTAAGCCCGCAGAAACTGCGTCAGCGGTGGACAAGCCTGGCGAAGAGGTGACTGGGAACGGCGCAGCCGGGAAAACAGAGCCAGGCGGCGGTTCAGGAGAGACGGTAACGAACGCGGATGCAGCAGGTCAGAACGCAGGGCCTAGTGCCGGGGCCGAATCGAACAGCGGAGTTGCAGCCTTTAAGGAAGAAGCCGGGAAATCAACGGATACGGGAAAGATCAGCATTAATCGCGCCGGATTGGCCGAGCTGCAGGAAATCCCCGGGATCGGCGAGAAGAAAGCCCAAGCTATCCTTGATTACCGGAATGCGCACGGCCCTTTTACCTCCATTGAAGAGTTGACTCAGGTGAAAGGCATCGGAGACAAAATGCTGGAGAAAATGAAGCCTTATATCGGGCTGTAAGGCTTGTGATCGAAAGATGACTTGCGAGGGTGATGATGGAATATGAATCCGGACAAACGCAAAGATTGGGATACGTATTTTATGGATATCGCTTATATGGTATCGACGCGGTCGCGGTGTAACCGACGTCATGTCGGCGCTGTGCTCGTTCAGGGCAAGAAGTTGCTGGGTACGGCATATAACGGAGCCCCTTCCGGCGTTCCGGACTGCTCGGAGGCCGGCTGTATGATTGCGGAAGAATACGAGCTGGTGGTGGAGGACGGACAGGAGAAAATGGTGAAGAAGCAGCGCTGCGTCCGCACCATTCATGCCGAGCAGAATCTGCTGTTGTTCACCGACCGGATCGACCGGGAAGGTTCCAGTGTTTACGTCACGGACGAGCCATGCTGGACTTGTGCCAATATGCTGGCCAACAGCGGCATTACGGAGATCGTGTTCCATCGGCCCTATCCGAAGGATACCGGCAAAGTGACGGCCATGATGGCGCAAAAAGGCATCACCTTCCGCCGTCTGGAAGGCTATCAACCGCCGCAGGAAACGATTGCGCACGTGGAAGAATAATTGAAATCTTACGATTGATCATCGAATGTGGAAGCACCTCATTCGCCTTAGGGCGGGTGGGGTGTTTTTTGTTTAGGTGGACTTGGGAGGGGATGTCCATGAACCGGAGGCCGTTAATCGCGATCGCCTGCGGTTGGATGGCTGGCAGCGGCTTGGCGGCAGCTTATGCCGGCTGGCGTTTTTGGCTGTTTGGGCTGGGATTATCGTTGGTATGTACGGCTATCGCCATCATTTGGCGTCAGTCGTGGCGGAGTCTCGCCTTGGCAGGGCTGGCTTTTTTGCTTGGAGGCGGCTATTGGCTGTATAACGAAGCGGGAAATGTGAGCCGGATCGGGCCGATGGTGGCTGGTGTGAATGTAGAAAAAGAAGCGAGAACGGGTACACGCCCTATAAAGGAGGGGGCGCAGCCACTTGACGGTCAACCCGTCCGTCTGGAGGGAACGATCGTGTCCACGCTAAGGGTTGACGGGGATCGGGCTGATTTTACGCTGAAGGCCGACCGCCTATCGCTAAAGTCTCCAGAGGGGAAAGCATCGGTGATGCAGGAGATTCCCCGAGGAGAAAAGGTAGCCGTCCAGCTGCGGCTGGCGTCGCAAAGCGAACAGCGTACGGCGGCCACCTGGCGTCGCGGGCTTCGGATTACGCTAAACGGAACGTTGGAGTCACCGCAGCCTGCCCGCAATTTTGGCGCGTTTGATTACCGCCGGTATTTACATTTGCAGCGGATCCATTGGCTGGTCAAAGCATCGGGTGTATCGTCCCTGAAGGCGGGACAGCCGACCCGAGGCGTCGCCGCAGCCTTGGGATATATCGATGCGCTGCGCGAACGTCTTGGTGAGCGTATTGAGGGGTTGTTTCCGGGCTGGCAAGCCGGTTATATGAAGGGGCTGCTGATTGGGCTGCAGGATGAGCTGGAGCCGGACAAATATGCGGAGTTTACACAGCTGGGACTTACGCATATCCTGGCCATCTCCGGCAGCCATGTCGCGATTAACGTGGCGCTTGTGTTCGGATTACTTCGCCTGTGCCGGGTGACGCGGGAGACGGCAATCACGGTTGCAATGATGTTCGTTCCGGGATACATGCTGCTTACCGGTTTCTCCCCATCGGTCATCCGGTCCGGGCTGATGACGATGCTGGGGCTGTATTTGCTAAGGCGCGGGCTGCTAAAAGACAGCCTGAACGTATTGGCCGCCGTTGCGATGCTGATGTTGATCTGGGAGCCGTATTATTTGCTGAACGTGAGCTTTCAGCTCTCGTTCGCTGTGACGGCGGGGCTGATCGTGTTCGTCCCGCGCTTAACTCCGTACCTGAGATGGCTGCCTGGTAAGATCGGGAATGCGGTGGCGATCACGTTGGCGGCGCAGCTGGTATCTTTTCCGCTGACCATTTTCTATTTTAATCAGTTCTCTTTCCTATCGATTCCGGCCAATTTGCTGCTGGTTCCGTTGATTGGTACCTTAGCGCTTCCGCTGGGAACAGGGGCGTTGCTGTTAGGGTTGTTATCGATCAAGCTGGGCGCCTGGGCGGCTCTTCCGGTACGTTGGCTGAACGAGGCAACGTTTGCAGCAACAAACTGGCTAAGTGCGCGCAGCGGCTTTATGACCTATTGGAAATCGCCATCGCTGCTTTGGATCGCGGCTTTTTATGCCGGGTGCTATCTGCTGGTGTATTGGGGACATCGCCGTGAGCGCTTTGCCGCCGAGGCCTTAGCTGTCAGTGGGCGGGATGACGAAACCGTTCCTTTGAATCCAGCTAAACGAGAGGCAGCTTTCGCTCATCTCAGCTGGAGTGAGTGGCCTCAGGACGTGCCTGGATTCCGGGCTCGGCTAGGGTTTCTTGGGAGATTGACAGCTGTTAGAACCGCCTGGGCCCAACAGGGTCACGGATTGGGGCCGATCGCAGACGCGCTTAGCCGATGGGTATGGACGAAACGAATGGATCTTCTGCGTTTGGGCGTAGCCATGGGCCTAGGGCTGCTGCTGATCACTGGATATCAACCGGCATACAGCCAAGGGACCGGCTATATCGAGTTCATCGATGTCGGCCAAGGTGATTGTGCCCTGATCACAACGCCATCTGGCAAGCATATTTTGGTGGACGGCGGCGGGACGGTATCGTTTCGCAAAGCGAAGGATGCGTGGCGGGAGCGGCGTGAACCTTTCGAGGTCGGGGCCAAAACGGTGGTTCCGCTGCTCAAGAAGCGCGGGATCCACCGCTTGGATGCGGTTATTTTAACGCACGGGGACCAGGATCATATCGGCGGACTGCAGGCGGTGCTTGATTCCATTCCCGTGGAGGCGCTGTTGATCAATGGCAGCCTGGCCGAGTCCAAGACGATGACGAGCTTGATGGAAACGGCGCTGACCCAGCGTATTCCGGTGTACGCGGCAAGCCGCGGCATGAAGCTGCAACCGGATGACGCCACCCGCTTGGAGGTGCTTTATCCCTTGATGCCTGAGGAGGCGCTTAACCCAATCCCCTTCGTGAAAGAACAAAATCACCGCTCGATCGTCTTTCGTTTAGATATGAATGGAGCTTCCTTTTTATTTACAGGTGATATGGATGAGGCGGCGGAGAAGGAGGTACTTGGGCTTGAAACGCTGACCGCTTTGCGAACGACAACGCCGAATCCCTCTTCGATCGATGTCATGAAAGTCGCCCACCACGGCAGCAAAACCTCTACCTCTGCAGCTTGGCTAGAATATTGGCAACCGGAAGCGGCAGTTATTTCGGTTGGCGCTTCAAACCTGTATGGCCACCCGCATCCTACGGTCATTGATCGGTTGAACGCTCAACAGATTCGAATCTATCGAACCGACAACCAAGGCGAGGTCCAAATGAGAGTTCGAGAGGGAAGAATCGAGGTTAGATATAAGCTGCTTCCAATCCCATAGAATCAGGCCTTTTCGCTGTTTGTAAGGATGACGGGGCCTTTTTTTTCTGGTATCCTTAGGTCAGATTGCTTAGAGGGTGGACTTCTAAAATATTTTTTAAAAATAGTAACAACATTGCAACATCTTGTCGGACATTAGCGTCTGTAAGGATGCAAGGAAGGGGGAGCCTTAGTGGTAGAGCAGGGACTCATCAGAGCCGCTCAAACGGGCGATCGCGACGCTCTAATCACCCTATTGCGAGAAATTGAAAGCCATGTGTACCGGACGGCCTATTATATTTTAAACAATGAACAGGATGCACATGATGCTGCTCAGGAAGCGCTCATTCGCATTTATACGAAAATCGGTTCCTATGAAGAAAAAGCGCAGTTCAAAACCTGGGTTCAGCGGATTGTGACCAACATCTGTATCGACAAATTTCGCAGAAATAAGCCAACCGTATCGATCGAAGAGCACGAAATGGTGTTTCAGGGGAATGATAGCGTAGAACGGGAAGTGATGTCGGGCTACTTGGCCGAGGACATCCGAAGCGCGATTGAACAATTGCCGGATCACCATCGGTCGGTGGTTGTGCTGAGGTATTTGCAAGATTTTTCGTATAACGAAATTGCTGACAGCTTGAATTTGCCGCTGAATACGGTGAAATCCTATTTATTTAGGGCAAGGCAACAGCTGCAACACTTACTCCAAGATTATCAGAAAGGTGGTGTATCAGGATGAAGTGCCCAGAGGCGGTGGAATGGATGCATCGTTATCTAGACCATGACTTAAATGATGAGGAGACCTCTCTTCTCTTTGAGCATATGCGCAGTTGTGAAGAGTGCGCCGAAACGTTTGCGCTGCTTCGCAAGCTGTCTGCGCAATTGGAGGAGCTGCCGAAGGTAGTTCCGAACTATAGCCTCGTGGACGCGATCCTTCCGCAGTTGGATGAGATCGACCGGGCCCGCCGTGAAGGCGGCAGTGCTGCGGAGGAAATCGTGCTGCCGATGACAGCGGTGCAACGCGATGCGGATGCCGGTCAAGGTGGCATGCTGCCGAGCCGACGCAGTCTTCGTCGTCCTGATGCGGGAGCAGGAATGCGTCGGAGCCGGATTTACCGGTATGGGGCGCTTGGTGTGGCGGCGGTATTGATATTGGGCGTATTCATTTATAAATACGAACCGCGCACTGTATCCGATGCCGAGATCGCCATGGACACCGCGTTGGAATCGGCGAATGAGCAATCCTCGGCAGCCAACTCGGCGGACGATGCCGCGGGCAACGCTCGGCTGTTCAGTGACGACACCAATACCGGTGAGCCTGAGACCGGAGATTTGGACACTCCAGTGTCCAAAGATGTGGTTCCTCCGACTGAGGACTCGAATACCGGAGGCGCCCAAGATCGAATTGCTCCCGGGAATGCACCGGATACCGGTTCTCCAGCGGTGACGCCGGGCAACCCCGGTGCAGGCGACAAAGCTCCAAGCGAGCCAAATCAAGGGAAGAACCATTCGTCCGGCAGCCCTTCGGTTCCAAATGGCGGCAGTGACAAGGCTCCTGTGCAGGAGCCAACATCACCAGAAGCGGGAAATTCGGACCCTGCGGGCGATACGCAAGCTCCGGACAATCTGGAATATCCGATCGCAGATCAGCAAATGCTCATCGATGATCTCAGAGAGAAGTTTGGCATCGCGAGCTTTAATATCTGGACTTCTCCAGATGGCGCATTTGAAGCCGAGTTCAAGGACGGACACCTGTATGTATATCGTCTCGAAGCCGAGGAACGGAAACTGGTGGCTGATCAGGTGATCGATGGGAATTGGGTTGACGGGTCGTGGTCGGAAGCAGGCCATGTATTTACGTACGAGACAGAAATCGAGGGAACCCCTGCGGTTCATACCATCGATGCCGAGAAGGCGGCCACGGATGCTGCAAAAGGAACACAACCCTAAAATAAGTGCAAAAGACGGACGAATTTGGGCGGTTTTTTGAACATGCGGCAGTCACCTTTTCAGGAGATATGGAATAGGTTATATATATAGTAGAGATAACGGATTAAACCCCTGATCGTCGTATGACCGCTGGCGGGAGAGTTTCTAGAGCTCTTTAGCCCGCGTTTATATAGATGTTCCGGGACAGAGGGATCTTTCGCCAAGAGGCAGAGGTCCCTCTGTTGCATTATAAGCGGTTGTTTAAAAAGTCATCTTGGGATCACGAAGTGTCTCAGGGAAGTGTTTTCGACGTCGAATCTTGAATTCAGCCGGGCCTTCCGTTGCTCACGTAGCCTCCGGCTACGCTCCGCTACTCAGTCCCTAAGCTTCATCCAACCTTCTCGGTGCTCCCAACCTGACTTTTTAAACCTTCATTGGAAGAGGTAGTTTAAAAAGTCATCTTGGGATCACGAAGTGTCTCAGGGAAGTGTTTTCGACGTCGAATCTTGAATTCAGCCGGGCCTTCCGTTGCTCACGTAGCCTCCGGCTACGCTCCGCTACTCAGTCCCTAAGCTTCATCCAACCTTCTCGGTGCTCCCAACCTGACTTTTTAAACCTTCATTGGAAGAGGTAGTTTAAAAAATCATCTTGGGATCACGAAGTGTCTCGGGGAAGTGTTTTCGACGTCGAATCTTGAATTCAGCCGGGCCTTCCGAGCTCGGTTCCTGGTATCCCCGCAGGCTAACGGACTCTAGAGCCGCTATTTTCACATATCGTAGGCTTACCGATTCTAACGGACCGAGGAGACCTTATTCTGGACAAATCCAGCTAAAAGGGTGCTGGAAGTGCCCAATAAGGTCTCAGGTGTCCGTTACAGCGGGAAATAGCCGGGAAATGTACAAATAAGGGCTGTACGGTCCGTTACGTTACTTTAGGCCAACCTTAGGCCCATTTCGCGGTACATCGGAGCTGGAACAGTACAACCCCTGTCATGCAACTGAACATTTTCCGCCGCATCCCCGTCTAATAACAACCGCGCACGTTTCCCCTTGCTGTGACCTCAAGTAACTTGACGGTATTTCGACTGAACAACAATAAACAGAGCTTGGACGAATGCGTGAAATCGAAGTATGATGGAAGAAGGCAACAAAGTCGAAAGGGAGATACCGGATGGACGCAAAGCAAAAACAAGCGATAAAAGACATTAAGCAGGGGCGGGTCTCCCCGTTGTACGTATGTTACGGTACGGAGAAGTATCAAATTCAGGAGTTTGTTAGTTTGCTCCAGGATCAGCTGGTGGATCCGGATCAGAAGGATTTTGCCATCGCGACCTTTGATTTGGCGGAGACGCCGATTGAGGTGGTGGTCGAGGAGGCGGAGACGATGCCTTTTCTCGTGGAGCGCAAGCTGATCGTTGTACGCGACTCCACCCTGCTTGTAGCAGGCGGCAAGGAAGGCGGCAAGATTGAGCATAAAGTCGAGGCGCTGCTGACGTATATCGGCAACCCGGCAGAACATAGCGTCGTTGTGTTTGTCGTGAACGGTGAAAAGCTGGACGAGCGAAAGAAGGTTGTCAAAGCGATCAAGGCGGCGGGTACGGTGTTGTCCTTTTTGCCGCTTGGCGGCGGCGAGCTTGTTCAGTGGGTTGTGCAAGAGGTAGAGAAGCGAGGTTGCCGAATTGGACGGGATGCCGCGGAAGCATTAATTGCGGCAAGCGGTGTGCAGATGGCTGTATTGGCTGCGGAAATGGACAAGCTCTGCTTGTACGCCGGAGCCGGCGGCATGATCGATACTGCTGCGGTGGAGCAGCTGGTGGCGCGCAGCACAGAGCAGAACGTGTTCGTGATGGTGGAGCATATCGCCGCGATTCGGCTGGAGCAGGCGCTGGGCATTTTCTACGAGCTGCTGAAGCAACGTGAGGAACCGATTAAAATTGCGGCGCTGATCGCCCGCCAGTTCCGGATTATGCTGCAGGTGAAGGAGCTCGCCCGCCAAAGCTATTCGCAGCAGCAAATTGCCTCCCAGCTGAGCCTGCATCCGTACGTCGTCAAGCTGGCCGGCGACCAGGCCCGGAAGTTTGAGACCGGCCGCCTGAAGGCGATTTTGTCCGAGCTGGCCGAACTGGACTACCGGATGAAGAGCGGGCAGATCGACAAAGTCCTGGGGCTGGAGCTGTTCCTGCTAAAACTGGCGGCTTGAGGTACAAGCCCGACCTAAACAATAACCAAAAAGACCTGAACGATTTATCGTTCAGGTCTTTTTGAGCTTCGTATCATTTAACGAGACTTACGCTTGGGACGTAAGTTCGTTTAATTTTTTAGCCAAGCGGGATTTCTTACGGGCAGCTGCATTTTTGTGGATCAGACCTTTCGTAACGGCTTTGTCCAATTTTTTGGTAGCAGCCACGAAAGCAGCTTTAGCTGCTTCAACTTCGTTGTTCGCCAGAGCGGTGTCAACTGTCTTCACAGCCGTACGCAGGGCGGATTTTTGCGAAGCGTTCAACGCGCGGCGTTTGTCGCTCGTTTTTACGCGTTTGATTGCGGATTTAATGTTAGGCATTGCATTCACCTCCTGTAAAGCATATATCAACCCAGATGATTCACAACTTAAAATATTTTATCACGCAAGATAGCAAAAAGCAATAAATTCATCATACCGAATCTCTCAATTTCGCGCAAGTTTTTCAGCCTCGCAGAAGGGATGTATAAACCCATTCCCTCTCCCGCACAATAAAGGCAATCAGAGGAAATGGAGGTCTTATGGCATGAACTTGGACTTGCGCGAATATTCCGTACGCACTGACTTGGCCGTTGAATCAAAGGAAATGGCGGAGACGATCCATGGCGGCCCGGTCCCTGGGCTCAATGAGCAGGTCGAGGAACAGGACGGGATCAAGATTACCCGTCTGGATGTGACCGATGAGGCAGCCTCGCGGCAAATTGGACGAATCCAGGGGCATTATGTGACGCTGGAGGTTCCCGGTCTCCGCAATCAGGATACCGAGCTGCAGGAGAAGGTGGCTGCGGCGTTCGCCAAGGAGTTTACTGCATTTTTAAATAAAATCGGGGTTGGACCGGAGGCGAAGACGTTGATCGTTGGCCTCGGCAACTGGAACGTCACGCCGGATGCGCTTGGACCGCTGGTGGTGGAAAATGTGATGGTCACCCGCCATTATTTTGAGCTGACACCGGACCAGGTAGCGCCAGGTTACCGCGAGGTTAGCGCGATTGCCCCCGGGGTGCTTGGCATTACCGGTATTGAATCCAGCGAAGTGGTGCAGGGGATCGTGGATCGGACAAAACCCGATCTCATCATCGCCATCGATGCGCTGGCTTCGCGCTCGTTGGAGCGGGTGAATACCACGATCCAGATCGCCGATATCGGCATCCATCCCGGCTCAGGGATCGGCAATAAGCGGCGGGGGCTGACCAAGGAAATTTTGGGCGTGCCTTGTATCGCCATCGGCGTTCCAACGGTGTGCTACGCATCGACGATCGTAAATAATGTATTGGATTTGATGAAAAATCATTTTAACCAGGAAAGCGACGACGGAAAAGCTCCGACCAAGCAGATCATGGGCATGCTGAACGACCTGAGCGAAAACGAGCGTCTGGGTCTCGTCAAAGAGGTGCTTGAACCGCTCGGCCATGATTTGATCGTCACGCCGAAGGAAATTGATGAATTCATCGAGGACGTCGCCAACGTCATTGCAAGCGGACTCAACATCTCGCTGCATGAGGCAGTTACTCCGGATAACGTGGCGTCCTACACGCATTAACGAGCGTATGCTGCTTCTAGTTCCTTCTCCTTAAATCTCAAGGAAATCCGCGAATCTAGCGGATTTCTTTTTTTGTGTGAGAATTTGAGGTTCTAGCCTTTCAACTAGGTTCATAGATTTGGAATATAGTTTGAAAGCGGCTGGAGGAGGACATGCATATGAAATTCAAGGCTTGGAATCTAGGGAAAATGAGAAGGAATCTGCTTCATGTGTTGGCGATGGGACGCACCTTTTTGCTGCTGTCGGTCATGTCGGTGATCTTCTTCGTCATGCTGGGGGTGCTGGGGATCGCTGAGAAACAGCTGAACACCTCCCCTGTCTCCTCGATGAAAGGACTGGCGGCCTCGCTGTCCAGCGGATTCTTCATGGATATGGTTGGCATGGAGCTGCCGCATGTGGCTAGCGAGAAGCAGACCCCGGCGATTTCCGGGCGGCAGGTGACGAACTTCGTCTTTCAGCTGTTGACGGACGTGAATCCGTCCGATCCAAAGAGCTTGGTAGCCCGGGAAGTCCCAGGGCTTGGCGCTGACAGTCCGATCCTGCTGCGCACCGGCTCCGGCAACGGGACGGCCCAGGCTCCGGAGGACTACCGGCCAGGCGCAGGAGCCGACGGAAGTGCGCCGGATCACCCGGAACCGGATATCCCCGATGACGGAAGTAACGCGGATCCCGGGAAGGACGGCGACAATTCGGACACAGCACAGCCGCCAGCAGTGGAACCGGGGAAGACGGACGGCACGTCCGGGGATCAGGAGGAGCCTTCCATCAAGCCGGGCAATAAAAATATCGTGATGATCTATCATTCCCATCCGCAAGAATCTTTTAATCCCGTGCTTGGCACGAATGTAGATAATCCGAGCTCGGCGGAGGATAAGAAGAACGTAGGCTTAGTTGGAGAGGCCTTGGCGAAAGAGCTGGAACGCAGAGGGGTCGCAACCTTACACACGTACGAAAATTATGCGGCCAAGGTGAGCAATTACAACTACAACTACTCATATAAATATTCACGAGAGACTGTCAAACAAGCGATGGCTGAAAACGGTCAGCTGCAATATTTTATCGATATTCACCGCGACTCGCAGCGCCACGACAAAACGACAACAACCATCAACGGTGTGAATTATGCCCAGGTATACTTCATTATCGGACACGGGAACAAGAATTGGCGCGAGAATGAGAAATTCGCCAGCTCCATCCATGAACGGTTGGAGAAGTCGTATCCCGGGATTTCCAGAGGCATCTGGGGGAAGACGTCTTCCCAAGGCAACGGGGAATATAACCAGTCGCTGTCGCCGAACAGCGTGCTGATCGAAATCGGCGGCATCGACAACAGCCAGGAAGAGCTGGAGCGTACCGCCAAGGTGCTGGCCGGAATTTTGGCCGATCTGTATTGGGAAAGTCAGGACGCGGAGAAAGCAGGCAAGCTGTCGAAGAGCAGTACGAACGGCATCGCTAGCGGCAGCGCAAAGAGCACGGACAAGTCCGCTGGCACCACGAACAAAGGCGCGGGCAGTTCCAATAAGTCTTCGGACAGCGTGAACAAAGGAACGAACAGCACAAACAAGAAATCTTGATTTGAATGGGGGATGGACATGGCTAAAATGCTGCGAAAAACATTGGTATACGGTTTATTGCTGGCGACTGGGGTGACGCTGGGGATGCAGCTTGCCGAAAGCGGAACCAGCTCGATCCTCGGCCCCGGATTTCAAACCGGAGGGACGACTGCAGGCATGAACGGACAATCCATGATCTATCCCTATCCGCAATCGCAGCAGCCGCAACAATCGCAACAGCAATTACAGCAGCAATTGCAGCAGAACAACAACGGTTGGACCGCCGGATCCCCCCCCATTTGGACAACCGGTCAAGGCAATGCCGCGCCGCAAGGAACGACAGGCGGTTATACCCAGGTTCCCGGCTACGGAACCTCCCCATCCGGGACCGATGTGCCAAACACGACGGGGGGCGGTCAGGCGCTGCAGACGCCAGCTGACCTGCTGATGCCGCCGCCCTCGCCGCCGGCCATCGACCGATTTGCCGACAAAGCGGCTCACCTATTGCAGCAGGCGTCGCAGAAGAGCATTCATTGGGTTGCCTCCTGGTTTGGTCCAGGCGAATGAAATAACGATTTATAACGAATGGCGAGTTTGTTATACTGTTGTTATATTGTTATGAACCCGTTCGTTATACGTTATTTCGGAGGTTAGAGTCCTTGAAAAAAATTACGATGCAGCAAATCGCCGACCATCTAGGCGTCTCGAAATTCGTTGTATCCAAAGCTTTGTCCGGCAAGGGAGGGGTCAGCGAGCAGACCCGGGAGCGGGTCATTCAAGCTGCCTCCCAGCTTGGGTATTTTAATCAGAAGAACGGTTATGTGAAGAACGTCATCCCTACGGGAACCGCGCTGCCGGCACCGGCCGGCAAGCAGTCAGTGCTGGTGCTGATGCCAAATATCCGGTTTCAGAACAAGGAATCGCTGTATTGGGGTAGACTGCTGGAAGGCATCTCCCGGGAGCTGGAGGCGCAGGAGCTGGGGATGATTATCGTATCCGAACCTCGCGGTGACAACTTCATGAGCATCCTGAATCCTGACGGGATTCTGGGGATGATCGGGGTGGGGCAGATCGCCACCCCATTCCTGCTGGAGGTACACCGGATCGGGCTGCCGATCGTGCTGGTCGATCATGAGGACCCGCTGATTCCAAGCGACACGGTCTTCGCTAACAACGTTGATGGGATGGCCCGTTTGACCAATCACCTGATCGGCCTGGGGCATCGGAAGCTGCATTTCTTAGGCAATTTAACGTTTTCCCGCAGCTTTCGGGACCGCTGGATTGGTTTCCGCAGCGCCTTGGAGGAGAACGGCTTGACACCGCAGTCCCTGGAGGATCCGATGCTGGAGCTGGAAGGTGTCGACACCGGGGCTTACGGCGACGTGCTGCGCGGATGGCTGGAGGGGCAGAAAGCGGAAGGGACGCTCCCGACCGCGCTTGTGTGTGCGAACGACTCCATCGCGATGCATGCCTGCTCCGTCCTGAGTGAGATTGGCCTTCACGTGCCCGGGGATATCACGGTCAGCGGGTTTGACAATATCGACGATGCGGCCCGGTACACTCCGGCCATTACCACCATTAACGTGCCGAAGGAGAACCTTGGCCAGCGGGCGGTGAGGAAGCTGCTGGAACGACTGGCCCAACCGGACGCGCCGCGGGAGAAAATCATGATCTCCGTCGAGACGGTATACCGGGATTCCACCGCCGAGCCGCATCGAAAGGCCGAGTAAAGAAGTCAACTCAAACAAACGAGCTGCCAAGAGATGAACTCCTAGCAGCTCGCTTGTTTTACTTGTTCAGAAATTGGATATTCCGCTCGATCAAATCGATTCGTTGCTGTACGCAGGCATAGGAGCGCAGCGGATCCTCCGGCGTGTTCAGCACGTAGTCCAGCAGCCGGTCGACCGTCGTTGTGGCGACGTGGATGCGCGTATCAGAGGAAGCGTAATAGATGAAGACGTCGCCGTTGTCGCGGGCGATGACGCCGTTACAGAACACGACGTTGGACACATCGCCGACACGCTCCTCGCCTTCCGGTGCGATCAGATGGCCGCCCGGCCGATGCGTCACCCGCTGCGGCTCCTGCAAGTCGGAGAGGAAGGCGTACAGCACGTAGCGGAGCCCGGCCGCCGTTCCCCGCACGCCATGGGCGATGTGCAGCCAACCTTTATCCGTTTTGATCGGGGCGGGACCTTGGCCGTTCTTGACCTCTTTGATCGTATGGTACTTGCGGTCGTCAACGATGATTTCCTCGTCGATGACCGCCTGCTCGATCGAATCAGACAACCCCCAGCCGATGCCGCCGCCGGAGCCGGCGTCGATGAAGCCGTCCTGCGGACGGGTGTAGAACGCGTATTTCCCGTCTACGAACTCGGGGTGCAGCACCACATTGCGCTGCTGCGGAGATTTCGTTTTCAGGTCGGCTAACCGCTCCCAAGTGACGAGATCCTTCGTGCGGGCGATGCCGCACTGGGCTACGGCGCTCGACAGATCTCCCCGCGGCGCATGGGGGTCTTTCCGCTCCGTACAGAACAGCCCGTAAATCCAGCCGTCTTCATGCCGCACGACCCGCATGTCGTAGACGTTGACGTCCGGATCTTCGGTTTCGGGCATAACCACCGGCTTATCCCAGAAACGGAAGCCGTCGATGCCGTTATCGCTCTCGGCTACAGCGAAGAACGATTTGCGGTCTACGCCTTCAACGCGGGCGATCAGATAAAATTTTCCATTCAACTCGATGGCTCCTGGATTAAACACGCCGTTGACGCCAAGGCGTTCAGAGAAATACGGATTCGTCGCCGGATTGAAATCGTATCTCCAAATGAGCGGCGCATGCTCCGCCGTCAAGACCGGATAGCGGTAGCGGTCGTACACCCCGTTGCCATAGGGCATTTTCTCGTTGCGGCGCGCAATCAGCTGTTCGTAACGTTCGGTCAGCTGCTGTTTTCTTTCGTCAAATAGGCTCATTCTCAATTCCTCCGATCCATCAAATTACTTCTCGCGTTCCAGACGCTCCAGCATTTCCAGACACGCGCGGCTGTTATGATAAGGGCATTTCCAAGGGCTGACCTTTGGTTCGCCCGGCAACGGTGCGCCGCCTCGATCCACGCCCCAGAACCATTCGCCGTGTTTACGATCCACCAGATACGTTTGAATAAAGCTCCAGGAATTTGCTGCAGCCGCCCGGTACTTGGGGTCTCCGGTCAGTTGGTACGCATTGTAGAAACCAACCATCGCTTCCGCCTGCGGCCACCAGTCTTTGTTATTGTCAGTCAGGCCGTTTGGATCGGCTTCGTTCCATATCCCGCCGTCCCGGTCAACGCCTTCCGCATACACAGCCTCGGCCATCTTTAAGGCGGTTTCCTTCACGCGCTGCAGCAGAGCGGGCTCACCCAGCACCTCGGCTGCCTCGACGAGCAGCCAGCTGCCCTCGATATCATGGCCATACGAGACATGATGTCCTCTGACCTGCCAGCCGTCATCGAAGAACAGCAGGAAGTGGGCAGTTTTCGGATCGATGATTTGCTCTAGCGTCACTTCGATCAGCTCGGACAAGCTGCCCCGCAGCTCAGAGGATTTCCATACCCGGTACAAATTGGTGTACGCCTCCAGCACGTGCAGGTGCGTATTCATCGATTTCTTTTCGTTTAGATCCTTGTTGCTGAGACTTAAATCCCCGGTGGGTTTCCAGTCGCGGGACTGAGCCTCAACATAGCCTTTATGAACCGGATCATAGCTGTGCTGCTCCAGCAGGCGGTAGAGGTTGACCGCTTGCTCCAATGCCTCTTCGCTGGAGGTTGCGCGATAATATTCAGTCAAAGCGTAAATGACAAACGCTTGCCCGTAGACCTGCTTTTTGTCTTGAACCGGCCGTCCTTGGACATCCACCATCCAATAGAAACCGCCGTACTGAGGGTCCACAAAATGCGTCTTCAGGTAATCATAAGCCCGCTCGGCGATTTCCAGGTATTTGGGATCGGGAAATCGACGATAGGCCGAAGCGAAGGTCCATAGAATGCGGGCGTGCAGCACCAGCCCTTTATCGGCCTCGGGGTGCTTGTTGAGCTGCTCATCGATGTATCCGACAAAGCCGCCATGCTGCCAATCGATTGTATGTTCGATCCAAAACGGGAGAATGTTGCCTTGCAGCTCCTGCTGCAGCTGTACCTTCCAATCATGGGTTTCCACGTAAAAAACCTCCTTATCGCTCGATCGCGTTCAGCTTGGCGGCATAAGCTTCAGCTACGACCGTCTCCGCTTCCTTGCCATAAATGCAGTAACCATCATTTGTTGCAGCCTGGCTCCGATCGTACAGCCGCGCCGGCCAATCCCACAGCATCAAGCCGCGGACCCAATCGCGTTCTCCGCATTTCTCCAGCATCGTGCGGTAATATTCCGCCTGTTCTGCCTCATTCACTGCACCCTGCAGCGTCCAGTCATTTGGGACGTTCGCCGACCCGGTGCGGCTCGGGCAGCCGGCTTCCATAAACAAAAACGGCTTACCGTATCTCCGGACAACGCTTTCAATTCGATCCAGCTGACGATCCCAATCTCCGATCGGGTAGTAGCCGCTGGAACTGATCACATCCAGGGCATCCCACCACATCACATTGTCCTCTTGATATTTGTCGCAGTTATACGTCAGCGGTCCGTGGTAAACCTGGCGAATGTCGGCGATCAAAGCGCGCCATTCCGCTTCCCGCCGGTCGGTTTGCACCATTTCGCAGCCGATACAGAACATCTCGCACCCGGTTTCCTCGGCGATTTGCGCGAAATGAAGGAGATATGCGCGATACGAGGCAAACCAGTCAGACCATTTTGGTTCACAAGGGACGTCTCGATCAAAAAAATTAATGTGCGCTCGCCAAGTTCCGTCCGCGCAGTTCACGATCGGCTTCAGACATACCTTCAACCCCAGCGAATGCGCCTTACGAATGGCCCATCGGACTTCCTCGTCGGTCACCGTCGGCGCCTCCCAGAAGGGGATATCCGTGGAGAAGGCTGTTGCTTGCAGTGCGGCAAAAGCAATGGCCGTCCAGTTACTGCGGGTCACCTTCGCCATCATTTCCATGGAATGAGCTGCGGTCTCGTTGCCCCAGGTCCCCCTGACGCCCATAAACCCCCAAGTCATTCCGGCAATATAAGGTTCGAGCGATTGCATACTTGCATTTCACCCCACGATCTCGAAAATTTAAAATTTGTTATTATTTGTTATATAAATTAAGATAACAAAATACTAATTATGACATAACTATATAACGGCTAAACGGTGGATTCAACCTTTTTTATTTTGAATTTGTTAGCGTGAAGTTGTCCTAAAGAAGCAAAAAACCGCCGATTACTCGGCGGGTTCGGTATTAAGGTTCTTAACGGAATCCCGGTAGATGATCTTGCCTTGCACCAGCATGCGGCCGATGCGGCGATGGGGGTTGGACACTTTATCCATAATCGCCTTGACGGCGGATCGGGCCATCTGCTCAATATCCACCTCAACCGTAGTTAGCGGCGGATTTGCCAGCGTGGCGTATACGTCGTTGTCGAACCCGACAATCGAACAGTCATCCGGGATACGGTAACCCATGCTGGTGAGGCGCTCGCCCAAAAGATAGGCGACTTGGTCGCAGTTGCAGACGAACGCGGTAGGCATTTGCTCCGGAAGCTCGATATCGATATAGGTACCGTGTTCATCACGGTCATTGATCAGATAACGCTCGTTAAACTTCAACCCGTGCTCCAGCAGCGATTTGTAGTAACCCAGGAAGCGGTCTTGGATACTGCTGGTGGAATAGACGTTGCCAACATAAGCGATCTCGCGGTGGCCGCATCGGATCAGATAGTTCGTGATCTCGTAAGCGCCGTAAAAGTTATCGGTAACGATTGAATCGATCGCGGCATGCTCGTCATAAAAGTCGAGAAACAGCTTCGGCAGCTCCATATTTTGCACCGTTTCGATGTACTTCTTGCTGACCTGCCCCAAAATGATGATGCCATCCACCTTATTTTCACTGTATACCCGCGGGAAATTGAGCTGTTCCTCATCTTCGCTGCTTAAGATATTTAAGATTCCGAAATAGCCATAGTGGTCCAACTGAATGGCGATCTGCTGATAAACCTGCAAATAGAAGGACTCTCTAAGACCCGTAAAACGCTGCGGAATCATCACGCCAATATTATAAGAAAGCCCGTCCTTGATCGATTTGGCCGCCGAGTTAAAGCGGTAGCCCATCTCACTGGCCACCTTCTTGATCTTCAGCTTCAGGCTGTCGCTGACGCCTTCCTTGTCATTCAGCGCTTTGGATACCGTAACGCTGCTGACGCCCAGCTTGTCGGCGATATCTTTCATCGTTATGTTGCGTTTCATGAACTTATATTCACCATCCCGTTCAATCTATCATCCAGAGCCAATCGATCTAAAATCCAGTATACCGATTCTGTTGGTAAATAGGAAGATGAGCTAAAAATTAAACTTATCATTCATAAGTGATAACTTAATATATTACTTTATTAACCGAAAATAAATGGATTTATCCATTGACTAGTAAGCGTATACATTATAGAATCTTAGTTAGTTTATCGATAACTTAATTTATAAATTGAAAGGGGAAACGGATGTGAAAAAGAACAAAGCTTTCATCGGTTTGCTGGCCTTGATGCTTGTTTTGACTCTGTTGGCTGGCTGTGGAGGGAACAACCGTAATAACGCGGCACAGAACAATGCAGCCGGAAATGCCGGAACCGCGAACTCCGGCACGGAACAGACGGCGGGAAGGGACATCTCGGGAGAGATTACCGTCATTACGCAACGAACAGACATCGTCGACACCGTATTCAAGGATTATGCCGCCGAATTTAATAAGGAATACCCGAACGTGAAAGTAAACTTCCAAGCGCTTTCCGATTATGAAGGACAAATCACAGTGCGGATGAACTCTGACGATTACGGTGATGTTCTGTTGCTGCCAACCAGCATTCCGCTGGCGGATACGCCGGAGTTTTTTGAACCGCTGGGTACGTTGGAAGAGATGAGCAAGCAGTATATCGGCCTGGAGGAAAGAACCGTTGATGGCAAAGTTTACGGGATTCCGATCGCTGTTAACTTTTCCGGGATCCTCTACAACAAGAAAGTATTTAACGACGCCGGCGTAACGACGACGCCGAGAACACCGGACGAGTTTTTGGCCGCTTTGCACAAAATCAAAGAAAAAGGCGACGCGATTCCTCTGTACAGCAACTATGCAGACAGCTGGCCTTTGACGCAATGGGAAGCTGTATTAACTACCGTTGCCGGCGACGTCGACTATGTCAATGTGATCCAGCCGAACACCGATGACAACTTCGTTCCTGGACAGCCGCACTATGAACTGTACAAGGTGATGTACGACACCGCCAAACAAGGTTTGATTGAAGATGACCCGACAACGACGAACTGGGAAGCTTCCAAAGCCGACATGGCCAATGGCAAAATCGGTGCGATGGTGCTGGGCTCCTGGGCGATCGGGCAGGTTCAAGGCTTAGCTGAGAATCCGGATGACATCGCTTACATGCCTTTCCCAACGAATGCTAAGGAAATCATTATGCCGCTTGCAGACGACTATACGCTGGGCATCAGCAAGCACAGCAAGCACAAAGAGGCGGCAAGAGCTTGGGTGGACTGGTTCATCAACAAATCCGGATATCCCACGGAACAAGCCGGCGGCATGAGCCCGGTGGTCGGCGCTCCTCTTCCGGAATCGCTGAAGCAATTCGAAGGAACTGACGTGAAGTTCGAACTGCAGACTCCTGCAAAACCGGGGCAAGAGGGCCTGGTGGACAAAATCGACAAAGACGCGGAAATCGGCTTGTGGCAGCCGGAATTCAAGAAACGGATCATGGAAGCCGCGATCGGTAACCTGAACGAATCCTATGACGACATCATGAAGGATCTCAACGACGCTTGGGTGAAATCCCGCGCCAAATTCGTGAAATAACACCGGTCACAGGGGAGGACAAAGTTGCAGGGGGAACGTGCCGGATGCGCGTTTCCCTTGTGATTTTAGCCAAGGAGAGACAGAGATAGGCATTTTGCAGGATTTTTGGAGGTGTGAGTGGTGTTCAAAAATTTAAGCTACAAAACCCAGCGGAAAGTGATCATTTTCGCCTTCTCGCTGATCCCGGTCGCCTTGTTGTTCACTTTCGCCTACTTGCCGGTTTTTAATATGTTCAAATACAGCTTCACCAACTGGAACGGCTACAGCAAGCATTATGATTACGTAGGGTTTGAGAACTACAAGACGATCTTTACCGACTCCAAATATTTCACCGTCTTTAAGGTCAGCTTGTATTATTTTTGCGCGACCTTTGTTCAAATGGCAATTGCTCTTTATTTTGCAACGATACTTAGCTTTAAGGTGCGATTCAAAAACTTCTTTAAAGGCGTCCTGTTCTTTCCTTACCTCTTAAACGGGGTAGCGATCGGGTTTATCTTCCTGTTCTTCTTCCGTCCGGACGGTACGCTGGATACCTTGATGCAATCGGTGGGGCTTGGCGCTTACACGCAGGGATGGTTGAAGAACCCGAACATCATTAATATTTCGCTGGCGGGCGCATCCGTGTGGAGATACATGGGCTTTAACTTCATCATTTTCCTGGGCGCGATTTCGTCGATTGGTTCCGATATTTACGAAGCGGCCGAGATCGACGGGGCCAACCGTTGGCATCAGTTCCGCCATATCATCATTCCCAGCATCATGAAAATTGTGCAGCTCAACCTGATCCTCGCCATCAGCGGTGCAATCAGCGCCTTCGATATTCCGTACATTATGACCGGCGGCTCCAACGGAAGTAATACGTTTGTCATCCAAACGGTGACCACCGCGTTTAAATATAACAAGCTTGGCCTTGCCTCCGCCATGGCGGTTGTCCTGCTGTTTATCGTGATCATTGTCACCTTGCTGCAGCGCTTGTTGATCAAGGAGGAGAAGTAAGCCATGTATAGACTGAAATACGTAGCCGCGGCCTTCATTAAATATGTCAGCTTGCTGCTGGGCGCTTTCGCCGCGCTCGTTCCGATCGTGGTGGTGCTGTTCGCTTCCTTTAAAACGAACAAGGAATACGGTTCGACCAGCCCCTTGACGCCGCCGGAGAACTGGCTGAATTTCGCCAACTACTCCAAGGCTTTTATTAATGGAAAAATGCTGCTTGGCTTCGGCAACACCGTCATTATCGTAGTCATCTCAATTCTTGGCGCGACCTTGATCGGCTCCATGATCGCTTATGTCCTAAACCGCTTCAAATTTCGCGGCAACAAGCTGTTGATGGGGGCCTTCTTGCTGGCGACCTTGATCCCAAGCGTGACGACCCAGGTGGCGACATTCCGAATCATCAACTTCTTCCACTTGGTGGATACACGATTTGCTCCGATTTTGCTTTACTTAGGCACTGACATTATCGCCGTGTATATTTTCATGCAATTCCTCGATTCGATTTCCGAATCGCTGGACGAATCCGCGATGCTGGACGGCGCGTCCTATTTCACGATTTACTGGCGCATTATTTTGCCGCTGCTCGCCCCAGCCATCGTGACGGTCATTATCGTCAAAGGCGTGAATATCTATAACGATTTCTACACGCCGTTCCTGTATATGCCAAGCGAGGACCTGCAGGTGATCTCGACCGCGCTGTTTAAGTTTAAAGGCCCTTACGGTTCGCAATGGGAAGTGATCTGCGCCGGGATCATGATAACGATTGTGCCGATCCTGATTGCTTTTGTGGCGCTGCAGAAATACATCTATAACGGATTTGCCCAAGGCTCCGTTAAATAAACGCACTTATTTGAGTTGATTTGGAAGGGGTAACCTCATGAGCACAGTGAAAATCATTGGAGAGAACCTGCCGAACATTCCTTGGCAAGACAAACCGGAGCATGCGGCAGGACCCGTATGGAGACATAATGACAATCCGGTCGTGAAGAGGAATCCGGCCAAAGGCATCGCGCGCATCTTCAACAGCGCAGTTGTTCCTTACGATGGCCGCTTTGTTGGCGTGTTTCGCGCCGAAACGATTAACGGCCGTCCTCACCTGCATACAGGCTGGAGCGAAGACGGCTATGAATGGAAGATCGACGAGGAGCGTATTCCTTTTGTGGATGAGGAAGGGAAGCCGTTCCAACCTCAATATGCCTATGATCCCCGGTTGGTGAAGGTGGAGGATACCTACTATATTATTTGGTGCACGGACTTCTACGGCGCTTCGATTGGGGTGGCCAAAACCCAAGACTTTAAGACGTTTGTCCGTTTGGAGAATCCGTTCTTACCATTTAACCGCAACGGCGTGTTGTTCCCGAAGAAAATCGGAGGCAACTTCGTGATGTTGTCCCGTCCCAGCGACAGCGGGCATACTCCGTTTGGCGACATCTTCCTTAGCGAAAGCCCGGATTTCGTCTATTGGGGCAAACATCGCCATGTGATGACCAAGGGCGGGCAAGGCTGGTGGCAGTCGGTGAAAATCGGCGGCGGTCCCGCTCCAATCGAAACGACCGAGGGTTGGCTGATGTTCTACCATGGCGTCACCGGGACGTGCAATGGCCTTGTTTACAGCATGGGTGCGGTCATTCTTGACCGAGAGGAACCGTCCCGCGTGAAATATCGCTCCAGCACGTATGTATTAACGCCGGAGGAATGGTATGAGGAGCGCGGCTTCGTCCCGAACGTCGTGTTCCCTTGCGCCGCTTTGACCGATGCTGCCACAGGCCGTATCGCCATTTACTACGGCGCTGCAGATACCTATGTTGGGATCGCCTATACGACGGTTCAGGAAATCGTGGATTATGTCAAGGCGACGCATGAGGAAGTTGGCGATGACGCAGAAATCGGTAGAATGTAGCGGGACGGAGGCGACCGGGTTCTTCTGGAGAGGTTGAAGCTGTAAACGGAAAATCGCTGGCCGTGATTGCTGCTTGCCCCTTCAACTGCTATAATAAATTGATTGCATTACTTCGATGATTTGTGGTGGGGGTAAGGATGACAGATATTAGGGCTAGACAAGCGAAAATTCGCAATTTCTGTATTATTGCACATATAGACCATGGCAAATCGACTTTGGCCGACCGGATTCTGGAGTATACCGGGGCGCTGACCTCCCGGGAAATGCAGGATCAGGTTCTTGATCAGATGGACTTGGAACGGGAGCGCGGAATTACGATCAAGCTTCAGGCGGTCCGCCTGAACTACCGTGCTGACGACGGCGAGGAGTATGTGCTGAACCTCATCGATACTCCAGGGCACGTCGACTTCACCTATGAGGTTTCCCGCAGCTTGGCGGCTTGCGAAGGCGCATTGCTGGTCGTGGACGCAGCCCAGGGGATTGAGGCGCAGACGTTGGCCAACGTTTATCTGGCGCTGGATAACAACCTGGAGATTTTGCCGGTCATCAACAAAATCGACTTGCCGAGCGCAGATCCTGACCGGGTAAAGCAGGAGATTGAAGATGTCATCGGCCTGGATGCCAGCGAAGCGGTGCATGCTTCCGCCAAGGCCGGAATCGGGATTAAGGAGATTTTGGAACAGGTCGTTCAGAAGGTGCCGGCACCGACGGGAGATCCGGATAAACCGCTGAAGGCGCTGATCTTCGACTCCCACTATGACCCTTACAAAGGCGTTATCGTTTATGTGCGCGTCATTGACGGCAAGATCAAAGCCGGTTCGAAAATCAAAATGATGGCGACGGACAAAACCTTTGAGGTCATCGAAGTCGGCGCGTTCAAACCGCGGATGACGATTGTGGACGAGCTTAACGTCGGCGATGTTGGCTTTATCGTCGCCGGGATCAAGACGGTTGGCGATACCCGTGTCGGGGATACGGTGACGGACGCGAAGAATCCGACACCAGAGCCGCTGCCGGGTTACCGGAAGATCAACCCGATGGTGTACTGCGGCTTGTACCCGATCGAAACGTCGGATTACAACGACCTGCGTGAAGCGCTGGAGAAGCTGCAGCTGAACGACGCTTCGCTGAGCTTCGAACCTGAAACTTCAAGCGCGCTGGGCTTCGGCTTCCGCTGCGGTTTCTTGGGACTGCTGCACATGGACGTGATCCAGGAGCGGATTGAACGGGAATTTAACATTCCGCTGATTACGACAGCACCAAGCGTTATCTACAAAGTAACGCTGACGAACGGCGAGACGATTTCCATCGACAACCCGTCGAACTATCCGGAGGTCGGCAAAATCGACTATGTCGAGGAGCCTTACGTCAAAGCGTCGATCATTGTGCCCAACGATTATGTCGGAACCGTGATGGAGCTGTGCCAAAGCAAACGCGGCGAGTTCGTCAATATGGAATACCTCGACACGACGCGCGTGACGATTACGTACCAGGTTCCGTTGTCGGAGATTGTATACGACTTCTTTGATCAGTTAAAATCGAGCACCAAAGGCTATGCTTCGTTTGATTACGAGCTGTCCGGCTACCGCAGATCCAATCTCGTGAAGATGGATATCCTGCTGAACGGCGAGCAGGTGGACGCCTTGTCCTTTATCGTGCACCGCGATCGCGCATATCACCGCGGTCGGATCATCTGCGAGAAGTTGCGCGAGCTGATTCCGCGCCAAATGTTCGAGGTACCGATTCAGGCTTCGATCGGAACGAAGGTCATCGCCCGTGAAACCGTAAAGGCGATGCGCAAGAACGTCCTTGCCAAGTGTTACGGCGGCGACATCTCGCGGAAGCGGAAATTGCTGGAGAAGCAAAAGGAAGGCAAGAAGCGGATGAAGCAGGTCGGCAGCGTCGAGGTGCCGCAGGAAGCGTTCATGGCGGTGCTGAAGATCGACGACAATTAAGAAGCAGGTTGGTTGACGAAGGAAAGCCGTCAGGCTTTCCTTTCTACTATTATTTAAGAGAAACTTGGAGGAGGGCATGACCATGGACCAAACGATGAAGCATCCGGGGCAGGGAATGCCGATCCAAAACCCTGCGGCAAGCGGCGTGACATCATCCGGACCATCCGGCGCACCGCATGCGGTATATATTCATATCCCGTTTTGCACCAACAAGTGCTTCTATTGTGATTTCAACTCCTACGTATTAAAAGATCAGCCGGTGATGGACTATCTGCGCGCCTTGGATCGGGAGATGGAGCTGACGGTCCAGCAAACTCCGCCGGGCGAAATCCGCAGCATATTTGTGGGCGGCGGGACGCCTACCGTGCTGACTCCGCAGGAGATGGAGTTTTTCCTGGCATCAGTCAGACGTCATTTCCCGTATTGGGCCAGCGATATCGAATTTACGATGGAAGCGAACCCGGGCACGACGGACCGCGACAAGTTGACCGTCATGAAAGACGGCGGCGTCAACCGGGTCAGCTTTGGCGTGCAGGCATTCCAGAATGAGCTTCTGAGCGGCATTGGCCGGATCCATAACACCGATGATGTCTACCGGAGCTTGGAGAATGCTAGAGCTGTTGGGCTAGATAATCTGTCCATCGATTTGATGTTTGGTCTGCCCAACCAAACGGTTGAGATGCTGGACTACAGCGTCTCACGGGCATTGGAGCTTGGGCTGCCGCATTATTCGATTTACAGCCTGAAGGTTGAGGAGAACACGTTGTTCCATACGTTGTACCACAAAAATCAGCTCCCGCTTCCAAGCGAAGAGGAGGAACTGAACATGTACCTGCTGTTAATGGAGCGAATGGAACAAGCCGGTTACAAGCAATACGAGATCAGCAATTTTGCCAAACCCGGCTTCGCCAGCCGGCACAACATCACGTACTGGAAGAACGAGGATTATTACGGTTTGGGCGCCGGCGCCCACGGGTATGTCGGCCGCACGCGTCACGTGAACATTAAGGGCGTGAACCCTTATGTGGAAGCGGCGAAGACAGGATTGCCTCGCTTGGAGCAATTTGGCGTGTCCCGGGAAGAGGCGATGGAGGACTTCGTTATGGTTGGACTTCGGATGCTGGACGGCATCCGTAAGGCGGATTTCCGGAGACAATTTGGCGAAGAGCTGGACGATGTATTTGCCCGGCAGCTTACGAAGATGTTAAGCGCCGGCCTGTTGGAGCCTCATAGCGACGGTGAAGGCTATCGGCTCAGCAAGCAAGGCGTGTTGTTCGGAAACGAAGTGTTTGCCGAATTTATCGGCGTCTTAACGGATTAGTGACTTATCCAACAAGCAGCTTGCGCTTCTTTAATGAAGTAGCAAAGCTGCTTTTTTACATGTCGCTGAATATACTTGGAAAAATGACATGGCCATGAAACATTTCTCTTGAAGTTTTATACCGTATAATGTATATTTATTCATATTATTTGTGATCGAGGGGGAATCAGCATGCCAGCGGTAGCCGTGTGCAGACAGGCGAATTTAGCGGATGTCGAGCCATTATATAACATCATTGAAGGGTATGCCCGGCGAGGCATTATGCTGCCGCGTTCACGGGCGGTGTTGGAGCGTCAGATCCAGGATTTCGTCGTGGCGGAAGTGGATGGCGAGGTCGTCGGCTGCGGTTCGCTGTGCAAGCTGGGGGAGGAACTGGTTGAAATCCGTTCCCTTGGGATCGCCGAAGGCCACAAGGGGAAGGGGCTTGGTTCCATGCTGGTCGAGCAACTGGTGGAAGAGGCCCGGAGACAAGCGATCCCCAAAGTGATGGCGCTCACCTATGAGGTTTCCTTTTTTATTAAAAATGGCTTTACAGTCGTGAATAAAGAGATCTTTCCGGAGAAAGTATGGACCGACTGCGTCAATTGTGCAAAGCAGCATTGCTGCGATGAAATCGCCGTTCTCAAGATACTGGACTGACTTGACAATCGTCAGGTCGGTTTGGTATTTTTGTATTAGTGATTAGCACTCTATGACATTGAGTGCTAACGATTCGGAAAAATCGAGTTTATCCGGGAGGGATTGCCATGTTGACGGAACGCCAAAGAATGATATTGACCGCTATTGTTGATGACTATATTCGCTCGGCGGAGCCTGTGGGATCCCGAAGCATTTCGAAACGGGGCGATGTCGGGTACAGTCCGGCAACGATCCGGAACGAAATGGCCGACTTGGAAGAGCTCGGTTTTTTGGAGCAGCCGCATACGTCGGCGGGGCGGATTCCTTCTCATAAAGGCTACCGCTACTATGTGGATCACCTGACGCCGTTGAACTTACTATCGAATGAAGAAGTAACGACGTTAAAAGCATTCTTCGCAGAAAAGCTAAACGAAACTGAACAAGTGATTCAACATGCTGGGACCATTCTATCCCAAATGACCAATTACACTTCCATCCTGCTGGGGCCGGAAGTTTTTCATACGTCTTTGCGTCACTTCCAGCTATTGCCGTTAAACGAAACGAAGGCGGTGGCGATCGTCGTGACGAATACAGGACAAGTGGAGAACAAGACCGTCGCGATTCCGCCGGACGTATCCGTATCCGAAATGGAGCGGGTGGTCAACCTGTTGAACCGCAAACTTGCTGGGGTGCCGATCTATAAGCTCAAGACTGCCTTGTATAACGAGATTGCTCAAGAGATGCAACGGCATATTGAGCATTTTGAAGATCTGATGAAGGTGCTGGATCAAGCGCTTGACCCGGGCACAGAGGGGCAACGCCTCTTCCTGAGCGGGGCGACGAACATGCTGACACAGCCGGAATTCCGCGATGTCGAGAAGGTCAAAGGGATTCTGGATGTACTGGAAGAGACCCCAACCTTGACGAAAATGATCTCTTCCGCATCCGGGTCTGGCATTCAAGTGCGAATCGGCACCGAAAACGGGCATGAAGCCTTTGCCAACTGCAGCCTCATCACGGCAACCTATCAAGTCGAAGGCGAAGCGGTTGGTACGATCGGCATTTTGGGACCTACACGGATGGAATATGCCCGAGTGATCCGGATTTTGGAAATTTTGTCGAAGGACCTAAGCAATTTTCTGAGCCGGATGCAATAACATGCATGATCTGCGGGTCTAGCTGCATGTTAAGGAGGTGAGCATCTTGAAGGAATCACAGCCGATTCAGGACAACAATCACACTGTAGAGGAAGAAACGAATATGAACGATAACGTGAAAGAGGACTTGCAAAACACCCCGGAATCCGAAGAGAGGCAGGATGAAGTAGCGGCTCAAGAGCCGCAGGATACTCAGGACGCTGCCGGTGGAGAGGGTGCAGCTGAGGCTGTCAACGAAGCGAATAACGCAGATGTGACTGCGGAGCTGGAGAAGCTGCGTGCGGAGAACGAGGAATTTCAGCAGCGCTTGCTGCGTGCTCAGGCGGATTTCGATAATTTCCGGCGCCGTACGGTGAAGGAAAAGGAAGAACTGGGCAAATACGCATCCGCCAAGCTGATTACCGAGCTGCTTCCGGTGATTGACAACTTTGAACGGGCGCTTAACACAACCGGAGACATCTCGGACGCCGCCTCATATGTCAAAGGGGTGGAAATGATCTTCCGCCAACTGGAAGGCGTCTTGAAGGCGGAAGGCCTCACTCCGATGGAAGCGGAGGGCCAGCCGTTTAATCCTGAATTCCATCAGGCGATTATGCAGGTGGAATCCGAGGAGCATGAAGAGGGCATCGTCGTGGAAGTTGTGCAGAAAGGCTATATGCTGAAAGATAAGGTGCTGCGCCCGGCGATGGTCAAAGTCAGCGGCTAATATAGCAGCTAACAACGAATCCAAAAGACGATTCAACCTATTAAGGAGGACATAACGTAATGAGCAAAGTAATCGGTATTGACCTTGGTACAACGAACTCCTGCGTTGCGGTGATGGAGGGCGGCGAAGCGGTCGTCATTCCTAACCCGGAAGGTGCGCGCACAACCCCTTCCGTCGTAGGTTTTAAGAAAGACGGCGAACGGATCGTCGGCGAAACGGCGAAACGCCAAGCGATCACCAATCCGGATCGGACGATCATTTCGATCAAACGTCATATGGGGACGAACCATAAAGAAGTCATCGACGGCAAAGAATATACGCCGCAAGAAATTTCTGCGATCATTTTGCAGAAGCTGAAAGCTGACGCCGAAGCGTATTTGGGACAACCGGTCACCCAAGCGGTTATCACGGTTCCGGCATATTTTAACGATAGTCAGCGTCAAGCGACGAAGGATGCCGGGAAAATCGCCGGTTTGGAAGTATTGCGGATCGTGAACGAACCAACGGCAGCTGCACTGGCTTACGGTCTGGATAAAGCTGAAGATCAAACGATTCTCGTATATGACCTTGGCGGCGGTACCTTTGACGTATCGATCCTCGAGCTGGGCGACGGCTTCTTCGAAGTTAAAGCGACCAGCGGGGACAACCATCTGGGCGGCGACGACTTCGACCAGAAGATCATCGACTACCTCGTTGCCGAGTTCAAGAAAGATCAAGGCATTGACTTGAGCAAGGACAAAGCAGCGGTACAACGTTTGAAAGATGCCGCGGAAAAAGCGAAAAAAGAACTGTCCGGCGTGCTGACGACGACGATTTCTCTGCCATTCATCACGGTAGTTGACGGCGTGCCGCAACACCTTGAAGTGAACCTGACCCGCGCGAAATTCGAAGAGTTGACTGCGGATCTTGTTGAACGCACCCTTGGACCAACTCGCCGTGCTTTGAGCGATGCTGGCCTTACTCCGGCTGACATCGATAAAGTCGTGCTTGTCGGTGGTTCTACGCGGATTCCTGCCGTACAAGAAGCGATCAAGAAACTGACGGGCAAAGAGCCGCATAAAGGCGTAAACCCGGACGAAGTCGTTGCGCTTGGTGCTGCGGTGCAAGCCGGCGTATTGACTGGCGATGTCAAAGACGTTGTCCTGCTTGACGTTACTCCGCTTTCGCTGGGGATCGAAACGGCTGGCGGCGTATTCACGAAGATGATCGAACGGAATACAACGATTCCGACGAGCAAGTCGCAAATCTTCTCGACCTTCGCCGATAATCAGCCAAGCGTTGAGATCCACGTCCTGCAAGGGGAACGGGAAATGGCAGCCGGCAACAAAACGTTGGGCCGCTTTATCCTGGGTGATATTCCGCCTGCACCACGCGGGGTACCGCAAATCGAAGTTACCTTCGACATTGACGCGAACGGGATTGTTAACGTATCGGCAACCGATAAAGGGACCGGTAAGAGCCAAAAAATCACGATTACTTCCTCCAGCGGCTTGAGCGATGAAGAAATCGAACGGATGATGAAGGACGCCGAGCTGCATGCGGAAGAAGATAAAAAACGCAAAGCGCTGGTTGAAGCGAAAAACAACGCTGACCAACTGATCTACAGCGTTGACAAAACGTTGAAAGATCTGGGCGACAAAGTTGACGCAGCTGAAGTTGAGAAAGCAAACGCCGCTAAAGAAGAGCTGAAGAAAGTGCTGGAAAGCGACAATCTGGAGCAAATCAAAGCGGCATCGGAGAAATTGACCGAGGTTGTTCAGCAGTTGTCCGTGAAGCTGTATGAGCAAGCTTCGCAAGCGGCAGGTGCGCAAGGCAACGCTGAAGCTGCCGGCGGCCAAAACCGCGATAACGTCGTTGACGCTGACTACGAAGTGGTTGACGAAGATAAGAAATAAAGCTAAGATGGCTCACAGAGCAGTTTGAGTCTGGTGAATAGACTTTGGCATCCGGGAAGGTCAAAGTGCGGGCTGCTACCGCACTTTGACTTTCCTTTTGCTGATAAGGGTTATTGAATAGATTTACTTCGTGATTAAAAGATGACCGATGGGGGTGGAAGGATGGCAGAGAAGCGCGATTACTACGAGGTGCTGGGCCTCAGTAAAAACGCAACTGAAGACGAAATCAAAAAAGCTTACCGCAAGCTGGCCCGGCAATATCACCCGGACGTCAATAAAGCGGCGGATGCGGAAGCGAAATTCAAAGAAGTCAAGGAAGCCTATGACGTCTTAAGTGATCCAGCGAAACGGTCGCGTTATGACCAATATGGCCATATGGATCCGAATCAGGGGATGGGCGGCGGCTTCTCTGACGCGGATTTTGGCGGCTTCGGGGATATCTTCGATATGTTCTTCGGCGGCGGCAGCCGGCGTGATCCGAATGCGCCGCAGCGCGGTAACGATTTGCAATACACGATGACGATCGAATTTAAGGAAGCGGTGTTCGGGAAAGAAACGGACATCACCATTCCGCGTACTGAAAGCTGCGATACCTGCTTTGGAACGGGAGCGAAACCAGGGACCAAACCGGTCACCTGTTCCGTGTGCCATGGCACCGGGCAACAGGAAGTCGTTCAAAATACACCGTTTGGCCGTATGGTGAACCGGCGTACTTGTACGAACTGCGGCGGAAGAGGGCAAATCATCAAGGAGAAATGTCCGACCTGCGCAGGCAGCGGCAAGGTAAAGAAGCAGCGTAAAATTCATGTCCGCATTCCGGCAGGGGTTGACGATGGAGCTCAACTGCGGATGTCCGGTGAAGGTGAAAGCGGGTTGCGCGGCGGTCCAGCCGGCGATTTGTACATCGTGATCCGCGTGAAACCGCATGATTTCTTCTACCGCGAGGGCGACGATATCTATTGTGAGGTTCCGTTGACGTTCGCCCAAGCTGCGCTGGGGGATGAAATCGAAATTCCTACGCTGACAGAGAAAGTGAAGCTGAAAATTCCGGCAGGAACGCAAACCGGAACCTACTTCCGCTTGAAAGGGAAAGGGGTGCCGCGCCTGCGTGGAATCGGTCAAGGCGACCAGCATGTTAAAGTGGTCGTTGTGACGCCAAGCAAGCTCAGCGAAGAGCAGAAGGAGCTGCTGCGCCAATTTGCTTCGTTGGACGGCGAGCAGACGCATGAGCATGAGCAATCGTTTTTTGACCGAATGAAACGGGCGTTTCGCGGAGACTAATCGCTCCAACATAAAAGCGCGAGCTAAGGAGAAATAATTCCCTAGTTCGCGCTTTTGTTTTTGTATTGAAAAATCAACCTTCCGTCCGAATCTCCGCCAAGATTTCATCCTCCAGCATCAGCCGGATATCTTCCCGGAAGACCCGCATTCCGTATTCCCGATGTACGTACACCATGATCGCCTCCATGATGTTCGACTCAACGATATACCAACTGCGGCCGTTCACCCATACTTCACCGGTATAGCCGGTATCCTCGTCCCAGCTGAGCTCGACCGTCACATCGGTGGGGCGGACGCCCCTCCGTTCGGCCGTATGCAGGCAAATCGCGTTAATAATTTCGTCCATACCGAGGATCATGGCTTAATAACGGCCTCCGTTGCGATAATCGTCGTGGCGCGGCTGCTTTTTGAATCGGCGGTACAGAGCCATTGCGGCGGCAATGATCACATAGATTGCCAACAGATTTACGGCTAATCCCAGCAGATTGCCGAAGAAGCCCATACTGCTGAATAGGCTGCCGAACAGCAGACCCGCAAGCCCGCCGATCATCATGCCGCGCATAAAGCTGCCGCCGCTAAAGAATCCGCGGTTTGTTGTCGGAGTTCCCGTTTGGGTTCCGGTGCGATTGCCCGTCGTATTCTGATATTCGCTTTGCGACGGCTTCTTCGGGGTTGGATTGTACGACCGAGGGCCGGATTTGAATCCGCCGCGTCTGGCGTCAGCAAAGTCAGGGGCGGTGAAGGTGAAGAAGACGGTGAAGACCATCATCAGAAGCATTATTCTTTTTAACATCGTCTATAAACTCCTCCTATGATTGTAAGATAAGTATGTTCGCTTCCCCATCGAGTAATACGGACAAGCCAAGGAAACGTTTCAATTTTAAATCAATTCAGGTCGGTAAACGAACAAAATTTGTATAAAGCCATGGCCAAAATTACATCCTACCGAATAATGGGCTGCGAGCGTGCAGCTTCATTGAAGTGTAAAACGAAAGGCAGGGAGGAAGGATGGCTGAAAAGAACATTTTGGCCTATTTCAAAAGCCCGGAACAGGCCGAAGGGGTTGCCCGCAAATTAAATGCGCTGCGGGTGGAAGAGATATCGATTGATAGATTCAGCCGTTATGCCGGCGAGGGCTACAATCCGATGAACCCGGTGACGGGAAGCATCTCCAGCCTGGCGGCTGTCATCCAGGATGCGTCGATGACCAACCAATCAGCGGGGATATTGGCAGCAGCGGATCCGGCAGCCAGCGGACTTAGCCATGGGGGACAAGGCGGGCCGACCGGCCATGATATTTTACTGACCGCTGTCGTTGACGAATCGATTCATCATCAGGCGCTGCGCATCATTGAAGAAGCGGGCGGCTTGATTTAATCGTTAAGAAGGATGACTCCAATCATGCCAATCGGAGAATACTCGGAGAATACATGGAAAGGAGCTGAAGCGAGAGATGAGTCAAAGCCAGGAGGATCGGCGAACCAAGCGGATCTCTGCCAAAGGAAAAAATCTGCCGATCGTACATTACACGGATGTGGAGTTTTCCGAAGAGAGGGCTGATCAAGAGGATTGGGAAGCGCTGGAGCGCAGCGAACGGGCGGACGCACGCCAGCAGGGACAATACAAGCTGTAATCGTAAGCAGCAGACGGGGGACCCGAATGGTTCCCTGTTTTGTTTTGTCACGTTCCTGAATCTATAGTACAATTAATTTTATGCATGTAAGTCAAGGAGGAAATCATACGATGATTTGGAAAGAAATAACTATACATACGACGGAAGAAGCGGTGGAGATGGTTTCCAACTTCCTGCATGAAGCAGGCGCAGGCGGGGTAACCATTGAAGAGCACGTCGATAACGATAAACCTCGGGATACTTCACTGGGACAATGGTTTGAAATTCCCCCTAATGACATTCCTGAAGGAGAAGCGAAAATCAGCGGGTATTTTCCGGAAGGACTAGATATCGACGAAGTGATTGCGGAAGTCCGCGCACGCATCGAGGAACTTAAGAGCTTTGATATCGATCCTGGGGTTGCGGAGATCTCCGTGCGGGATGTCAGTGAGGACGATTGGGCGAACAATTGGAAGCAATATTTCAAGCCGCTGCGGGTCTCTGAGAGACTGACGATCAAACCAACGTGGGAGGAATATGTACCAGTTTCGCCGAACGAGCAAATTATCGAGCTGGACCCTGGTATGGCGTTTGGTACAGGTACGCATCCAACAACATCCCTTTGCTTACGCACGCTTGAGAGCATTATCCAAGAAGGGGACGAAGTGATTGATGTCGGCACAGGTTCAGGGATTCTGGCCATCGGAGCATGTCGGCTTGGTGCCTCCAAGGTGTTGGCGCTGGATCTGGATCCGGTAGCCGTATCTAGTGCGAAGGAGAACACGCGTCTGAATGGTCTTGAGGACCGGATCCAAGTCGTGGAAAGCGACCTGTTATCCGTTCTGAAAGGAGAAGGCAGCACGGGTGTAGAGATCAAGCTGCCGGTACGGGTGGTCGTGGCTAACATTTTGGCAGAGATCATTTTGCTGTTTATCGAGGATGTCTATCAAGCATTGGCACCCGGCGGTTATTATATCGCCTCGGGGATTTATAAGAATAAAGAACAAGCCGTACAAGAAGCGCTGATTGCCGCGGGTTTCGAACTGGAACGGACGGCCCGGGAAGAAGATTGGGTCGCTTTTGTGACGAGAAAGAGGTAACTATATATGGATTTACTAGACCGAATATTGCGGGTTCCGTTGGAACAGCTCCCCTTTTATTTGATCACGCTGGTGATCGCCTTTACGCTGCATGAATTTTCTCATGCCTATTTTGCGAACAAATTTGGGGACCCGACAGCCAAGCTGCTGGGTCGCGTGACGTTGAACCCGGCAGTTCATTTTGATCTATTGGGCATTATCCTGCTCCTGCTTGCCGGGTTCGGTTGGGCTCGGCCGGTTCCGGTGAACCGGGACAATTTCAGCAAACCGCGCCTGATGGGTGTGATTGTATCCGTTGCCGGGCCGCTCAGCAACTTGCTGCTGGGCGTCCTGGGGACGCTTGTTTACGTGATGCTGGCTCGCTTTGGCGTGCTGGATTCGATTACGAACGAGAAGTTGTTTCAAGCCGTTCTCATTTTCTTTAATCTATTTACGGTCATGAACTTTTTCTTATTTTTATTTAACCTGATTCCTTTACCGCCGCTGGACGGCTATCGAATTTTGGAGGATGTCGTGCCGCGCCGCATGCTGGGCAAATTGCAGCAATATGAGCAGTGGTCGGTGCTGATCTTCTTAGTGATCCTGATCGTCCCGGGGATGCAGCAATATACGATTGTGCCGTTATATAATGCAGCCGAATCAATCTATTACCAGTTTGCCCATCTTTTCCTGGCATTGTTTGGGGTTTAGACCGGGGAGAAGGACTGGAAACGGGAGTTCAAAAGTTGTATGATGTAGTTTGGTGATTTTGACCTTGATGGAACGGTGAGGATGATGGCATGCAGCGATATTTTGTGGATCCCGCGCAATTTGGCGATCGGGAAGTGACGATTGCCGGCGAGGATGCCCGTCATATCGGCAGGGTGATGCGTTCCAAACCCGGCGATAAGCTGATCGTGAGCGACGGGATATCCCGGGAAGTCCTCGCGGAGATTACGATCATAGAGCCGCAGCAAGTGACTGCGGCTATTATAGAGGAGCTGGCGGCGTCGGGAGAACCGTGGTTTCAAGTGACTGTAGCCCAAAGCTTGCCGAAAGGCGACAAGATGGAAACCGTCATTCAGAAGTGCACGGAAATCGGCGCGGCTTCTTTCCTTCCTTTTTTATCAGAACGTACGATCGTACAGTATGACAGCAAGAAGGAGGAGAAGCGGCTCACCCGCTGGCAGAAAATCGCCAAGGAAGCCGCCGAGCAAGCGCATCGCAGCAAAATCCCGGCGGTTAAGCTTCCTGTCAAGTGGGACAAGTTGCTTGTAGAGCTTAAGAACTACGATTTGGTATGTTTATGCTATGAAAAAGAGGACGGTCGGCAGCTGCGGGACGTGCTTAAGCCTTTCGTCACCGGGCTGACGCCCGAGAGAACGGTGAAGGTCGCTGTTGTCGTTGGACCGGAAGGCGGCTTTACTGAAGCGGAAGTGGAGGAAGCCGAAGCTGCGGGAGCGGTATCCGTTGGTTTAGGCCGGCGCATTCTGCGCACCGAGACGGCTGCGATGGCCGCCCTGACCTGCATCATGTATGAATCCGGAGAAATGGGGGGGGAATGAGCGATGCCTACTGTCGCCTTTTACACCTTGGGCTGTAAAGTTAATTTCTATGATACCGAAGCCATTTGGCAACTATTTAAAAACGAAGGCTATGAACAGGTTGATTTTGAGCAATCAGCCGCCGACGTTTACTTGATTAATACTTGTACGGTTACGAATACCGGTGACAAGAAGAGCCGTCAGATCATTCGGCGGGCGGTGCGCCGCAACCCAGACGCGATCATCGCGGTAACCGGCTGCTACGCGCAGACGTCGCCTGCGGAGATTCTGGATATTCCCGGCGTGGATCTGGTCATCGGAACGCAAGACCGGGACAAAATTATCCCTTACGTCAAGCAGCTCCAAGAGCAACGTAAGCCGATTAACGCCGTGCGCAACATTATGAAGACCCGGGAGTTCGAAGAGCTGGACGTGCCAAGCTTCGCCGATCATACCCGCGCTTATCTGAAAATCCAAGAGGGCTGCAACAACTTCTGCACCTTCTGTATTATCCCTTGGTCGCGCGGACTGTCGCGCAGCCGTGACCCGCAAAGCGTGATTCAGCAAGCGCGTCAACTGGTCGCTGCGGGCTACAAGGAAATCGTCCTGACCGGCATCCATACGGGCGGCTACGGTGATGATCTGGAGAACTACCGTTTGTCCGACCTGCTGTGGGACTTGGATAAAGTAGAAGGGCTGGGACGCATCCGTATCAGTTCGATTGAAGCAAGCCAGATCGATGACCGGATGCTGGATGTGTTGAAGAACTCCTCGAAGATGTGCCGCCACTTCCACATCCCGCTGCAAGCGGGCAGCAATGAAGTGCTGAAGCGCATGAGAAGAAAGTACACGATTGAAGAGTTCGAGCATAAAATCAAAATGATCCGTGATTTCATGCCGGATGTTGCGATTACCACGGACGTTATTGTCGGCTTCCCTGGGGAAACTGACGAGCTGTTCCGCGAAGGCTTCGAAGCGATCAAACGCATCGGTTTCTCGGAAATGCACGTGTTCCCTTATTCCAAGCGGAGCGGTACGCCGGCAGCGCGGATGGAGGACCAGATCGACGAGGAAGTGAAGCATGCTCGCGTGCATGAACTGATCGACTTGTCCGAGCAAATGCAGCTTGCTTATGCGGAGAAATTCGTTGGCCAGGTGCTGGATGTCATTCCAGAGAAGGATGAGAAAGGCACAGCCGGAGACGGCTATGTGACTGGCTTCAGCGACAACTACCTGCAAATCCGCTTCCCGGGCACACCGGACTTGACCGGCAAAATCTGCCGCGTGAAGCTGACCCAAGCGGATGCGAACACCTGCGAAGGCCAGTTAGTCCGAGTCCTGGACGATGCCGCGCAAGCTTTAGCATAATACTGTCGCCCGACACCGGGCATAGGCCAAGGATTTCACCCTGTCGGGGGTGAAATCCTTGTTGTTACATACGGGCAAATTGGAAGTATGAGTGCGATGCTCCTATAATTAACAAATAACACCAGGTGTCAATAATTTCTCGCCCAGCGCCGAAGGCAGCATTTTCCCGGAGGGAACAGCGAGCAGGAGCGCCTCAGTCACTCCCGCGTTTGTCCCGTTTGCGGGATGCCTAAGGGCTGCGAACCCATAGGGCCCTCTTTTACGGTAAGGGAGGATTGGGTAAAATAAAGGGAGGTACAGCCAGAATGCCATTCAAAGAAATCTCTGCTGGAGGCGTCGTTTACCGCATCCAAGACGGACGGCTGCAAGTGCAACTGATTACCGATCGCTATGGCAAGATATCGTTTCCGAAAGGAAAGCGGGAACCGGGAGAAACCGTGGAACAAACGGCGCTGCGCGAAATTTTGGAAGAAACCGGCATTGTGGGCCGGATCAGTAAATTGATTGATATCATCGCGTATACTTACCATCATCCCAAGCTGGGGAACGTGGATAAAGAAGTCCATTATTACTTGGTTGAATGGCAAAGCGGAGCCCTCCGTCCTCAGCTTGAGGAGATCCGCAGCGTGTCCTGGTATGAGCCGCAGGAGGCTTGGCGTCAGCAACGCAAGGCGGGATATGACAACAACGACTTCATCTTAGAGAAGGCGTTGCAAATGCTTGGTATCGAGCCGGAGAACTAATACGGTGCAGTTATTTTCTGCGATATTTAAGAGATGGGAGAATATCGGGGGAAATAACTGCATTTTTACGGCTATTTAGACGCTTTCGTATTCGGGAGGAGGGGGCCGGCGAGATGATCCAGGTCCTCGGGCCGATCCAGTTTGGACCAGATGGGCAAATAGCAGAAAGGCAACGCCAGCAAGGAGCAGACGACGTTAAAAATCGTCTGCGTGTGTGCGATTTGCGCTGAAAGATCGCTGGTTAACCAGGCTGCCGCCGCTTGCAACAGCGGAACCAGCGGCAAGAACAACACTGCCCCCAGCACGTTGAGCGCCACGTGCGACCAAGCGACGAATCGGCCGGATCGGGTGCCGCCGATGGCGGCGATCACCGCCGTGACGCAGGTGCCAACGTTGGATCCGATAACCATGGCAATGCCGAATTCCACCGGCAAGGCACCGCTGGCGGCGAGTCCCATCGTCATGGCGACGACTGCGGCGCTGCTATGAATGATCGCCGTCAGGATGGCGCCGGCGAAGGCGCCCCACAGCAGGCTGCCGGTGGCATGCTCCAGCAGCCAGGAGATCACGCCGCGTTCTTCCAGCGCCGGACCGATCGACTGCATAAAGCGGATGGCGATCATAACCAGGCTGAAGCCGGCTAAGGCCAGTGTGGCAAACTGCAAGGGCAACAACCATGGCATGCGGCGTTTGATCTCGTCCGGCAGCATTTCGCCTCCCAGCACAGCGGCCGCCCATAACGTTAACGAAACGATCAGCATGGGGACCCCCAGCTTGGCTATATTAAGGGCAAGCAGCTCTGTGGTCAGGCAGGTTCCGATATTGCCTCCCAGAATAATGCCCAGCGTTCGCGCATAGGACAACAGGCGGGCATTAACCAGGCCAATCGTCATTACCGTCACGGCAGTGCTGCTCTGTAAGACGGCCGTGATGAAGGTGCTCGACAGCAGGCCGGTCCAAGGCGTCCGCGTCGTCCGGTGAAGAAAACCGATCAGCCGGGGACCCGCCCATGCGTGCAGGGCAGCCTCCATCACCTTCATGCCGAACAGGAACAGGGCGAAGCCAAACGTCACTGGAAACAAGATCTCATGAAACATATTGGCAGCCTCCCTTCCCGGATCATCTGTAAAATGCAGATAAGCGACAATCGTACAAGTTACATATATGACGGTCGGACAACTTCCATGCCAGCCAAGCTGACGTACCGTCCCGGCCGCAGGGGTGCTTTAGGCGCAGTGGGTCATATTTTTAATGAGGAGTGAAGGATTAAGTGGCAAGGGTCATATTGCAGCGCAGCCGCAAGAAACGGTTGGAAAAAGGGCATCCTTGGATCTTCAAAAATGAAATCGAGCGTTTGGAAGGGAACGTGGAACCGGGCGGATTGGTTGAGGTCGTTGACCACCGGAACCGTTACCTGGCCACCGGGTATTACAACCCGGCTTCGCAAATTACCGTCCGCGTTGTGTCGTATACGCCGTTGGAAGCGATGGACACGGCCTTTTTTGTCCGGCGGTTTCAGGAATGCTTGAAGCATCGGGAACGGTTCGTGAAGGAGGATGCTTACCGCTTCGTGTACGGAGAGGCCGACTTTTTGCCGGGGCTGATCGTGGACAAGTTTGGTGACGTACTGGTTGCACAGCTGCTTACACTGGGTATGGACCGCTGTCGGGAGCAGATTGTGGAGGCGTTGTCGGAAGTGCTGCATCCCGTTGGCATCTATGAACGCAGCGATGTAGCCGTCCGGGAAATGGAGGGCTTGGAGCAGGTGAAAGGGCCGATCTTTGGCCAGCCGCCGCGCCATGTCATCGTGTCGGAGAACGGGCTCAAGATCGAGGTGGATATTGAGCAGGGGCAAAAAACGGGCTATTTCTTCGACCAGCGGGAGAACCGGGCGTCCATCAAGCCGCTGATGACCGGTTGGGGCGGACGCAGCGGCATCACGCTGCAGGAACTGCCGACGGAAGACGGCGGCGTGCGGCTAGCGCCGGTCAACCGGAACGGCAAAGAAGTCACTTTCCCGTACTGGGACGGAGCCACCGTGCTGGAATGCTTCTCGCATACCGGAAGCTTCACCTTACATGCCTGCAAATACGGAGCCAAAAAGGTGACCTGCCTTGACATCTCCGAGCATGCGATCGAAAGCGCGAAGCGGAACGTGGAGCTGAACGGGTTCACCGATCGCGTCGAATTTGTCGTGGCTGATGCGTTTGATTATTTGCGCAGTCAGGTGAAAGGCTTGGAGGAACGGGCGCGCCGTGCGGCCCAAGACGCCAAGGTGGACACTTCCGTGCCGCTGACGGCCGGCGGCGGGCGGACTTGGGACGTCGTGATCCTCGATCCCCCGGCGTTTGCCAAGACGAAAGCGGCGGTTAAAGGTGCCGTTCGCGGTTATAAAGATATTAACCTGCACGGCATGAAGCTGGTGAATGAAGGCGGCTATCTGGTAACGGCCAGCTGTTCCTACCATATGCGACCGGATCTGTTCCTGGAGACGATCCTCGAGGCCGCGGAGGATGCAGGCAAAGTGCTGCGCCTTGTGGAATGGCGGGCAGCCGGCAAGGATCATCCGCAAATCCTTGGGGTGGACGAAGGACATTACCTGAAATTTGCCATTTTCGAAGTGCGCAGCAAACACGCGTTGTAAAATTGGATATAACGGATAAACAGCCTCGTTTCGCGAGCTTTCGCGGTACGGGGCTTTTTTAAGGTATCAGAAAGTATAAGCTTCGGGGGATTGACATCCTGATATCGCAAGAAAAACTTCCGCTAAACGCGGTCTGTCTACATTGAATGTACGTCGATTGACGTTTTTCTTATGCTTGAAGAAGATACGAATGTTTGATCGTATTTATGCTATACTGGAACTTAACGAATTGTCCGTCGTAGGAGGTACTTCCATGTCTTTACAGTTCATACTCGGCCGCTCCGGCAGCGGCAAAACCAGCCTCATTCTCGACCGGGTGACCGCCAAGCTGCGCGAGCAGCCGATCGGTCCGCCGCTGATTATTTTAACCCCGGAGCAAGGCACGTTTCAGATCGAGCAGCGGATCGCCACGGCCCCGGGCTTGCGCGGTACGGTACGCACCCAGGTGCTTGGCTTTCGCCGTTTGGCGCTGCGCGTCATGCAGGAAACCGGCGGTGCGGCGCTGGTGCCGATCGATGATGAAGGCAAAAAAATGCTGCTATATAAGCTCATGCGCCGCCGCAAAGGCGAGTTGAAGCTGTTTGGACACGGCGGAGACCAGCTCGGATTAATTGACCGGATAGCCGGACTATACACGGAAATGAAGAAATACAACGTGGATTTCTCAGCTCTGCGGGAGCATTATCAACTCCTGGAGCAGACCGAAGGGGAATCCCCTTTATTAAAGGATAAAATGCACGATCTTAGCCTTTTGTTTGCGGAGTATGACGAAGAGCTGTCCCGCTTGTACATCGACAACGAGGACCATGTCGTCAAGCTGGCGCAGGGGGCTAGCAAGTCGGCTTATTTGCGCGGGGCGGAAATTTGGATTGACGGGTTTCATACGTTTACGCCGCAGGAATATACAGCGATCCTCGCACTGCTGAAGACGGCGGCTTCCGTCACCGTCTCGCTGACGTTGGACCGGGTATACAGCAATGGAAATCTGCCGCATGAACTAAACCTGTTTTATACCCCTGCATCCGCCTTCGTTAAGCTGAGCCGACTGGCCGCAGAAGAGGGAATTGAAGTTCTGCCGGCAGAGCTGTTGGAGGCCCGTCCGTTTCCGCGGTTTCGGGAGAGCGAGACGCTTTCGTACCTGGAGTCTGCGTACGAGCGGCGTTCGCCGTGGCCGAAGTCCGAGCCGCCTCAAGATTTGGAACAGGCCCTATCTTTGCACCGGGCTGCCAGCCGGCGGGCTGAGGTTGAAGGCGCGGCGCGCGAGATGGTTCGCCTCGCCAGGGAAGAAGGCGTGCGTTGGCGGGACATGGCGCTGCTGGTGCGCAACTTAGGGGATTATGAAGAACTGCTTGCTCCGACGATGGAAGCATACGGGATCCCTTATTTTCTTGACCAGAAAGCAAGTATGCTGTATCACCCGATGATCGAATTTATCCGGGCCGCGTTGGACGTGGTACTCGGGTTTTGGAGATACGAAGACGTATTTCGCTGCGTGAAAAGCGAATTTCTTCTGCCGCTGGACGGCAGCCTGACGCGCGAGCATATGGATGTGCTGGAGAATTATGCTCTGGCGAGCGGGATTCAAGGTTACCGTTGGTTTGACGGCCGTCCTTGGAAGTCGGCGCCAAGCCTGTCGCTGGAGCAGGAGGATCAAACGGCGGCATCCGTTAAAGCCATGGAGCAGCTGCAGCTGCTGGAGCGGTGCCGCGCTGCGGTCGCCGGCCCTTTGTCAGCGTTTGAGAAAGAGATCCGCAAGGCGAAGAACGCGGCAGACATGTGTGCCGCAGTATTCCATCTGCTGGAGCGGGTGGAGGCCGCCCAGCGTCTGGATGTGCTGGCGCATCGGATGGTGCGCGAAGGCAAGCCGCGTCAGGCGATGGAGCATCGCCAACTATGGAGCGCGGTATTGGACGTGCTCGACCAGATCGTGGAAATGATGGGGGACGAGCCTTTGGAGCTGGAGCTGTTTGCCGGCGTGCTGGAGACCGGGCTCAAGGAGCTGAAGGTGTCGCTTGTGCCGCCTTCGCTCGACCAGGTGCTGATCGGGAGTACGGAGCGGACGCGTTCGGGGCAAGTCAAGCATCTGTTCCTGCTTGGCATCAACGAAGGGATCATGCCGGCCAATCTGCAGGAGGAGGGTGTGCTCAGCGAGCAGGAGCGGGAGCGACTGGCGGAGCTTGGCTTGGAGCTGGCTCCGGGGCTGGCCCGCAAGCTGCTGGATGAGCGCTTCCTCATTTACGAAGCGTTGTCTGGGGCAAGCCGTTCTCTGTGGTTGAGCTACCCTGCTGCCGACGGAGAGGGCGGTGCGCTTTTGCCGTCGGAGGTGATCCGGCATGTGAAGCGGATTTTCCCGGGACTAACGGAGCGGCCGCTGCTGTTAACACCAGGACCTGCAAGCAGTTCTGCCGATCCGATGGCGTCGCAGCTTGAATTCGTCTCCCGTCCGGGCCCGGCGCTGAACGCCTTAATCGGCCAGCTGCGGCTGTGGAAGGCGGGAGAGTCCATTTCACCGCTATGGTGGCGTGTGCTGGAATGGTACAAGACCCGGCCGGAATGGGAGAGCAAAGCGGCGCGCCTGCTGACCTCACTGGATTATCGTAACCGGGTGCGCGGTTTGACGCCGGCAACGAGCCGACGGCTTTACGGCAAGCGGCTGCGGACAAGCGTGTCGCGAATGGAGCAGTTCTCGGCTTGTCCGTTTGCGCACTTCGCTTCGCATGGGCTGAAGCTGAAGGAACGCCAGCTTTACCGGCTGCAAGCGCCGGACATCGGACAGTTGTTTCACGCTGCGCTCAGTCAGATGGCGATCACTTTTAAGGCGCAAAACCGCAGCTGGGGGAGCCTCACGCCGGAGGAGGCGATTCAGGCGGCCAATTCGGCCGTTGATGAACTGGCGCCCAAGCTGCAGGGAGAAATCCTGTTAAGCTCCAAGCGCTACGGTTATATTTCCCGCAAGCTGAAAGCTATCGTCGGCCGTGCTTCGTTGATCCTTGGCGAGCAAGCGCGCCGGGGCAGCTTTGAACCGGTTGGACTGGAGTTGGATTTTGGACCAGGGCGGCCCTTGCCTCCGCTGACGTTTGAGTTACCGAACGGCTGCGTTATGGAAATCGTCGGCCGGATTGATCGCGTGGACATGGCGGAAGGGGAGCAAGGCCTGCTCTTGCGGGTCATCGACTACAAGTCAAGCCAGACCGACCTGAAGCTGCATGAGGTGTATTACGGTTTATCGCTGCAAATGCTCACGTATCTGGACGTCTTATTGTCCTCGGCGGAAGCCTGGCTTGGCCAGCCTGCGCTCCCTGCGGGCACGCTGTATTTCCACGTGCATAACCCGCTGCTGCAGAGCAGCAACGGCATGAGCGCGGAGCAGGCGCAGCAGGAGCTGTTAAAGCGATTCAAGATGAAGGGCCTGCTGCTGGCAGACCGGGATGTGATTGCGAAGATGGACGCTCAGCTGGAAAAAGGCTATTCCGATATCATCCCGGTGGCGATCAAGGCGGACGGCGGCTTTTATAGCAGCGCCTCGGTTGCGACGCCGGAGCAGTGGGATACGCTGCTGGGTTCTGTGCGGCGGACGATTACGGAGATCGGCACGCGCATCACCGACGGTGACGTGCAGATTGCCCCATATCGGCTTGGGCTGGAAACGGCTTGTACGTTTTGTCCCTACAAACCGGTGTGCCGCTTTGAGGAAGCGCTGGACGGCAATGCATACCACGTCCTCGGCAAACCGGGCAAAAACGAAATTTGGCAGCTCCTTGGACAGGAGAGCGGAAAGGAGGGGAACCCTTCATGACCATCCCGATGAAACCCAAACCGGCCGGCAGTTATTGGAGCGACGACCAATGGCGGGCGATCGCTCTGTCCGGCGGCGACATGCTGGTGGCGGCGGCCGCCGGGTCCGGCAAGACGGCGGTGCTCGTCGAGCGGATTATCCGCAAGCTGACGGACCGCGAACAACCGCTGAGCGTGGACCGGCTGCTGGTGGCCACGTTCACCAAAGCCGCCGCCGCGGAGATGCGGGGGCGGATCACGGAAGCGCTGGAGAAGGAACTGACCAAGGACCCGGGCAACGAGTACCTAAACCATCAGTTGGCCATGTTGGGGCGTGCTTCGATCACGACGCTCCACTCGTTTTGTATGGAAGTGATCCAACGCTATTACACGCTGATCCCGTTAGATCCGGGCTTTCGGATCGCCTCGGAAAGCGAGACGGCGCTGCTGCGTCAAGAGGTGCTGGAGGAGCTGCTTGAGGACAAATACGGCAGCGAACCGGAGGACAGCCCGTTTTTGAAGCTGGTAGATCTGTTTGGCGGAGAGCGCAGCGATACGGCGGTCTTTACGCTGGTGCAGCGGCTTTACGACTTCTCGCGCAGCCATCCTTGGCCGGATCATTGGCTTCAGGAAGCATCCTCAGCTTTTATGGCTCCGGATCTCGATGCCTTAGAGAAGAGCGCATGGGTCCAAAGCCTATTGGCCGATACGAAGTTGGCGCTGGGAGGCGCGATCAGCTTGCTGACTCAAGCGAAGGCGCTGGCGTTGTCTCCAGGAGGGCCGGAGCCGTACGCCGTCACGCTGGAGGACGATCTGAACGTGGTCCGCTCGCTGCAGGAAGCGGTGGCAGGCGGAGCTTGGGCTTCGTTGTATGACGCCTTTCAGGGTGTGAACTTCGGCAAGCTGAAGCCGGTCAAGAAAGACCAGACCGATCCGGAGGTGCAGGAGCGGGTTAAGGCGCTGCGGGAGGAAGCGAAGAAGACGGTGACCGATTTGCGCACGCAACTCTATGGCCGGCCGCCGGAGGCGTTTTTGCGGGAGATGCATGACATGGCTCCGCTGCTTGGCGCGTTGTCCGAGCTCGTAAGCGAATTTGGGGAACGTTACCGGCTGCAAAAAGTGTCCAAGGGCTGGCTCGATTTCTCCGACCTGGAGCATTATTGCCTGCAGATCCTGCGGCATCCGGATTCGGAGCCGGGCGAGCTTCGGCCGTCCGATGCTGCCTTGGAATACCGCCGGCAATTCGATGAGGTGCTGCTGGACGAATATCAGGACACCAATACGGTGCAGGAAACGATCGTACGGCTGATCTCCCGGGAGAACCCGGGCAACCGGTTTATGGTCGGCGACGTGAAGCAGAGCATCTATCGTTTCCGCTTGGCTGAACCGGGGCTGTTCCTGGAGAAATATCGGACCTATGGCGACGATTTTGACGGAGCCGGGCTGCGCATCGATTTAGCGCGGAACTTCCGCAGCCGGCGTGAGGTCGTTGATGCGGTGAATTTGCTGTTCCGGCAAATCATGAACGAAAGCGTGGCGGAAATTTCGTACGATACACGAGCGGAACTGGTGTATGGAGAAGGTTTTCCGCCGGAGGGGGCGGAGGATTATCGGCCCGAGCTCTTGCTGATCGATCGCGACAACGGCTCAAGCGGCGGTTCAGATTCATCCGAACGCGGGGACAACGAATGGACGGACGGCGACGGCGGGGATGAGGAAGATGAGGCGGCGCTGATTGAAGCGGTGCGGCTGGAAGCCCGTGCGATCGCGGCCCGCATTCGCGGCATGCTGGGCGAAGGCGGCGAACCGCTGCGCATCTACGACAAACAGCTGCAGGCGATGCGCCCGGTCGCTTTCCGGGACATGGTGATTTTGCTGCGCTCAACGCTGACCTGGGCGCCGGCGATGATCGAGGAGCTTCGGGTGGAAGGAATCCCGGCGTACGGGGAACTGAGCCAGGGGTATTTTCAGGCGTCCGAGGTCGAGACGATGCTGTCGCTCCTGCAGGTGATCGATAATCCGCTGCAGGATATTCCGCTGGCGGCGGTGCTGCGTTCTCCGCTGTACGATTTCTCCGAGGAGGAGCTGGCGGACATTCGCCTTGCTTCTCCAAGCGGCCGTTACTATGAGGCGGTGCTCGCACGGGCAGCCGCAGGGAATGCGGAGTCGGCTTTGAGCGACAGCAGGGGAGGCGACGCCGGGGAAGCCTCGGTGTATCACCCGGAGACGGGGCAAATTGAACCTTCGGCCAATGATGCTTTGGCGCTGAAGCTGCAGGCTTTCTTACGGCAGCTGGAAGCTTGGCGGAGCATGGCACGGGTTGGACAGCTGGGCGACCTGATCCGAGAGATTTACCGGGAAACCGGTTATCTGGAATGGGTTGGCGGCTTGCCGGGCGGAACCCAGCGTCAGAGCAACCTGCAGGCGCTGCTGGATCGGGCGAGACAATACGAGGTATCGTCTTCTGCGCCCGGGTTGTTCCGCTTCTTGCGTTACGTCACACGGTTGCGCGAGAACGGCGGAGACCTTGGAGCTCCGGGGGATGCCGGGGAACAGGGCGACGGCGTTCGGATCATGACGATCCACAAGAGTAAAGGCTTGGAGTTTCCAGTTGTGTTCGTCGCCGGATTGTCCAAGCAATTTAACCGGCAGGATCTGAACGCGCCGTTTCTGATGCATAAGGAGCTGGGTTTTGGTCCGAAGTACGTCGACGCGAACACGCGCGTCAGCTACCCGACGCTGCCGAACCTGGCGATCCGGCGGCGGGCGCAAATGGAGCTGCTGGCGGAGGAGATGCGCGTCTTGTACGTGGCGCTCACCCGCCCGAAGGACAAGCTCGTGCTCGTCTCCTCGGTCAAAAATCTCACCAAGTCCGTCGAAGCTTGGGGCGGTGCACTTGAGGCAAGTGAACAGCAGCTGCCAGATTACTTGCTGGCGCGCGGCCGCTGCTATCTCGACTGGATCGGCCCGGCGTTGATTCGCCATCCAAGCGCGCGCGAGCTGCGACAGTTTGCCGGGCTGCCGGAGGTTGGCCCTGCCGTGTTAGCGGACAGCCCTTCTGACTGGCACATCGCGTTTCTTTCCGCCCGCTCGGCGGGACAGAACGGAGGAGCGGAAACAGAAGCGGCAGCAACTGCAGAGGCTGCGGCGGTGGACACGGCGCAAATCAAGGCGCTGCTGTCCGGGCAGCCGACAGCGGTCCTTGCAGAGGATGCGGACGGTACCGAGGCCGCTGAGATGAGAGCTATGGTGGAGTCCCGGCTCAGCTGGACGTATCCTTATGCGGCAGCAAGCCGAATCGCGGCCAAAACCTCGGTGACGGAGATGAAGGCGCTGCTGATGCTGCAGGAGGAGCCGGTGCGCGACGTCTTCGCCGAAGCGGAGCTATTGCGCGAGCGGGAGCAGGCGGAGGCGGAAGAGCAGCCGGATTTCAAGCTGCATCTGCGGCGGCCGCGGTTCATGGAGCAGCGCAAGCTGACCCCAACCGAACGCGGGGTGGCCTACCATACGCTGATGCAGCATCTGCCGTTTGACGCAGAGCCGGGAATCGCGGTCGTCCAAGCGACGCTCGCCCGGTTGATCGAGCGGAAGATTATGACCGCTGAGCAGGCTGCGGCCATCGAGGTGGATAGCATCGCCAGATTGCTGCAGAGCCCGCTTGGCGAACTGCTGCGGCAGGCGGACTGGGTGAAACGTGAGATGCCGTTCAGCTACGGGCTGCCTGCAGCGGAAGTCTCGCCGCAGCTGGGGGGCTTGGAAGCCATGCAAGACGGCACAGCAGGCGACGCAATCCGGGAGCTGGATGGGGAAACGGTGCTGATCCAGGGGATCGTGGACTGCCTGTTCGCTGCAGGCGGCAAAGTGTACCTGCTCGATTACAAAAGCGACCGGGTGCTGGAGCATCGCGGCGGCGCTGCGGCCCTGGCGGAATCGTACCGGTTCCAGCTGGAGCTGTACGCCAAGGCGGTTGAGGAGATCACCGGTTCGACCGTGGATGAGAAGTGGTTGTATTTCTTCGACGGCGGCCAAGCGGTGAGACTGTAATCTAAAATGAGTATGGATAGAATTGCAGGTTTTACGGCTTTATGAAAAAAGGGATGTTTTGAACGCCGGCGTACTTGGCCGGAATCAAGGGGGAGAAACGGATGCGCATTTTACATACGGGCGATTGGCATTTGGGGCGCACGCTGGAGGGACGCAGCCGGCTCGCAGAGCAGGAGGCGTTTCTGGACGAGCTGGTGCAGATGGTTAAGGAGCAGCAGGTTGATCTCGTCCTGATGGCGGGCGACGTCTATGACAGTGTGAACCCGCCGGCTGCGGCGGAAGCGATGTTCTATGAGGCGGCGGCGCGGCTGACGGAGACCGGCTGTCATCTGGCGGTGATCGCCGGGAACCATGACCAGCCGGAGCGGGTGGCCGCGGTATCGCCGCTGGTTGCGCGCCGGGGCATTTCGCTGGTGGGGCTGCCGGTGCCGGAGGCGATCACCGTTCCCGTGCCGCGCACCGGGGAGACGGCGGTCATCGCCGCGCTGCCCTATCCTTCCGAAGCTCGGCTGTCCGAGCTGCTGGCCGGCGACGCGGATGAATCCGAGCTGCGGCTTGCCTACAGCGCCAAGGTAGGGCTGCTGATGCGCCAGCTGGCCGGTGCGTTTCGCCCGGACACGGTGAACCTCGCGATGAGCCATATCTATGTGCTTGGCGGCGTGGAGTCTGACTCTGAACGGCCGATTCAGGTTGGCGGCGCATATACCGTGGACCCGTCGGCGCTGGACATCGGCGCGCAATATACGGCGCTGGGCCACCTGCATCGGCCGCAGGCGGTGAAGGGAGGCGGATTGACCCGGTATAGCGGGTCGCCGCTGGCGTATTCTTTTTCTGAGGCAGGACAAGCCAAATCGGTGATGCTCCTGGACGTGGCGACCGGGAAGGAGCCGATCTTGGAGGAGCTGTACCTGAGCAGCGGGCGGCCGCTGGTGCGCTGGAGCTGCCGGGGCGGACTGGCAGAAGCGTACCGCTGGCTGGAGGAGGGGAGGGACGCGAATGCGTTTATCGACCTCGAAATCAGTCTGAGCGAAGCGATGTCGCTGGGCGACATCCAGGCGCTGCGCAAAGCCCATGACGGGATCGTCCATATCCGGCCGGTATATCCGGGACGGGAGCTGCAGGAGGAGCTGGCCTCCCGGGAGAGTGTGCCGGTGCATGAGCTGTTCCGCAAGTTTTATCAGCGGCAAACCGGCGGAGCCGAGCCGGAGGCCGAGTTGGTCGAGCTGTTTATGTCGCTCGTCTCCGAAGAAGAGGACGAAGGTGCGGATGCGGATGGAGCGATGGAGGGAGTAAGCCGATGAAGCCGATTACGCTGAAATTAGCCGGGCTGCAAAGCTACCGTGAGATGCAGACGATCGATTTTACCGAGCTGTGCGAGACAGGGTTGTTTGGCATTTTTGGGCCGACAGGCAGCGGGAAGTCGACGATTCTGGATGCGATCACGCTGGCCCTTTATGGCAAGGTCGGCCGTGCATCCGGCGGAACCCAAGGGATTATGAACCATTTGGAAGACGCGCTGTTCGTCGCGTTTACGTTCGAGCTGACCTCTGCTGCCGGGACGGAGCGTTACCGGGTGGAGCGGCGGTTTAAGCGCCAGGGCGAGCTGTCGGTCAGCAATACGATCAGCCGGTTTATCGAAATTCTGCCGGATGATGAGGAAAAAGTGATCGCCGACAAGCTCGCTGACGTGACGCGCTGCGTGGAACAGAAGCTGGGCCTCAAGATGGACGATTTCACCCGCGCGGTCGTATTACCGCAGGGGAAATTCGCCGAGTTTTTGTCCCTGAAGGGGGCGGACCGACGGGCGATGCTGCAGCGCCTGTTCCACTTGGAGAAATACGGCGACCTGCTCGGGCAGAAGCTGACCCGCAAGGTCAGAGCGAACGAGCAGCGCCGCGCTGAGGTCGCTGCCGAGCAGCAAGGGCTCGGCAATGCCTCCGCCGAGGCGCTGGAGCAAGCGGCGGCAGCGGTGCGCGAAGCCGCAGCGCTCGCCGCCCAGCGGCGCCGCGAGCTGCTGCTCGCGCAGCAGCGCTACGACCAGCTCGCCAAAGTGCGCGAGCTGGCGGTGGAGCGCGCCGAGCGTGCGGCGCAGCTGGAGGCGCTGCGCGCGCAAGTCGGCGAGATCGCCGCGCTGGAGGCGAAGCTGGCGCGCGGGAGCGCCGCCGAGGCGCTCAGGCCGGTGCTGACGGCCTGGCAAGAGGCGCAGCGCGCCGCCGCCGTCCGCGCGCAGCAAGCGGCCGAGGCCGAGCAGGCCGCCCGGGCCGCGGCTGCGGCGGCCGCCGAGGCCGGCGCGGCTGCCGAAGCCGCAGCGGCGGCGCTCGGCCGCGAGGAGCCGGCGCTGCTCGTGCGGCTCGAGCAGCTGGAGCAGGCGCGCAGCCTGCAGGATGAGGCCGCGCGCCTTAGCGCCGAGCTGCAGCGGCTCGCGGCGCAGCGCGCGGAGGGCGCGCAGCGTAAGCAGCACCTCGCCGAGCAGACGGCGAAGGAGGAGCAGCTGCTGGCCAAGGCGCAGACGCGCCAGCGCGAGCTGGAGCAGCAGCTGAAGGACACGGAAGTTAAGGCCGAGGAGCGTCATCAAGCGCAAGCTGCCGTACGGCTGGCCCAGCAGTTGGCCGCGTTGCAGGAGCAGCTTGCGCAAGCGGAGACCGAGGAAGCGGCTGCGCGTACGAGCTTGCAGCAGGCTGCAGGCAAGCTGGAGCAAATCGCGAGGGAGATTGCCGAGGTACAGCAATCCGGCCAAGCGCTTGCCGGACAGCTCGCGGAAACCGCTTTGGAGCTGACGGCAGTGGAGAAGGAGCTGCAGCAACATGCTGCTGAGCTCACCGGATACGAACACTCGCTGCGTCAGGCGCTGAAAGCCCGTGAACGTCATCTGTGGGCGGCACGGTTAGCCGAGCAGCTACACAGCGGCGAACCGTGCCCGGTGTGCGGCTCCGCGCATCATCCGGCTCCGGCCGAGGGCGATGACGACGGGGGCGCCGGCGGGGAGGCGGAGCTTGAGACGCTCGCCGCCCTGATCGCGGAGGCCCGCGAGCTGCAGTTCGCCGTCGCCCGCGACCGCGACGTGTGCAGCGCGCTGCTGCAGGCGCTGGCCCAGGACGGCGCCTTCGGCTACAGCGGCGAGCCTGCTTCTGCGCCAGGCGCGCTTGCTGCGGGCGAAGCCGCCGCCAGCGCCGAAGCCGCCGCCACAGCGGCTGCGCTCGCCGCGCCGCACGCAGCCGCGCCCGCCGGCCTCGCGGCCCTGCAGCGCCAGGCCGCGGCGCTGGCCGAGCGGCACGCCGCTTGCCGCCGCCGGCTGGAGGCGCTGCAGCGGGACGGCCGCGCAGCGCAAAGCGCGCTGGCGGCCTTGCAGCCGCAGCGTGCCGCCGCCGAAGCGGCGGAAGCCGCGGCCTCCGGCCAGCTGAAGCAGGCGGTCGCCCGCAGCGCGCAGCACCGCGAGGCCCTCGCGGCCAAGCAGCGCGAGTGGGCCGAGCTTTACCCGGACCTCTCGCCAGAGGAAGCCGCCCGGCAAATGGAGACGTATGCCGCCAAGGATCGGCTGGCCGAAGATTTGCGGGGCCGGCTCGCCGTCAGCGTGCCGTTTATCGAGGAGAAAATGGCCAAGCTGCAGGCATTGACCGGCGAAATGATCGAGCTGGACAAAACGCTGGTCCAATGGGAAGTACAGGAGCAGGGGAAACAGGATCTCCTGCGGGAGAAACAGGAGAGATTGCACGCCGTGGCCGGGGAACGTCCGGTTGATGAGCTGCTAACCGAAGCACGGGAGAAGCTGGCGGCCCTTCGTGAGCAGGCGGAGCGCAGCCGAGCGATGCAGACGGAAACAGCGGCCCGAAGCCATGAGCTCGCCAAAGCGGAAGCGCTGGCTGCTCAAGCGGCCGCATCGGCCCGGGAGCAGGAGGCGGAGCTTGCGGCCCGCTGGCTTCAAGCGCTGGAGGCGTCGCCTTTTGAGGAGGAAGCTTCCGTATTGAATAACCTGCTTGCCCCGGGAGAAGCGGAATCGATCGCGGAGACGGTGCAGCAACACCGCAGCCGGGAGCAGGAGCTCGTGATTAGCCTAAGTGAGCTGGACGCCAAGCTGTCGGGACAAACGGTCAGCGACGAGGAATGGCAGCAAAGTAGAGCGGCATTCGCCGCGGCGAAAGAGCAAGATGAAGCGGCCTTGCAGCAAAAAGCCCGGGCCGAGCGGGACTGGGAGGACCTGCAGGTTCGCCATGTCCGCTGGCAGGAGCTGGAGCAGGTCCGCAGCCAGCTGGAGCATGAAGCCGGCTTGCTCGCCAAGCTGCAATCAGCGCTGCGCGGGAACGCGTTCGTTGAGTATGTCGCGGAGGAGCAGCTGATGAATGTCAGCCATGCCGCTTCCCAACGTCTGAGGTTCCTGACGAAGCAGCGGTATGCGCTGGAGACCGACTCCGGCGGCGGCTTTGTCATCCGCGACGATGCGAGCGGCGGCGTGAAGCGCCCGGTGGCGACGTTGTCCGGCGGGGAGACCTTCCTGGCTTCCCTGGCGCTGGCGCTGGCCTTGTCAGCGCAGATTCAGCTTCGCGGCCAATATCCGCTGCAATTCTTTTTCCTGGACGAAGGCTTTGGGACGCTGGATCCCGAGCTGTTGGATACGGTCATCACCTCACTGGAGCACCTGCATCACGACCATCTCTCGGTGGGGATTATCAGCCACGTTGCCGAGTTGCAGACCCGGTTGGCCCGCAAGCTGGTGGTGATTCCGTCGGAAAGCGGCGGGGCCGGTTCCCGGATTAAGCTGGAACGGCTGTAGCCTTCACAAATTTAGAAAGAAAGCGCAAGGCGGGCCTTGTGGCAACGCCGCCGAGTAAGGAGACGAAACGGAGGAGCGGTATGAAGATACGGGTGCTGATCGCAGACGACAACTCGTTTATCCGTGAGGGAATGCGAATTATTTTAAACAGCTTTGAGGAATTCGAGGTGGCGAAGACCGTGGAGGACGGACAAAAGGCGGTCGAGTACTGCCGATCTAACCCGGTAGACGTTGCGTTGCTGGACGTGCGGATGCCAAATATGAACGGGGTGGAAGCGACCCGGCTGCTGACGGAGGAAGGGCTGGCGAAGCCGCTGATCCTGACCACCTTCGACGACGATGAATACGTCATGGACGCGATCCGTTTTGGCGCGAAAGGATATTTGCTGAAAAATAACGACCCGGAACGCATTCGCGACGCGATCAAAAGCGTGTATTACGGCCACAACGTCTTGCAGGACGTGGTGCTGGACAAGCTCAAGCAGACGCTTGCCTCTGGCGGAGCTTCGAAGGAAGCGGAGGTGCCGCCTCCGCCGGAATCGGTGAGCGCGCAAGCGAATGCGACTGCATCGCCGGTGACTCCTGCTGCAGCTTCAACTCCGGTAGGCACCGGCCTGTCGCCAAGCGATCTGGAGCGGTTCACCGAACGGGAGCTGGAGGTCATGTCCCGAATTGCCAAGGGCTTGTCCAACAAGGAAATCGCGAAGGAAATTTTTATATCAGAGGGAACCGTAGCCAACTACATCACCTCGATCCTGAACAAAACCGGGCTGGAGCACCGCACGCAAATCGCCATTTATTACTTGACCGGGAAGGTCCGCTAGCTTATGGAACGGTGGAGCATCGGCAACAAGTGGCTCGTGCTGGGCCTGGCCATTGCTTTGATCTATGCGAGGGAAGCTTCCCCGTCCCCCTGGCTGATCTTGATCGTTTTACTTTATTTGGCCTTGGACCTCACGGCGCTTCTGCTTCCCAAATTGGCGTATCGAAATGCGCTGTACGGAGCGATGCTGATCTACTGCGCCTGTTGCGCGGTTTACGTCTCTCCCGAGTTCGTGCTGCTGCTGCCGCCAACCACCTATGAAATGGCAAAGGGAAAGAGCACGCTCATCGTTGCTGCGGCGCTGCTTGCAGTACCGCTGCTCTTCCTGAAAGGGACGCTGGCAGCGGTATACGCGTTTATCGTGATCATCAGCTTGCTTAACAGGCATCATGTCCGCCACCTGCTGATGAGGTTAAGCCGGCAGGAGGAGCAGCTCGACAAGCTGCGTTTGACTCAGGATAAGCTGCGGAAGCGGCTGAACGACAATGAGGACTTCATTCGGGCTTCGGAATACACGTATAAGCTGGAAGAACGAAACCGTCTCTCCCAGGAAATTCATGATGGCGTTGGCCACTCCATGACTGGGGCGCTGATCCAGATGGAGGCCGCCAAGCGTGTGCTGCATACCGACCCGCCAGGGGCGGAGAAGCTGCTGCAGAATGCGATTGGCATTGCCCAGGAATCGATTGAACGTATCCGGCAAACGCTGAAGAACATGAAGCCTCCGGTGGAGCAGTTAGGGATCCATCGGTTGAAAAGCGCCGTAGAAGCCTTTGGCAACCGTTCCGGACTGCAGACCCTGGTCGTCCATAGCGGAGATCTGGAGAAGATTACACCGCTTTATTGGAAAATCATTTATGACAACGTGACGGAGGCGCTGACCAATACGGCCAAATACAGTGGAGCTACCTCCGTACAGGTCGAAGTGCGGGTTCTCGGCAAATGGATTCAAGCCGTCGTAACGGACAATGGCCGAGGGCAAGCCAAGATCGTCAAAGGAATGGGCTTGATCGGTATGGAAGAGCGCGCGGCTGCGGTGAACGGCACGGTGATCGCAGACGGCACGCAGGGATTCAAGGTGACCACCTTAATTCCCTACGCACCTCCCGAATCATGAAGAACTTCATTGGCATGGGTCCGCCCCTAAGACAATATGAATTTTCTCATGCGCAAAGGATGAACTTATGCACTGACATAAGGGCATCCTTTTTTTCTACAATAAGGTCAAGAACGAAGCAGAATGGAGAGGTTGCAATGAACGTTTTAGAGATTCGCGGACTCACGAAAAAATTCGGCGACTTTATCGCAGTTGACAATATGTCCTTATCCGTGCGGGAAGGGGAGATCTTCGGATTTCTTGGATCCAACGGCGCCGGCAAAAGCACAACGATCAATCTGGCCGCTTCGCTGCTGCGTCCGACGAGCGGGGAGATCCGCATTTTGGATAAAGACATCAGCAAGCACAACCGCTTTGCCAAAATGAACCTAGGCATTGTTCCGCAGGATTTGGCGATTTACCAGGATATGACCGCTTATGAAAATGTGAAGTTTTTCGCCGGATTGTACGGCTTGCGGGGAGCAGAGCTGAAGGAGCGGGTTGAGGAAGCGCTTCATTTTGTTGGGTTGGAGGATAAGGCGAAGAGCTTTCCGAAGAACTTCTCCGGCGGGATGAAGCGGCGGCTGAATATCGCTTGCGCCATTGCCCATCGGCCGAAGCTGATCATCATGGACGAACCTACGGTTGGCATTGATCCGCAGTCGCGCAACTACATTCTCACCTCCGTCCGGAAGCTGAACGAAATGGGCTGCACGATCATTTATACCAGCCATTACATGGAGGAAGTTGAAGAAATCTGCTCCCGGATCGCCATTATCGATCATGGCAAAATTATCGCGGACGGTACCAAAGAGCAGCTGATCGCCACGATCACCGATGTGAAGGAAGTGCGCATTGAACTGAAACAGGATGGCGAAGCGTTCCTGGGGCTGATCCGGCGGTTGCCCGGGGTAAGGACAGTAACGGCACAGGAATCCGAAATTCGTATTCATAGCGACTTGTCGGTGGATAACCTTAGCGGCATCCTGAAGCAGTTAATCGACGGCGGGGCTGTCATTCGTTCCGTTGAGGAGCAGGAGCCAAATCTGGAAACGGTGTTCTTGACGCTGACCGGACGCAACTTGCGGGACTAGAGCAGCGGTCGCAAACCGATCGCTTTGGGAGGAGATCTGAGGAATGAATACATTATCGATTGCACTTAAGGAGCTTAAGCAGGAGGCGCGCAACCGTTGGACGCTGGTGTTTATGCTCGCTTTTCCGATTGTGCTGATGTTAATTCTGGGTACAGCCCTGTCGAACGCTTTTGACAGCACCGCCCAGGTAGGGGATATTCGCGTGTTGGTGAAGGATAACGGTGACAATCCGGCTTTAACACAAGCCTTCAAGGCTTTTGCTCAAGAAACGGCCGGTATGGGACTAACGTTCGAGACGCTGGCTCCGGGGGCAGATGCCCGGAAAGAGGTCGAAGCCGACCATTACGATGAATACGTAGAACTGAACGGCCAAGGCGTGTTGCTCTACTTAAGCGGTCGGGATGCCATTCAGGGCAATGTCGTGCAAGGGATGCTGACGGCCTTTGCCCAGCAATATAACGCGATAATGGCTATTGAGAAGAACGCTCCTGGCCAATCGGAAGGAGCGATGGCGGCGGGAGCGGTGAATAACCGGGATTACATCAAAGAAACCTCGATTGCAGCCGACCGTCAGCCCGGATCGCTTGATTATTACGCGCTGGCGATGACCACCATGATCGCTTTGTGGGGCTCGCTGTCCGCCAGCCGGCTGATCACCGGGGAGATTCGGCAGGGGACCAGCATCCGGCTTGCGGCGTCTCCGATTGCCAAAGGCGAGATTTTTGCCGGCAAGGTACTCGGCAACGTGGTCATTAACCTGCTGTGCGTGATCCTCCTGATTCTCTTTAGTAAATATGTCTTTAAGGCTTATTGGGGAGAGCATCCGGGTGCGGTGCTGGCCGTGTTAGGCTCGGAAGTGATCATGGCCGTCAGTCTGGGGCTCGCAGTAAGCTATGTGCTGAAAGAGGCGGCAACGCAAGGAGTGATCTTGATTTTTACTCAAGTCGCAGCGTTCTTAGGCGGAGCGTACTTTCCTATGGGAGAACTCGGCCCGATGGGGGCGGCTGCCAAATTGTCACCGGTTCGATGGGCGAACGTAGCGATTACGCAAATCATTTATAACAATCAAGTTTCGGCGATGTGGCCGGTTGTAGCTTTAAATTTAAGTTTAGGCGTCGTTCTGTTGGCAGCGGCAGCCTGGATGATGCGGCGCAAGGAGGGTCTGTAACATGCTCAAGGACATTTGGTGGTTGACTTCCCAAACTTTGCGGAAGACGTTTCGTAAACGCAGTAATCTCATTCTATATGTAGCCCTGCCGCTGGCTGGAGTCTTATTATCGCTCATGATTTATGGCAACAGCGAAAGTGCCGGACTGCGGGTCGGCGTTGTGAATCATGACGGGAATGAACCGATCGCGGTGGATACGATCCGGTTTCTGGAAGGGCTGGATCAGATTCAGTTGACGGAAGTAACGGAGCAAGGGCTTCGCGAACAACTGGCAGCCGGGAAGCTGGACAGCGGTCTGGTGCTGGGGGCCGGCTATTCGCAAAGCATCCTTGCCGGGGAGCCCGACCATATCGGAATTCAATCGGTCAAAGGCGCTCAGGTCACCGCCTACATGAAAGCGATGCTCTACAATTACACCGGTAATCTGGCTGCCCTTACCCGGGTTGCTCAGGGAGACGAAGCGAAGTTTGCCAAGCTTTACGAAGATTATCAGCACTCCGGGATTACGTTCACCGTCCAGTCGGCTGACAGCTCTGTAGAGCAAAAGCATGCGATGACGTATCAAACGATTGGCTTCCTGGTTATGCTGATGATGATGTCAGCCGTGAATTTGTCGGAGTTGATTCTGAAAAGCCGGGAGGACCGCACCTTCTTCCGTGTGATTTCCTCTCCGATCAACGCCAAGCATTTTGTGATTTCTAACTTGATCGTCAATTTCGTGGTGATGGCGGTACAGATTGTGGTCACCCTGTTTTTCCTGGAGGTCGTGTTCCACATCGATACTGGGATTCCGTTTGGGCGGATGGCGCTGCTTCTGATGCTGTTTGCGCTCGTATCGATCGGCCTGTCGCTCGTGATCGTCGTGTTCTCTAAGAACAGCGGCATCTCCAGCGCTCTGCAAAATATTATCGTGACGCCGTCCTGCTTGCTCGCGGGCTGCTTCTTCCCAAGCGAGATCATGCCGGAAGCGGTGCGGCGGATCTCCGAGTTCATGCCGCAGCACTGGGTGTTGCAGTCGATTGAAACGCTGCAGCAAGGCGTAGGCTTTGCTCAAATCTGGTTTAACCTGTCCGTACTTGCCGCGTTTGCCCTGGTTTTCTTCCTGCTGGCAGCCTATAAGATCGCACGGAACAACGATACGCGTAATTTCATTTAAAATATTCATTCGCCGGTGATGTACATCACAGTAACAGTATCAACCTGCTGTTATACTACAGTTAGCCGACATCCTATTTGCAAGCACCCCGCCGGACGTATTGGTGACAGAAAGAGTCGTTGCTTTTTCCGTCCAATACGTCCGTGCGTAAAGCCAACTCATTCTGTGAGGCGGCAGGGTGCTTCTTTTTTTTGCCTATTTTCGGTAAAATGAAACCTATCACAGAATCTGTTTAGGAGGCTTTCCGATGGACAACTGTTTGTTTTGTAAAATCGTCGAGGGGACGATCCCGTCGAACAAGGTGTATGAGGATGATCGCGTTCTTGTTTTCCACGATATTCAACCCGCTGCACCGGTACATGTGCTGATCATTCCTAAGAAGCATATCGCTTCCATGAATGACGTGGCTCCCGAAGATTTTGCTCTGATCGGCGAGATGCACCGTGTTGCGCAAGAAACCGCGAAGAAGCTAGGCGTTGCAGAGAGCGGGTACCGGCTGATCAACAACTGCGGACCCGACAGCGGACAAGCGGTCGCGCATCTGCATTACCATCTGATTGGAGGCGCCAAGCTGGGCGCGTTGGTGCAATCCTCTAGCTCTCACGCGCTCTAAAACTCCTTTTAGAATTTGGAAGAGAAAAAAGCCGGTGCTCAGGTTGACACCCTATTTCTCTTTCCCCTATAATGAAGTTTGATGAACCGTGTTATGCTCTTGGACGGTCTGGTCGGAGGGAGGGAAAACTGGTGTCTGAAACTAAAGTTCGCAAAAACGAGACAATTGATGCTGCACTTCGTCGCTTTAAACGTTCCATCGCGAAAGATGGAGTATTGGCTGAGGTGAAGAAACGTAAGCATTATGAAAAGCCAAGCGTAAAGCGCAAGAAAAAGTCCGAGGCTGCTCGTAAGAGAAAGTTTTAGGAGGATTTAATCAGCGATGAATCTTAGCGAGCGATTGAACGAAGATATGAAGCAAGCGATGAAGAGTCAAGACAAGTTCAAGCTCTCCACCATTCGAATGGTTCGTGCTACGATCAAGAATCTTGAGATAGATTTGAAAAGAACTTTGAACGATAATGAAGTGCTTGATATCCTAAGTCGTGAAATCAAACAGCGCAAAGATGCCCTCCAAGAATTTGAGAAAGCGGGTCGTGACGATCTTGCCGAGCAAGTGAAAGCGGAAGCGGAGATCCTTGCTGAGTACCTTCCCGAACAGCTAAGCGAAGAAGAAATTAAAGTCATTGTACAGCAGACCATCCAGGAAACCGGTGCTTCTTCGAAAGCCGATCTCGGGAAAGTGATGAGTGCACTGATGCCCAAGGTAAAAGGCCGGGCAGACGGTAAGCTCGTAAACCAGACGGTTCAACAGCTTTTGCCATAACTTCGAGAGACAAACACCTTTTACGATGTATTCGTAGAAGGTGTTTTTTCATGTGCGCCCGGCATGGGCGATAAGCAAACCCAGGACAAACGTGTCAAGCGGTTGAACCGCCGTATGCCGAACGGTACGTACGGTGTGGAAGGTCGGCTACTCAATTCATGGGTAGCCTCCTATCCGATTATATATCCCCCCCATGAAAGCCAAGGTTGCCGGCCTAAGCAACCTTGGCTTTTACTTCTCCTTTTCCATTCTCATAAATCCAAGCAGGGCCGCATAATTTGTACAGTAGGGGAAGGAGGATTGTCTCATATGAGCCGGTTTGTCCGCAAAATTCGCAAATGGACGGTCGATGCGCTCGACCTGCCCAGTGACCTTGTATTCGATTTGCCGAGGCTCACCTTAATTGGAGGTCAGCAGCTGTATATAGAAAATCATCGGGGCGTGGTCCACTTCTCTCCCGAAGCGCTGCATTTGGCGCTGAGTGAAGGAACGCTGGAAGTCGAGGGAAGCGGCTTGGTTATTAAAGCCATCATGCCCGAAGAAGTGGTCGTGGAAGGGCGGATCTTCGGCATTAAATATCGTGGAACGGGGGAATGAAGCGTGAAATCACCGGCCTTAAACCAGCTGAGAGGCATCGTTACCATCACGGTCCGCGGAGGATCGATCGAACAGCTTGTGAATGAGATATCTCACCAGGGCATCGACATTTGGGATGTCCAACCCTTGCCCGGAGGGCAAATGAACATGAAGATCGCGCTGCCCGACTTCTTTCGGCTGCGGCCGCTCTTGAAACGGACAGGCTGCCGAATGTCGGTTCAGGGACGCTCCGGGCTCCCGTTTGTGTTAGGCCGCGTATGGAAGAGGAAGGGGTTTATCGCCGGATTCGCTTTATTTGTTGCGGCGATTTTTTGCTTATCTTCGCTGGTCTGGGATGTCGAGGTAGTAGGGAACAAGGAGATTGCCTCCCAAGATATTCTTCAAGCGGCTAGACAAGAGGGCATTTATCCGTTTCAATGGATTTTTCGTTTGCCTGAGCAGGACAAGCTGTCTGCCGAACTCACCCGCAAGCTGCCGGGCACGTCCTGGGTTGGGGTTACCCGTACGGGGACAAAAATCACGATCCAAGTGGTGGAGGCGACCAAACCAAAGGACCAGAAACTGGTCAGCCCAAGCCATTTGATCAGCAAGCATGACGCGGTGATCACACATATTTATGTGGAAAAAGGTCAGCCGGAGGTCAGGAAAAACGATCGGGTGAAGAAAGGACAAGTGCTGGTGTCGGGATTCCAAGGCGGCAAGCTGGTCGTGCCCGTGGCGAAGATCCGCGGTATTGTCTGGCACGAGTATAACATCCAGGTACCGCTGGTATATAAGCAGAAGGTTTACACGGGAGAGCGCAAGCAACGGGGGTATTTATATTTTGGCAATACTGCGATTCAGTTAACCGGTTATGGCAAAGTGACTTATGCACAATCAGAGACGATGACCGATCAGGATCCGTTGACATGGCGCGGTTGGAAGCTCCCGATTGGCTGGATGACCGAGAAGGTGATGGAAACGACGGAGCTTGAGCTGAAACGGACGGAGGAACAAGCAAAACAGGAGGGAATTGAGCGAGCGAAGCGCGATATTCTGGCGAAATACGGCACGGATAGCGTCATTCTGGATCAAAAAATTTTGCATGAGAAGGCGGACAATGGTAAAGTTTATATAAAAGTGCATTTCGAAGTAGAACAGAACATTTCGGAAGAAGTGCCGATAGTACAAGATCAAGGAGAATGAGGCTATTTGTCGGAACAACTGGTGAACATCAAATTACCGCTTCACAGTGCGGCTGAAGGACTCTCTTTGTTTGGCCCTCAGGATTCGTTCCTGAAATTAATTGAACAGCATTTACCAGCAAGCATTGTTTTGCGAGAATCGGAAATTACCATCCGCGGGGAACAACGTGAGGCGGAGAAGGTAGAGCAGTTGTTTGAAGTTTTGCTAGAACTGATTCGGAACGGATATATCTTGACCGAACGGGACGTGTTATATGCCGTCGATTTGGCTAAGGATTTCCGCGCGGATCAGCTGCTTGATTTATATAAAGGTGAAATTGCCATTACTTATCGCGGCAAGCCGATTCGGGTGAAGACGATCGGGCAGAAGCACTACGTTACGACGATTAAGAAACGGGACGTCGTCTTTGGCGTCGGCCCTGCCGGGACAGGCAAAACGTATTTGGCCGTTGTCCTCGCGATTAGCGCGCTCAAGGAAGGCTCGGTCAAACGGATTATTTTGACTCGTCCGGCGGTCGAAGCAGGGGAAAGCCTGGGATTCTTGCCTGGGGATCTCCAGGAGAAGGTGGATCCTTATCTGCGTCCCCTGTATGATGCATTGTACGATGTTATGGGACCGGAGCAGACCGCTAAGGCGCTGGAGCGCGGGTTAATCGAGATCGCGCCGCTTGCCTATATGCGGGGCCGGACGCTGGATGATTCCTTTATTATTTTGGACGAAGCCCAAAATACGACGCCGGAGCAAATGAAGATGTTCCTGACTCGGCTAGGCTTTGGTTCTAAAATGGTAATTACCGGGGACGTGACGCAAATCGACCTTCCCAAAGGGAAGAAATCCGGTTTGGTCGAAGCGAAGGCGATTTTGAGCGGAATCGAAGAGATCGGATTCGTCCAATTTGCCGAGTCCGACGTCGTTCGTCATTCGCTGGTCCAGAAGATTATTATGGCGTACGACCGCGCTGCCGAAAACCAAGGGTAAGCTTCCCAGACGTTGTTAGGGTTTACCATGTTCAGGAGGGCTGTCTAATATGACAAATGACGATCAGCAAAAGAAAAGCGCGTTACAATTCAGATTTGCAGGATGGAAGCATAGCACCAGCGTGCGTTATGTTCTGTTCGCGCTGCTTGTCGTTATGTTCTACGTCAGCTTGGCGCCCAAATTGTTGCCCGAAACGTATGACATTGCGGTAGGTTTGCCGAGCGAGAAGGAAATCTTGGCGCCGATGGACATTCCCGATACCAAGGCGACGCTGAAAGCGCAGGAGGAGGCTGCCGAGAAGGTGGGACAGGTCTACACCATCCTGCCGCTCCGCAACGAAACATTAGTCGCGCAAATGCTTGACCGGATCTTCCGCTTGAACCAGGACGACCAGGTTTCGGAAGAAGATAAGATTAAGATCTATCGCGAGGAGCTGCCGCAGCGCGTTAAGGATTATGTGCAGAACTTCATCATGAACAATCGGAATTCCAGCGTTTATTCGGCGACCTTGTTTGAGGAAGTGACCCAGCGCATTGATGAACAGCAATATCACATTTCGGAAGAGACGTTTATCAAGATCCCTCGCTTAACGGCAGAGGATATCAATGCGATGAAGCCGGTTGCTGCGGATATTGTGGCCCGGCTGACGGCGGATCCGATCGTTGAAGCGCAAACCGCACGGGCAAAAGTCGCGGAAATGGTCAGCACAAGCTCGCTAAGCAAAAGGACTGCACGCGAGGTTGTGCAGGAGCTTGCCCGTCTGTCCATCACCGCTAATAAGTTTTATGATGAAGAAGCAACGAAGGCGGCGAAGGTGGAAGCGCGCGAGAATACGCCTACGGTATATATTAAGCAAGGGGATGTGCTCGTCCATAAGGGCGAAAGAATTACCCAGGAAATGTACACCCTGCTGGAGAAGAACGGCCTTCTCAAGGATGAGGTCGATTATTCACCGCAACTGGGGCTCGTTTTGCTGTCTTTGCTGATGGCGACCGGGCTGATTATGTTTATTCGTCAATCGGAAGGCGCCAGCCGGTTCAAATACAACAACGCGCAGTTCGTTATGCTGCTGCTAATTATTTTTATCACGATTGCTTCGATGCATGTCATCAACATTCTGCAGAGTGAACAGCAGGCTTTTATCGGGTATTTAGCCCCGATTGCCACCGGTGCGATGCTGATTACGCTGTTACTGGATTTGCCGCTCGCTTATCTCTGCTCCTTTTTGTTTAGCGTTCTGGCTAGCATCATTTTAAATCAGCGGCAAAGCGAAATGTTTGATTTTCAGTTTGGGTTCTTCGCTTTGGTGACTTCGTTTGCTGCGATTTTCGCGATTCACCGGGCCAGCCAGCGCTCTACACTGCTCAAGGCGGGGATTATGATCTGCTTGTTTGGCGCGCTGTCGATCTTTGCCCTGCAGCTGATTGATAATCAGGACTGGACGCAAACCAGCACGTTATATGCGCTTGGATTTTCCGTTGCTGGGGGATTGTTGACAACGATTTTGGTCATCGGCTTGATGCCGTTCTTCGAGGTCACCTTCGGCATCCTCTCGGCGCTTAAGCTGGTGGAGCTGTCGAACCCCAACCACCCGCTGCTGCGCAAGCTGTTGACGGAAACGCCGGGGACTTACCATCACAGTGTAATGGTGGGCAATCTGTCGGAGGCGGCAGCCGAAGCGATTGGTGCCAACGGACTGCTGTGCCGCGTCGGTTCGTATTATCACGATATCGGGAAGACGAAGCGGCCGAGCTATTTTATCGAAAATCAGAACAACATGGAAAATCCACACGACTTTATCGATCCGAAGTTAAGCAAATCGATTATTATCGCCCATGCCCGGGATGGGGTGGAGATGCAAAAGGAATATAAGCTGCCGAAGCCGATCCGGGATATTGCCGAGCAGCATCATGGAACGACGTTTTTGCATTATTTCTACCACAAGGCGCTGCGATTGGCGGAGGAACAAGGCGTTGAACCGGATTTCACGGAGGATGATTTCCGCTATCCGGGGCCTAAGGCTCAATCGAAGGAGGCCGCTGTGGTCGGGATTGCCGACAGTGTTGAGGCGGCCGTACGCTCCCTGCGCAAACCAACGGTGGAGCAGGTTGAGTCCATGATCGAGAAAATTATTAAGAGCCGCTTGGATGATCACCAGTTTAACGAATGTGATCTGACGATGCGGGAGCTCGATATCATCGCCCAAACGCTGAAGGAAACGGTAATGGGCATCTTCCATTCGCGGATTGAATATCCGGAGGAAGTCAAGAAGAGTAAAGAGAACGAGGAGAAGGACAGGGGGCAAAACGTAAATGGGCCTACAGCTGGCTTGGAGCAATGAGCAGGATAAAATGGAGATCAGTCAGGAGCTGATCGATCTCTTGGAGCGGGTGCTGCAGATCGCTGGACAAGCGGAAGGTATCACGGAAGGCGAAGTGGCGCTCACGTTCGTGGACGATGAGGCGATCCACGAATTAAACCGCGATTATCGCGGCATCGACCGGCCGACCGATGTGTTGTCGTTTGCGATGAACGAATCGCTGGAGGAAGAGCCGGAAATCGTCTATGAGCTGGAAGAAGACGAAGAGCTGGACGATATGACCGAAATGCTTGGAGATATCATCATCTCCGTGGAACGGGCCAAAGCGCAAAGTGAGGAGTACGGTCATTCGCTGGAGCGGGAAATCGGATTTCTGTTTGTGCACGGGTTCCTGCACCTGCTAGGTTACGATCATCAAGACGCGGTTAGCGAAGCGGAAATGATGGGCAAACAAGAAGCGGCGCTCGCCGAGATGGGGCTTGTTCGCTAATGAAGCCGTCGCGCCGCTGGAGTTCATCTTTTCGATACGCGTTGGAGGGAATCGCTACTTCGCTAAGGACTCAGCGTCATGTGCGGTTCCATTGCGTCGCGGCGGTCATTGTGATTGCCGCGGCGATTGCGTTATCCCTTCCCGCGAGAGACGTGGCCTTATTGCTGCTCGTCATCGCCTTGGTTATTTCTCTTGAGCTCGTGAATACGGCGATTGAAGCCGTTGTAGATCTCGCAGCCCCTGAGTGGCATCGTCTTGGCAAGATCGCCAAGGATGCTGCAGCCGGGGCTGTACTGGTCGCTGCGGTTTTTGCCTTAGTGATCGGGATATTGATTTTTTACGAGCCATTGATGCGTTGTCTGGGGCTGCTGTAAGATTGGAGCCCGTAACTTATTTTTGCTTTGGTTGAAGGAGATGATATGGTTATGGATTACGGTCAATTGATGAAAGAAGCGATCGAAGCCCGCAAAGCGGCTTATATTCCGTATTCGGGATTCGGCGTTGGGGCAGCTCTGCTCGATAGCAAAGGACAGGTTCACCACGGTTGCAATGTCGAGAATGCGGCTTACTCCCCTGGGAACTGCGCGGAGCGTACCGCGATGTTTCGGGCGATTGCCGATGGGCATCGACCCGGGACGTTCCAAGCTATCGCCGTGGTTGCCGACACAGAGGAACCGGTTGCGCCTTGCGGGGTCTGCCGCCAGGTGCTGCTGGAACTGTGCGGGCCGGACATGCCTGTCATCCTGGGCAATCTGAAGGGCGACATCCGTCAGACGACGGTACGGGAGTTGCTCCCCTACGCCTTCGGCCCCTCCCATCTGGAGGAGCAGAAGTAGTTCAAAAAGGCGGCTTCGGATCACGAAGCGGCGCGCTGATGCGGATTCGACGTCGAATCTTGGATTCAGCTGGGCTTTCCGATCCTGACGTTACTCCAACCGCGATCGAACGCTCCTTGCAGTATCTCTAATGGAACTGAGAGACGTTATTTTGCTGTATAGAGGCGATTTGGAATTCTAACGGAACCAGGAGACGTTATTTCGGACTTTTCACGGAAAATGGACGTCGTGAGTGCCGATAAGGGCTCTGAGTTCCGTTAAAGCGGGAAATCGCCGGGAAATGGGCAAATAAGGTCATTACGTTCCGTTACGAACGGTTGGAGACACGGACCGGGAACGCGGACCAAACGGTCGATGAACCGAACCAAACGCTAGGGGACACAGCACACCGCGAAACCAAAGCGAACCACCACAGATTCTCACACAACACGAACTCACAGAACCAACACAGACCGATCCCGTCAGAAAAACGGATCAGGTCACACGAAAGGAACTCAATATATGGCAAAAGCAAAATTCAAATCCGGTTTTGTGGCGATTGTGGGACGCCCAAACGTGGGTAAATCCACGCTGATGAACCATATCATCGGGCAAAAGATCGCCATTATGTCCGATAAACCGCAAACGACGCGGAATAAAATCCACGGCGTCTATACCTCGGAAGAGATGCAGATCGTATTTCTGGATACGCCGGGGATTCATAAACGCCAATCCAAGCTTGGCGACTATATGAATACGACGGCGCTCAACACGCTTGGCGAAGTCGAGGCCGTGTTGTTCCTCGTTGATGCCGCGGAAGGATTGGGCGGCGGCGACCGCTTTATCATCGAACGGCTAAAGGATGTACGGACGCCGGTCATTCTGGTGCTGAACAAAATCGACCGCGTTGAGCCGGAGCAGCTGCTGCCGTTGATTGAAGAGTACAGCAAGCTTTATCCATTCAGCGAAATCGTGCCGATTTCCGCAATGCTGGGGAACAACGTAAACCGGCTGCTGGAGCAGATCGGCAAATACCTGCCGGAAGGACCGCAGTATTATCCGGAGGATCAGGTCACGGACCATCCGGAGCAATTTGTCTGCGCCGAGCTGATCCGTGAGAAAATCTTGCATCTCACCCGCGAGGAAGTGCCGCACTCGATCGCTGTCACGATTGAAGATATGCGCGTGCAGGAGAACGGCGTGGTGTACATTTCCGCGGTCATTTTCGTCGAGCGTGATTCCCAGAAGGGGATCATTATCGGCAAGCAGGGGGCGCTGCTGAAGGAAGTAGGTAAGCTGGCCCGGCAAGATATCGAGAACCTGCTTGGATCGAAGATTTTTCTTGAGTTATGGGTGAAGGTGAAGAAAGACTGGCGTAACCAAGAACGGATCTTGAAGGACCTCGGGTTCCATAAGGACGCTTAAGGCGTAACGTTTAGTTCTAGCTTTATACTGGGAGTTATTGCAACGCATAGATCCCGTTCATGCGCACATCCTATTCTTTGTAGATGCAGGCGTCATTTCCGAAGAAAGGGTGAATACGAATGCGAGATTTTTCGTGGAAGTATTTTGCGATGACTGGAGATGTCGATGCTTACTTGCTTTATAAAGAAGCCAGCAGCGAGTATGAGGAGGAGGCTGCGGCTGCCGAAGAGCTGATTCTAGAGGCAGAAGCCGAGTAGTACGAATCTGGCGGGAGAGGCGAGTTTGGGGGAAACGAAATGCTCTACAGGGTGGAAGGAATCGTCATCCGCAGCATGGATTATGGGGAAGGCAATAAAATTATTACATTATGTACCGAAACGAGCGGCAAAATCGGGGTACTGGTGCGCGGCGCCAAGAAGGTGAAGAGCCGCCACGGGGCCCTGACTCAGCCTTTTACACATGGAGAATATGTGTTCTTCCGCCAAAACGGCGGTTTGGGCACCTTAAACCAGGGTGAGATGATTGAGTCTCACTTTTCTTTGCGTGAGGACCTATTTCTCGCGGCTTACGCTTCGTATGCCTGCGAGCTGTTGGACAAGACGCTGCAGGATGAAGAGGTGGGCAGCTTCTGGTTCGCTCAACTGAAAGCTTGCCTGGATGGTTTATCGTCGGGCAAGGACCCGCAGATCGTCACCCACCTGTTCGAAATGAAAATCTTGCAGGCTGCAGGCTACGGTCCTTCGTTTGAAAGCTGCGTTTCCTGCGGGCGAGTTGACGATTCACCGTATGTCAGCCCGCGGCTAGGCGGGAGGCTCTGCCGATCCTGCCGTCACCAAGATCCGGCCGCGATGCAGGTCACACCGGGAGTGCTTAAATTGCTCATGTTATTTGAAAAAATGGACCTGCGCCGGCTCGGAAACGTAGAGGTCAAGGACGAGACGAAACGGGAGCTAAAGACCGTGATGCGCGCCTTCATGGATATGCAGCTTGGGATGAAGCTGAAATCACGCCATTTTCTCGATCAACTGGACAAGTATGAAATTTGACGAACGCGATAAAATTAGTTAATATATAAAAGAATTTCTCCCTCGAAGTGTCATTTTCAAGAGGGAGACTTGTGCGTTGAACGGGAAGAGTAACAAGAAGAAGTCTATGAACTCCTTTTTCTGAGTCGATGTTGGTGGATCAGGAGAGGAACAAGCGACCGGGGAGGGTGGGAGCCCGGATAGGCGGTCTTGTGAAGCGGCAGCCCGGGAGCACAAACCGATCGTGAAAAGCGGATTTGCCGGCAATGGTCACCGATAGGAGGCCGCGGCAAATCAAGTAGGGTGGAACCGCGGGAACTTATACGTATGAGGAAATGGCCTCTTACAGCTCTCGTCCCTACGTCTGACAGCAGGCGTAGAGGCGGGGGCTTTTTATTTCTCCCTTCTAGCCCATGCTTGCTGAACAAACCTGAAGGTTAGGAGATGAGGTTCGCCATGAGTATCAACTTTCAACAAATGATTTTGACGCTGCAGCAGTTCTGGGCAGAACAGAATTGCATCGTCGTGCAGCCGTATGACGTGGAAAAAGGGGCCGGTACGCTGAACCCGATGACGTTCCTGCGTTCGATTGGCCCTGAGCCGTGGAATGTGGCTTACGTGGAGCCTTCCCGGCGTCCAGCGGACGGGCGTTACGGGGAGAACCCGAACCGGCTGTACCAGCACCATCAGTTCCAGGTGATCATGAAGCCATCGCCGGATAATATCCAGGAGATTTACTTGGAAAGTTTGAAACGGCTGGGCATCAATCCGCTGGAGCATGACATCCGGTTTGTCGAAGACAACTGGGAGCATCCGGGCTTGGGCGCATGGGGCCTCGGCTGGGAAGTTTGGCTAGACGGCATGGAAGTCACGCAGTTTACTTACTTCCAGCAAGTCGGCGGGATCGAAACGAATCCGGTAGCCGTAGAAATCACTTATGGGATGGAGCGTCTGGCCTCCTACATTCAAGACAAGGAGAACGTGTTTGAGCTCGAATGGGTGGATGGCACGACTTACGGTGATGTTTTCCATCAGGCCGAATATGAGCATTCCAAATACACGTTTGAAATCTCTGACGTGAAAATGCTGTTTACGCTGTTTAATATGTACGAGCAAGAAGCTAACAAAGCGATGGAGCAGCATTTGGTGTACCCGGCTTACGATTATGTGTTGAAATGCTCGCATACGTTTAACCTGCTGGATGCCCGCGGCGCGATCAGCGTCACCGAACGGACAGGGTATATTACGCGGGTGCGGAATTTGGCCCGTCAGGTTGCCGCAACTTACTTGGAGGAACGCGAGAAGCTTGGATTCCCAATGCTTCAGAAAGGGGGTGCTGCACGTGGCTAAGGACCTGCTGTTTGAAATTGGACTTGAAGAAATGCCGGCCCGGTTTATCCGCGCTGCGATGGAGCAATTAAAGGAGCGGACGGTGAAATGGCTGGAGGAATCGGTCATACAGCACGGAGCAGTCGAAGCTTATGCGACCCCTCGCCGATTGGCCGTTCTCGTCAAAGACGTGGCAGAGAAGCAAGAGGACGTGCATGAGGAGGTTAAAGGGCCTTCGCGTAAAATCGCCCTGGATGAAAACGGACAGTGGAGTAAAGCGGCGCTTGGCTTTGCCCGCAGCCAGGGTGCCAGCCCGGAACAGTTTACGTTCCGTGAGGTTGGCGGCACGGAGTATGTTTATGTCAGCAAAAGCCGGATGGGCGTAGAGACGTCCAGTCTTCTTGCCGAGGGATTGCTGGGCATTTTGCAGGCGATGAATTTTCCGAAGAACATGCGTTGGGGGAATTACGACTTTAAGTTCGTTCGCCCGATTCGCTGGCTGGTTGCGTTGTTCGGCAAAGACGTTATCGAGCTGGAAATCGCCGGGGTGAAGTCCGGCAATGTTACGCGGGGACACCGGTTCCTTGGAACGGAAACGGTGATCGAAGAGCCTGCAGCCTATGTGGAAACGCTGCGCAGCCAGCACGTGATCGCGGACGTCAATGAACGTCAAGCCTTGATTCAGAACCAAATCGAAGCCTTGGCCAAAGAAAAAGGCTGGCATATCGCCGTGAAGGAAGATTTGCTGGAGGAAGTATTGTTCTTGGTCGAGACGCCAACGGTGCTGTATGGTACGTTTGAGGAGTCGTTCCTGAACATTCCGCAGGAAGTGCTTATTACCTCGATGCGTGAGCATCAGCGCTACTTCCCGGTGCTGAATGCGCAAGGCAACCTGCTTCCTTACTTCGTCACAGTGCGTAACGGGAACAACACGTCGCTGGACGTGATTGCCCGCGGTAACGAGAAGGTGCTTCGTGCCCGCTTGTCCGACGCGAAATTTTTCTATGAGGAAGACCAGAAGCTGGCGATCAAGGACGCGTTGTCTAAACTGGAGAGCATCGTGTTCCATGAGGAGCTTGGCACGATCGGGGACAAAGTGCGCCGCATCCGTCGCAATACGGAGAAGCTGTCGGCGATGCTGAGGACGGATACCGGAACGGCCGAAGCTGCTGCGCGTACGGCTGAAATTTGTAAGTTTGACCTGGTTACCCAGATGGTTTACGAGTTCCCTGAATTGCAAGGGGTTATGGGTGAAGATTATGCCCGTAAAGCCGGCGAACCGGAAGTGGTGGCGAAAGGGATCTTTGAGCATTACCAGCCGCGATTTGCCGATGATGCCGTACCCGCTTCGACCGTTGGCTCGATCGTCAGCATCGCTGACAAAATCGACACGATTGTTGGATGCTTCTCGATTGGGATCATTCCAACCGGCTCTCAGGATCCGTACGGGCTGCGCCGTCAGGCTGCCGGCATCGTGCAGATCATTGTGGAGCATAAGCTGTCTGTTTCGCTCACTGACATTTTCAAGCTGGCGCTGGAAACGCATCAGCAATTCCGCGGGCTGAAACGCAGCGAAGATGAAATCATGAAGGATCTGATGGATTTCTTTGGCTTGCGTGTCAGAAAGACGCTTTCGGACGAAAACCTACGCTACGACGTCGTGGATGCCGTTCTGTCGGCAGGTTATGATGATGTCGTCTCCACGGTAGCTCGCGGCAAGGCGTTAATGGAAGCGGTGGATACGAAGGAAGAGTTCAAAGCAACTGTTGAATCGTTTGGACGGGTCAGCAACCTGGCGGCCAAAGCCACCGGAGAGAAGGTTCGCTCCGATCTGCTAAGCGAACCGGCGGAGCAAGCGCTGTATGAGGCATGGCGTTCGATCTCGGATAAATACCGGGAAACGCTGGCTTCCCGCGACGCGGTTGGTGCGCTGGAGCTGATCGGCGGGTTAAAAGATGCGATTACGGTTTTCTTTGATGCCGTCATGGTTATGGCCGAGGACGATGCGATCCGGACGAACCGGTTGGCATTGCTGGCGGCTATTGATGAAGATCTCAAAGCCTTTGCCGATTTCGGCAAACTGGTTTGGGCATAATCGAAGGCAATGAAGCAAAAGTGTGGCTGACGGCAAGCGAAGGGCTTGCCGTCAGCCATCCATCGCTATTCGGCACATATCGATGAGTTTCGGCACGGTCTTGTTTAGATTCAGGCATTTCGAGGTTATATTGTAATACATGGAGGCGTGGTGGATGCGGATCGTCGTCGATGGGGATTCCTGTCCGGTCAAGGCTGAAATTGTCGAAACGGCCGGCAGATTTGGTGTACCTGTGATCATGGTGGCCTCATATGATCATGTTCTGCAGCCGGAGCCGGGAGTGACGGTTGTCCAGGTTGATCGCAGCGGACAAAGCGCGGATATGTATATCGCCGCTCATGTAGAGAAGGGCGATATCGTTGTGACCCAGGACTACGGGCTGGCGGCATTGATCATTGCGAGAGATTGTCACGGGATATCTCCGCGCGGCGATATCTACCATCCGGGAAATATCGACTATTTGCTCGAACGCCGTCATCACCATGCGAAAGCAAGGCGGGCAGGGCACCGCGCCAAGGGCCCCAAGCCTTTTACCATCGAGGACCGTGAGCGGTTTACGGACGCTTTGTCAAAACTTTTGATTCGTTTGCAGGAGAATGTATAGTTTTAGCGAATTACTATTTACGTGTCACCCGAGAGCAGCAAAATGTCGGTGCTTTTGACATTTTGAGCGATACTCACGCGTGAAAGATGAAGGTGATTTGGATGAGTACCGGGCGTGGCATTCCGGAGGAAGTCATCGAGGCGGTTCTGCGTCAGCACGATATCGTCGATACGGTCAGCAAGCACGTTCATCTAACGAAGCAGGGGAAGTATTTGAAGGGGTTATGCCCGTTCCATTCGGAGAAGACCCCGTCGTTTACAGTCACACCCGAACGCCAAATTTTCCATTGCTATGGCTGCGGCAAAGGCGGAAATGCCATCAAATTCAGGATGGAAATCGAAGGATTAACCTTTCCCGAAGCTGTCAGAATCATGGCGGACGAGGCGCATATCCCTTACGAGGATAAGGGCAGAGGTTACGCCGATACCCCGCGTAACCGGGAGTTGGAAGAGCTGCTGCAGGCCCATGAGTGGTCCTCCAAGCTTTATCATTATTTGCTCAAGAACACCGAATACGGAAAGCCGGCGATGGAATATTTGAAATCCCGCGGCTTTACCGACAAGGCCATCGATACGTTCCAGATTGGTTACGCACCCGCCAGATGGGATACGCTCGTCCAGTTTTTGGACAAGAGATCATTTAATCTAGAAACGATGGAGAAGGGTGGATTGCTGTCATCGAAGCAGGACGGTTCCGGTTACGTGGATCGCTTCCGCGACCGGGTCATCTTCCCATTGCACAACCGAAACGGCAAAGTGATTGCGTTTGCGGGCAGAGTGCTCGGCGACGGGCAACCGAAATACTTAAATTCGCCGGAAAGTAAGCTGTTTACGAAGAGCCGTGTTCTTTACAATTTGCATCAAGCCAAGAACGAGATCCGCAAGACGGGCCAAATCGTCCTGTTTGAGGGTTACGGCGATGTCATCAGCGCATGGGAAGCCGGAGTTCACAACGGTGTCGCCACCATGGGGACCGCTTTGACGGAACACCATGCGGCGATCATGCGGAGCCTTGCCGATGAGGTATTGGTCTGCTATGACGGAGACTCCGCCGGTCAGGCTGCAGCCTTAAAGAGCATCCCGATCCTCGAAGGCGCAGGATTCTCCCAGGTAAAAATCGCAATGCTCAGCGAAGGGCTGGACCCTGATGAATTTATCCAAAAGTACGGAGCCGAACGGTTCCGCCATCAAGTTTTGGATGGTGCGGTATCTTCCGTTAAATTTAGGCTTATATATCTGAGAAAAAACCATATACTGCTAGAAGAAGACGGAAAGATCGCTTATATCAAAGAGGCGATGCCGATTATTGCGGCGCTCTCCTCCCCAAGCGAACGCGAAATTTATTTGAAGGAGCTCTCCGCCGAATTGCAGGTGTCCTTCGACAGCTTGAAGCAAGAGTGTAACGAGCTGAGAACGGCTATGCAAAAAAAGGCAAATGCCGGGGATAATAAGCCCGAAAGGTGGAATAATGGTAGGCATAAAAAAGGGCAGGCATCCATGCCGACGTTGCTGCCCGCTTTTCATGTGGCGGAACGGAGACTGCTTTCATTCATGCTGCAGGACGAAGAGGTGTCCCGCTATGTAGGCGAACGCCTTGGGACGAACTTTAACATCGAAGATCATGTGGCGATTGCCGCTTATCTATACGCCTATTACGCGCAAGGGAAACCCCCGGATGCCAGCCGTTTCATTTCCTCACTTCAAGATGAGCGGCTAGAGCAGACGGTCATCTCGATCGCGATGATGGATACACCGGCCGAATGGACAACACAGGAGCTGGACGATTGTATCCGTGAAATTCAGAAGGTGCCGCTGCTGGAGCAGATCAAACGTAAGAAAGAGGAAATGGTTTCGGCCGAACGGGCCGGTGACTATTTGCGTGCGGCGCAAATTGCAAGTGAGATTATTGCCCTAGAGAGACAGTAAGACGAACGGACTTTCGATGATGTTTCTAGGGAGGAGGGAGCCAGAAATGACGAATGAACAACATACTGAACTAGAAACGGAACTCACCTTGGATCAGGTAAGGGATCAATTGATCGAACAAGGGAAGAAAAGATCATCCTTAACTTATAAAGAAATTATGGAGAAGCTTTCGCCATTCGATCAGGATCCCGAGCAAATGGACGAGTTTTTTGAACAATTGGCCGATCTCGGCATCGACATTACCGGTGACGGCGACGATGATCATCGGAGCCGCGGCGATGGAGACGACTCGCATGACGATGATTTTAATTATGACGACGACCTCTCGCTTCCTCCGGGAATCAAGATTAACGATCCAGTTCGGATGTATCTGAAGGAAATCGGACGTGTACCGCTGCTGTCGGCGGACGACGAAATGGAGCTGGCCAAACGGATCGAAAACGGGGACGAAGAGGCAAAGCGGCGCTTGGCTGAAGCCAACCTGCGGTTGGTTGTCAGCATCGCCAAACGTTATGTTGGTCGCGGCATGCTGTTCTTGGACTTGATCCAAGAAGGAAATATGGGCTTGATTAAAGCCGTGGAGAAATTCGACCACAAGAAAGGCTTCAAATTCAGTACCTATGCCACCTGGTGGATCCGTCAGGCCATTACCCGTGCGATTGCCGACCAGGCCCGAACGATTCGGATTCCGGTTCATATGGTCGAAACGATCAACAAGCTGATTCGGGTATCCCGGCAGCTGCTGCAAGAGCTGGGACGCGAACCTGCTCCGGAAGAAATCGCTGCGGAGATGGATCTTAGCGTGGAGAAGGTCCGGGAGATCATGAAGATCGCCCAAGAGCCGGTTTCGCTGGAAACGCCGATCGGGGAAGAGGACGACTCCCATCTTGGCGACTTTATCGAAGACCAGGAAGCCTTGGCGCCAGCCGACGCAGCGGCTTACGAGCTGCTGAAAGAACAGCTGGAGGATGTACTGGACACGCTCACTGAACGCGAAGAGAACGTGCTCCGTTTACGGTTTGGACTGGACGACGGACGTACAAGAACCCTTGAGGAAGTGGGGAAAGTCTTCGGCGTAACGCGGGAGCGTATCCGGCAAATCGAAGCGAAAGCGCTCCGTAAGCTGCGCCATCCTAGCCGCAGCAAGCGGTTGAAGGACTTCCTCGAATAGGCGTCATCGCCTGCAATCTTGACCTTCTGCAGCCAAGCAGCAAGGTCATTTTTGTTACAGCGGCGCTTTATGGACGTAGACCCGGAAGCAGGTCGATAACGGCTCTGATGTCCGTTAAGCGTCGTCCCTTTCTTTTGGAATAATTTCCTTCTTTTTCTTTATTGGTTTTTATTTTACCGTTTTTCCCTGGGCATTGCAAATCGCTGTGGAGCTGCTTTCCGCGGTATGTGATGCCCTGGCACTTTATTATCGATCGCTATGTGGCATATCTGCTATTGTTGTGAATTAAGGAAAAAATGGGTGGTGTGGATAACGACATGAAATTGTCAGCTAGATTGCAGCTTATTGCCGACTGGCTTCCGGCCGGATGCCGGTTTGCCGATATCGGTTCAGACCACGCGCTGCTGCCCGTGGCTGCCGTGCGCAGCGGACAAGCGGTCTTCGCCGTCGCCGGCGAAGTGAACGACGGCCCGCTGGAAGCGGCACGCCGTCAGGTGGCTGAAGCCGGGGAGACGGCGCGGATCTCTGTCCGCAAAGGGGACGGACTCGCCGTGATTGCACCCGGCGAAGTTGACGTGATCACCATCGCCGGGATGGGCGGGGCGCTGATCTCCTCCATTCTCGATGCCGGCCAAGCGAAGCTGGCCGGTGTCAAGCGGCTCGTGCTGCAGCCGAACGTTGGCGGAGAATTTGTCCGCCGCTGGTTGCTCGAGCACGATTGGTATTTGGCCGAAGAGGCGATCTTGGAGGAGGACGGCAAAATTTACGAAGTGCTTATGGCCGAAGCCCAGCCGGATGCCGAGGTCCGGAACGCTGAGCTGTACCGTGAACGCCAGCTGGCGGGAGGCCGGGTCAGCTTGACTCGCGAGCTCCTGCTCATGATGGGGCCTCGATTAACCGCGGCCCCCAATGAAGTCTTTTTCAGGAAATGGGAATCAGAGCTTCGTAAGCTGGAGGGGATCCGCCGGTCGGTGGCTTCCTCAACGCTGGAGGCATCCCGTCAGAAGGAAGCGGAGCTTACCCGGTTATCGGAGCAGTTAAAGGAGGTGCTGGCATGTTTGCCAAAGGACAAACAGTAGTGCAATACATGGAGCAGTTGGCTCCTAAGCATGTGGCGATGGAGGGGGACAAAATTGGCCTCCAACTAGGCAGCCTGCAGAAGGAAATTCGGGGCGTGCTCGTAGCATTGGACGTGAATGAGGAGGTTGTAGACGAGGCAATTGCCTTAGAGGCGGATCTGATTGTCGCCCATCATGCCATCATTTATCGTCCGCTGGCTCATTTGCAGAGCGACACGCCGATGGGCAAGGTGTACGAGAAGCTGATCAAAAACGATATCGCGGTATATATCGCGCATACGAACCTCGACGTCACGGACGGCGGGATGAACGACTGGATGGCGGAAGCACTGGGCATCGAAAGCGCCGGCTCGCTTGAAGATGTGCATACGGACAACCTGTATAAACTGGTCGTATTTGTGCCCAAGGATCACCACGAGCCGGTGCTTCAGGCGATGTTGAACGCAGGGGCAGGCCACATCGGTAACTACAGCCACTGCAGCTTCAACCTCGAAGGCTTCGGCACGTTTAAGCCGGGAGAAGGGACCGCCCCGTATATCGGCAGCCAAGGCAAGCTGGAGCGGGTCGAGGAGGTACGCATCGAAACCGTTGTGCCGCATAGCCTGCGCAACAAGGTCATTCAAGCGATGCTGAAGCAGCATCCGTATGAAGAGGTAGCCTATGATCTGTATCCTATGGATTTGAAGGGGCGCACTTTTGGACTTGGACGGGTTGGGAAGCTAACGGAGCCTGTTACGCTCCGGGACTTCGTGCAGCGCGTCAAAGAGCGACTGGACGTGCCGATGGTTCGAGTTGTCGGGGATTTGGACCGGCCGATTCGCAAAGCTGCAGTCTTGGGCGGTTCAGGCGGACGGTATTGGAAAAATGCCCAATTCCGCGGGGCGGACGTGCTCGTCACCGGGGACGTAGATTACCATACCGCACAGGATGCCTGGATGGCTGGGGTTGCGATCGTCGACCCGGGGCATAATGCGGAGAAGATCATGAAGCCTCGCGTTGCTGCTTGGCTGACTGAAAAATTAAGCGAAGACAAATATGCAACCCGGGTACATGCTTCCCAGGTCAACACCGAGCCGTTTCGATTTATGTAAAATGGCGTCTGGGACCTACGAATATCCGTCTCCAAAGCTGGCAGGAAACGTCAGCCTTACCGGAAAAGCGCTCTTGTCAGCGGACGGCAATGTCTGTATACTAACTAGTGTTGCCTTACGAAAGTTTGACAGACAATCGCCGGCGGCTGCAAAGCCGCGGGAGGAAAGTCCGGGCTCCACAGGGCAGGGTGCTGGATAACGTCCAGTCAGCGCGAGCTGAAGGATAGTGCCACAGAAATGGACCGCCGATGGACTTCTCCACTTCGTGGAGGGGTCACAGGCAAGGATGGAACCGAGGTGTAAGAGACCCCGAGGAACGCTGGCGACTTCGTTCCTGGTAAACCCCACCTGGAGCAAGACCTAATGGGACGCAGCTTCTTTGTGAAGCGGCCTTTGCCCGAGGCGCGTCCGGGTTGGTTGCTGGAGCCGCTCAGTAATGTGCGGCCTAGATAGATGATTGTCACTCAAGGCGGGAGGGTGGTTCCCGTTATACCGCAACGAGTACAGAACCCGGCTTATGGCAAACTTTCATCACTAAAGGGAACATGACTTATATCAATGTCAAAGCCTCCGCATCGCTTGGATGAACTTCCAGCGATGCGGAGGCTTTTGGTTTAGGAAGTTATTTGACGCGATCCACCGCACGCTCCATTTTACGTTGGACTGACTGCGGCCAGAACTGCAGCGGAGCTGCACTGCCACCAGCAGCCTGCAACGCGGCATAGACGTCGATCTGCCCGTACCCGTAATATTTGTCCCGACCTTTTTCACCAAGATCGATGACGTTCTTCCGGATAATGTCCATGACCTCGGTGTTCTTCAGGTCTGGATTCACCGATCGGATCAGAGCAGCGAGAGCTGCGACGTGCGGGCTCGCCATCGATGTCCCGGATAACGCGGCATACTGATTATCCGGATAGGTGCTGGCGATGCTTTCACCTGGGGCCATCACGTCGATGTAATCGCCGTAATTGGAGAAGGAAGCTTTCTGCATGTTATAGTCGGTTGCCGACACGGACAACACTTCAGGATAAGCGGCAGGGTACCCTGGACGTTCGGTATTATCGTTCCCTGTAGCCGCAATCAGCACCACATCCCGCTCATATGCGTACTTGATCGCTTCATGCAAAAACTGGGCATCGGCGTAGTTGCCAAGGCTCATATTAATCACTTTAGCGCCGTGGTCCGTCGCCCAAATGATGCCCTGGGCCACCGAATACGTTGTGCCTGAACCGGATTTGTCTAGCGCCTTCACCGGCAATATTTTGCCGCCCCACATCATGCCGGCGATCCCTTCGCCATTGTTCACATTGGCGGAAATGATGCCCGCCACATGCGTGCCATGCCCAACATCATCGGTAGGCTCCTTGTCCGGTTCGATCACGTTGTAGCCCTTCAGCAATCGGCCCTGCAGATCAGGGTGCGTCAGATCCACGCCGGTATCCACGACCCCTACGATCACGTCGTTGCTGCCCTTCGACAATTTCCAGCCGCGGTTCGTCTCGATAATCGGCAGATTCCATTGGTATTCGGAGAACAGCAAATCGTTTGGAATCTCGGGATTATCTTCGGTGCCTTCGGTGCCAGCTACCTTATCGTCTTTGTAATAGTAGCTTTCCGGATCGTCCCAAATGCTGTCGCCGTTTTCATTGGTCAGATAGAGATAATGCGGCTCGATATACTTTGGCTGCCATTTATTTTGAAAATATTGCTTCAGCTGATTCATGCTCATCGTGTCCGAACGGAAGATGTAGGTGCTGTTCAGCTTCCGCGGCGGTTTGCCGGAGATGTCGGCCAAAATCTGCTTTATTTGCTCGTCTGTTGGCTTGCTGTGGAACATTACAACGATTTCGTTCTCGTAGTAATGGCTTGCTTTTTCGTTGTCATGCCCCGTCTTCACCGTAATGTCTTTCAGCGTGTCCGCATGCACCGATTCTACCTTGAATTTGCCTTCCTTCGGATAAGGAATCAAACGCAGGTTTTTATGCTGGTGATCCTGCACCCGCCCTAAGATTCCGATATCCATTACTGCGATAATCCCTTGCTTTTTGCCCTTCACCGGCTCTGCAGCAATGAAATATTTCGGCTGCTTCTCTGGGAAGGAAGGCGATTCATAACTGCTTGATTTGCTTAACGCTTTTTTCGCGTAACCCAAATAGGTGTTGAGCTGCTTACTTACAGCCGGATCCGGTTTAAAATCCTCCCGCCGAAACTGCCGGGTTTGCCCTTTTGTGGCATCGTACCAGAGGATCGCCTGAAAATGCTTATGATCCTTCTGCAATTTCTGCGCGGCATCTTGCAGCTTGTCACCTATGCTGCCGGGAGAGCTTGCCGCAAGCGAACGAAGATGCCCCCGAGCGTCCATCCGAGATAACCGTTCGGTTGCGGTCATATCCCGTTTCAGCATGCTTTGCTTTAATTTCTGCTCCTCCGCCGGCTTTGGCACGGTTAGCTGAGTTACGGATTTCCGTGGAGTTGTCTTGTCATTGTCCGCGGATGGGAGAAGAAGCGAAACCGCAGCTACCGCCGCAGCACCCGTTAACCCCAAAGCGGTCCATCTGCGCCAGTTCATCAGTTAACCTCCTCGTATAGTATCTTTAAAAAGCTCTTTTAGGTTCATTTCCATCCCCCCGGGGGATGGAAAACAGCCTCCAAATTTTCAGCTTGTTCTTTGAAAATTCTATCAGGGACTGGACTTTCCGGTATGCCTCTGGACAATGGAACGTAGGGTCCATTCGGGGAAATCCTTCTGCCTCCAGTAGCATCGTCTACTCCTTAAGTCTGTTTCTCCGGTACGCGTCTGAGCTTCTTACCCGCTGGCTGTTCCCTTCGGCATCCCATGCCCGGTTTTAGCAGATCCGGGGCAGCTCATGGCCCGAAGTGTGTCCTCATACGCGAGGGTGATAGATCTGCGCGTGCGCCGGAGGCATCCCGGAGCGTCCATTCCCTGAATCCCTAGCGAAAGGAGGAATTTCACTTGAAGCTTTTTGTCGGTATTGACGTGAGCTCGCAAGAGCTCGAAGCGTGTTTCATGAACGCTGACGGTGACAAGCTTGAGACACTCACCGTCAAAAACAATTTGAATGGCGCCTCGCACTTGCGTGACCAAATCGTCGCTGCAGCGGACAAGTTGGCCGTCACCGAGATTCACATCGGCTTGGAAGCCACTTCCGTCTACAGCTGGCACCCTGCCATGTACCTGCATCAGGATCCAGCGCTTCGAGAGCGCAAGGCCAAGGTGTTCACCTTGAACCCCAAGCTCATCAGCAAGTTCAGAGAAGCCTATGCGGATATGGACAAGACCGACCGGCTCGACGCCTGGGTCATTGCGGATCGCCTGCGCTTCGGCCGCCTGACGACCACCATCGTCATGCAGGAGCAGTATGTCGCCCTTCAACGCCTCACGCGCATGCGTTTCCACTTGGTCCATAACTTGGCTCGCGAGAAGCAGTACTTCTTGCAGAACCTGTTCTACAAGTGCAATGCGTTTACAACCGAGGTCGACAGCTCCGTGTTTGGCCATGCGCTCATGGAGATGCTCTCCGAGAAGTTCAGCCTCGATGACATCGCCGAGATGGACGTGGCCGATCTGGCCGACTATCTGCGGGACAAGGGACGCAATCGTTTCCCCGATCCCGAGCGGGTCGCCCGCTGCATTCAGCAAGCTGCCCGCGCCTCCTATCGGCTGTCCAAGGTCGTGGAGGATTCGATTGACCTGGTGCTCGGCACCTCCATCGAATCCATCCGCAGCATCCAGAAGCAGCTCAAGGATCTCGACAAAGCGATCGAGCGGGTCCTCGACGGCATTCAAGGCGCTCAGTGCTTGCTGTCAGTGCCCGGCATCGGCAAAGTCTATGCAGCCGGTCTGCTCGGCGAACTCGGCGATATTGAACGGTTCAAGGATCAAGCCGCCGTCGCCAAGTACGCGGGTCTGACGTGGCGCAGGCACCAGTCCGGCGTCTTCGAGGCGGAGGACACCGCCCGCATCAAATCCGGCAACCGATTCCTGCGCTACTACCTCGTTGAAGCTGCCAACTCGGTTAGGATGCGCGATGAAGAATTCGGTGAATATTACCGGAAGAAGTATCACGAAGTGCCCAAGAATCAACACAAACGCGCCCTCGTCTTAACGGCAAGAAAACTCGTGCGTCTGGTCGATGTGCTGCTACGCAGCGGCCAACTCTACACGCCTCGAAGGAAGGTGAATAGCGCCAAGGATTAACGCCTCCTTTGCCTTAGTCCTTCACGAATTCCCAGTAAAAATCTGGTATCTGACATGGTTTTTGGCTGGGTTTGGTTTGATGCGCCCTTTTTTCGTGACTCCGCGCTCAACAGGCACGGGAAATTTCCAATTCGATTAAATCAACAGCTTGACATCATACCGCTGGACTTTAACATGTGTCCAATGTCCATAGCCATAGCGTGAGGTGATGTCTCTGATTTTATTCTTGAGGGATACCGTATTCTGTAAAATTGTGTTACGATAATTTCGATAATGACTATACCGATCATTACAGGTGAAGGAGAATTGTTCGCATGCCACAAGCCAATAACATCAGGCAGCTGTGTGAAACCACTCGAGAGAAATTAAAACAAGCGGTGGAGAAGCTTGAAACGTTCTTGAACCAACATTCTCTGCCGCAGCTTATGGAAGGCCAAGACGAAGACAGAGTATTGTTTTACCAAGGATTTTTGTCAGATCTGCGTCACCTGCTTGTGTTCAGTGAGGTTTGCTACGAGAAGCTGGGCGTTGCCCTCCGTCGCGGAACCTTTGACGACGAAGCTGCTGAGAAAGTGCTATACCATGTGTACCATGACTGCGTTAATAACTTCTTCTATCCTAAAAATGAAAGCTATTCCGAAGATGGCAGATACGCTTATACCGGGCAGGATGCCATTCGATTCCGTAAGAAGCCGGTTCGCGCGGCGCGCGACATCGTGCTGGATATCACGGGGATTTTTGAGGAATTGCGGGACGATCTAAATTATTATGAAAGCGATTATTTAACCCAATTACGATTAAACCGTTCCGCCAAATAAATGATGGATGAAATGAAACGACAAGATGCCGCGATCACGGCATCTTTTTATTTTTGGGAACGATTTGCTAATTGTGCGGCGCATAAGGGAATCAGGCCGGGGAGAAAATGATACGCGAGGTGATCAATATGCCAAATGGGGAAAAACCCATAGTTAAATGTAGCGTATCCAACTGCACCTATTGGGGAGAGAAAAACGTGTGCAATGCCGACGTCATTATGATCGATGTCGATCAGCATGCGAAGAGCCGTTATTCGGCAGAGTTCGCCGGCGAAACGTTTGATACGGAACACCGAGATACCGCTTCATCGTCCGCTTCCACTTGCTGCCATACGTTTAAACCTAAGTCCAAATCGTCGTAAGGAAAACACATTTCAAGGAGGTGCTTCAGATGACGGATACCAAAGCAGACAAACCCCACAAAAAATCGGCCGAAAAGAGCCGCACCGACTATCCGCGTAAAGTAAATCGTGAGCACCGTGAGGAGTATGCGGCCGAGGTCACGCCGGCCGGGACGTTCAGCGGTAACGTGGTCCGCAGTGAAAGATCCGAAGAACCTCACGATGCCTCCCGGAACGAACTTGCGGATAACGCCAATACGGCGGGACGTACCGTAGGTTACGTCGGCGTTGGTTTAGGGATCGCCTCGTTGTTCTTATGGTCGATTATTCTAGGTCCGCTGGCTGCGGTTATGGGCTTCTATGCCTACAGCCAAGGCAACAAAACATCCGGAGCTTGGGCGATCGGCCTAGGGCTCGTATCCACGTTAAGCTACTTTGTACTGATGCCGTTTACCCGCTAACAGTCGTCCGATGGGGCTGCTGGTGGCGATGGAATCATGACCGTCATATCAATCGGCTAACGTCATCTTTAGGGCGTTGGCCTTTTCTTTTCTGCAGCTTTTATCGAAAAAGGGTGGTATGAGTCGCGGATTGCGTGTAAAATATAGGCATTGAACTAGTTATTCCTCGATAAGGAGCTTATAACGCATGCAAATCGATCCGCGAACGGTGGAACAGCTGATTCAGCTTCAGTCTTTAAACCCATTAAACTTGCAACAATCGTCATCTGAGCGGGTAACCGGTGATACGGACGGCTCGTTGTTTGATATATTGCTTCAGGAGTTGATGTTGGCGGAACAGGGCGAGAAATCGTCACCTGAGACCGAATCCAATGCCGATACTCAATCTTTGTTAGCGTCGCTTCAAGGGTATCTGTATTCTGCTGGTATTGACTCTGGGGAATCGTTGGACGGAGTCTTCGCAGAGATGCTTCCCAATTACTTGACGGCCGCTGCGGCAGAGACGGTAGGGGATGTCCCGGGGCAGGAGTCGGAGGGTATAGCCGATTTGCAGTCTTTGATTGCCCAGGCTAGTGCGCGATATGGAGTGCCGGAAAGCCTGATCAAAGCGGTGATTGCCACGGAGTCGTCCTTTAATCCGCAGGCGGTATCGTCCGCCGGTGCCAAAGGTCTGATGCAGTTGATGGACGCTACGGCGAAAGGGCTGGGGGTCAGCGATCCGTTTGATCCGGCGCAGAATATCGACGGAGGCACCAAATATTTGTCTTATCAAATCCACCGTTACGGCGGGGATATCAAAACGGCTCTTGCGGCCTACAATGCCGGACCGGGCAGACTGCAGCGGCTGGGAATCAGCAACGATGAGCAACTGATGGAGAAGTTCCATTTGCTGCCGCAGGAGACGCAGGGCTATATTGCCAAGATTATGCGAGCGCAAGCGAAATACGAGGCTTAATTGGTTATAAAAATTGAGTAGTACATGATTCGAAAGATCAAAGGGAAAACGCTCCGATCGCGGTGATTTCGGGTATACGCGTTTTTCATTTGATCTTTTTTGAGATGAAGGTGAAAATAATGATCTATTTCGACCATGCGGCGACGACCCCGCCCTACGAGGACGTCACCAAGACTGTTGCAGAAGTTATGGCACGGCACTATGGGAACCCGTCTTCGTTACACCGGCTGGGCGAAGAGAGTGCGAAGCTGCTGGACAAAGCGAGAGAGGTAAGCGCCGCTGCTCTGGGAGTTCAGTCGCGGGAAATCGTGTTTACCGGCGGGGCGACAGAAAGCAACAATATGGCCATTAAAGGGGTCGCCCTTCAGTTTACTGAGCGGGGCAAGCATTTGATCACGACGGCAACGGAGCATCCCTCCGTGTTCGAGAGTGTCAAGCAGTTGGCCACTTGGGGCTGGGAGACGACCATTCTTCCGGTTGACGAGGATGGAGGCGTGACTGTCGAACAGGTGCGGGAAGCGTTGCGTCCAGACACCGTACTGGTGTCGGTCATGCATGTCAACAATGAAACCGGGACCGTACAGCCGGTGGGGGAAATCGGCCGGATGCTTAAAGCGGTTGCGCCTCGGGTGCTGTTCCATGTGGACGGCGTTCAGGGCTTTGGAAAGCTGCCCTTGTCCTTGGCTGACAGCGGAATTGATTTATACAGCCTGTCTGCGCACAAACTAAGAGGACCCAAAGGAGTTGGTCTGCTGTACGTCCGTGAGGGGCTCCGGCTTGCGCCGCTGCTGGCAGGCGGCGGACAGGAGGGGGGCTACCGTTCAGGTACGGAGAACATCCCTTATATCGTGGCTTTCGCCAAGGCGTTGCGTCTGGCGAAGGAAGGCCGCGAGACTCGGGCAGCCAAGCTGTATGGCTTACGTGAGCGTCTAATGCATGGGCTTGCAGAGCTGCCAGAGCTGACGATCAATTCCCCGGCGCAAGGAGCGCCGCACATCGTGCATTTTTCTTATCCGGGGATGAAAGCCGAAGCGTTGCTGCACATGCTGGAGGAAGAAGGATTTTTCGTATCCACCCGCTCGGCTTGTTCTTCCAAGCGAAGTGAACCGAGCCGCATCCTGCTGGCCATGGGCAAATCCAAGGAAGTGGCCTCGTCCGGCATTCGGATCAGTCTGGGCGAAGAACATGAAGAACGAGACATTGACGCCTTGCTCGCCGCGTTAAAGCAATGTGTTAAGCGGCTGCAGGTTTTACGATAGGAGAGAAATGTTAAAATGGAATATGATATGCTGCTGCTCCGTTTTGGAGAAATTACCCTCAAGGGGCGAAACCGCTCGCGCTTCGAGAAAGTGATCCACAACCATGTCAAAGCGCTGATGCATGACTTCCCCCGGGCGGAAGTCATCAAAGAATACGGAAGAATCTTTATTGCCATAAACGGAGAGCCGCTTGAACCGATGATCGCGGCGCTGAAGAACGTGTTTGGCGTCACTTCGATGTCTCCCATCAAGGTTGTACCGTCCCGTCTGGAGGATATCCTTCAGACCGCGGTCGATTTCATTAAGGAGCTGGGGCCAGCCCCGGGAACGAAGTTTAAAGTTACCGCCCGCCGGATATGGAAGCCGTTCCCCCACTCGTCGCAGGAAATGAACAAGCTGGTCAGCAACCCGATCCTGAACGCCTGCCCCGAGCTTCGGGTGGATGTCCATCATCCTGAACTGGAGCTGCGCGTAGAGATTCGGGAGCAGGGCACGTATCTGTTCTGCGAAGTGATACCGGGAGCGGGAGGGTTCCCGCTCGGTTCAAACGGCAAAGCCATGCTGCTGTTGTCCGGAGGGATCGACAGCCCTGTTGCCGGTTGGTCGGCGCTGCGGCGCGGATTGGAAATCGAATGCGTTCATTTCCACAGCTATCCATTTACCAGTAAAAAAGCGGAGCAAAAGGTCATTGATTTAGCCAACGTGTTAGCTCAATATTCCGGCTTCATCAAGCTGCACCTTGTGCCGTTTACCGAAATTCAAACCAAGCTGGCACAGACTGGTCAGGATAACTTGATCATCACGATGATGCGAAGAGCGATGCTGCGCATTGCCACGAAGCTGGCGGAACGGAATGGCGCCTTGGCTCTAGTCACCGGAGACAGCTTGGGCCAGGTAGCCAGCCAAACGTTGTCCAGCATGAATGCGATCGGACGCGTAACCAATCTCCCGATCCTGCGGCCTTTGGTGATGACCGACAAGGTGGATATCATTGCGATGGCGCAGCAGATTGGCACGTACGACTTGTCGATTTTGCCTTATGAAGATTGTTGCACGTTATTTGTTCCGAAATCTCCAGCAACCAACCCGAATCTGAGGGTCCTGGAGAACGTTGAGCGTTCGTTGGAGAATTTGGATGAGATGATTGACAAAGCCGTAGAGGATACGGAAACGATCTTTATCCGCCCCGGGCGCAGCATCAAGCGACGGGATAACGCGGACAACGTCGTTCAGGAAAGTTGGTTCTAACCCTAAAGAGAAAACCCGCCCGGGCCAAATTCAAATGGCCGCATGCGGGTTTTGCTTTTTTCTACCGGGTTGCCGGATGGGTCTGAGCTCCTTCGGTTTCTTTGCGCTGCTGGCGCTTCTTCATGTAACCCGCCAACAGCACGCCGGCGATCACAATGGCGATCAGCAGATAACGAAGAGACGGGTTCTCCTCGAAGAAATGCGCGAAATGGCGTTCCTCCGTAATCATATTGGCGGCTGTGTAGGCAAGTACTGCAGCGCCAAGATATGCGATCCAAGGGAACTTGTCCAACAGTTTAATAAACAAGGTACTACCCCAAACAACGATCGGGACGCTGATCAGCAGGCCGATCACCACCAGCACCATGTGCTGCTTGGACGCCCCCGCTACGGCGATGACATTGTCGAGTCCCATGGCGGCGTCGGCAATGATAATCGTACGGATCGCCGGCCATAGCTTATCCTTCGCTTCGATGTTGTCATGGCCGCCTTCATCCGCCAGCACCTTGTAGGCGATAAAGACCAGCATCAATCCGCCTACCGCCAGCAGCCAGGGGATTTGCAACAGCCATACGACGATCAGCGTTGCGGCGATCCTTAGTACCACGGCACCGATGGTACCGTATAAAATGGCTTTCTTCTGGACCGAGTGGGGCAGTTTTCTTGCCGCCATCCCGATGACGATTGCATTATCACCCGCCAAAATGAGATCGATAAAAATGATATTGATCAGGGCGAGAAAAAAGCAGCGCTAAATAAGTCCACGTTATGTCACTTCCTCTATAGACGTATATACGTATTAAATCTCTAAAAGGATTCATTTGTCCAGAGTTGTTTTTTAAAGTGGCATAGCTTGGCTACATCCCTCATACAAGTTGTAGGGGGGAGGGATAAGCTTGGAACATTTGCTGCTGTTATCGGAAATATTAATCATCAATCTCGTACTCAGCGGCGATAACGCCGTTGTTATAGCTATGGCGAGCAAGAATTTGCCGCTTAAACAACGTAAGCGGGCGGTATGGTGGGGAGCGCTGGGAGCCATACTGCTGCGCTGCGTCTTGACCTGGGTAGCCGTGTTACTGTTGAAAATCCCGTTTATTCATGCGGCAGGCGGCGTACTGCTGGCTGCTATTGCCGTAAAGCTGCTGCTGCCGCAGGAGGAACACTCCCGCGTGGCGGGCGCAAGCTCATTGTGGAAGGCGGTGCAGACGATTCTTGCCGCCGATTTTATTATGAGCTTGGATAATGTACTGGCGATCGCCGCGCTGGCAGAGGGCGATGTGTCGATTCTTGTGATCGGGATCGCCATCAGCATTCCGATCGTGGTCTGGGGCAGCAACCTGATCGCCGATTGGCTGCAGCGTCTGCCGCTCCTCGTTTATGCCGGTGCAGGCATCCTCGGATACACTGCCGGAGAAATGCTGCTGCAGGATCCGCAGCTTGGACCGGCGCTTGCGGCGGCCGCTCCCGCATTGGCACGAGTCGTACCGGCGGGAACCGCCGCGGTCGTTATTATGTTCGGCTGGCTGCGAAAATGTAACGCCGGGCGCGGTTAACCGCACTCAGCAGTTCCATCCACACCATCCGAAAAAAACATCAGGCCCCCGCCTTAGGCCGAGTGGTTTTTTGGGCAGAATTCATATAAACTGGAAGTGAAGGGGATGTCGTAATTTGCAACGTCTTGTCCCTCATTGTCTTCTGGAAGGTGTGTGATGGATATGTCCGACAACAACAAACTCATGACAGGCGTCTTGATCCTCGCTGCCGGAGTGATTATCCTGCTCGGTAAATTAGGGTTTTTCAGCTTTCTTGGAAGAGCGCTTTGGCCGCTGCTGCTGCTGATCCCTGGGATCTTGCTTCACGTATGGCATTTCTGGCGGAAAGGCCCTGCGGAACTGCTGCTTCCCGGAGCCATTCTGGTCGTATACAGCCTCGTATTTTTTACCGGGGTCATCGGCGGATGGCAAACATTGAAATACACCTGGCCGATCTTCTTCCTAGGCGTTGCCGTCGGTTTGTTTGAATATGGTTATTTCGCGCCTCAGCGCCAGAACGGAATATTCATCGCCGCCATGATATTGGGAGCGATATCACTCCTCTTGCTTGGCTGGACGTTGTTTGCTTCGACGATCGTTTATTTCTTAGCTATTGTTCTGATCGTTGCCGGGATTTGGTTGATCGCTGGCCGGGGCAACCGCCGGAGATCTTGGTGAGTCACAGGGATAATTCTTGAAAATTTCAAGATTTCACGTATAATATAAGGGATATGTCAAGCGTCGGCATTTAAGTCGACGCTTTGTTTTGTGGTGGATGAGGCTGCACTTGGTCTTGTAAACTAATTCCTGTTCGAAGTGCAAATTGTATTTTATAAAACCATCTCAATAATCTATAGAGACGAAAGGATCTGGAGACAAACCTATGCATGATAGAAAACAAATTCGCAATATTGCGATTATTGCCCACGTTGACCACGGGAAAACGACGCTCGTCGACAAGCTGCTGCAGCAATCCGGGATTTTCCGGGAGAACGAAGCGGTGCAAGAGCGGGCCATGGACTCCAACGATTTGGAGCGGGAACGCGGGATTACCATTTTGGCGAAAAATACTGCCATTACGTACAAGGACTATTTGATTAATATCGTAGATACTCCGGGACACGCCGACTTCGGCGGGGAAGTGGAACGGATTATGAAAATGGTCGACGGCGTGCTGCTCGTAGTTGATGCTTACGAAGGTTGCATGCCGCAGACGAAATTCGTGCTTCGTAAAGCGCTGGAGCATCACCTGACGCCAATCGTCGTGGTGAACAAAATCGACCGCCCGGCTGCACGTCCGGCCGAAGTGATCGATGAGGTGCTGGATCTGTTTATCGAGTTGGAAGCCAGTGAGGATCAGCTGGACTTCCCGGTCGTTTACGCCTCCGCGTTAAACGGTACATCCAGCTTGGATCCAGAGAAGCAGGATGACAATATGCTGGCGCTTTACGAAACGATCATCGACCATATTCCGGCGCCTACGGAGAACGTTGACGAGCCGCTGCAATTCCTCGTGACGTTGATGGACTATAACGAATACTTGGGCCGGATCGCCATCGGCCGTGTGAACCGCGGCGTGATTCGCCAAGGTCAATCTGTGGCGGTGATGACGCGCGACGGCGGCAAGAAGACCGCTCGTATCGAGAAGCTGTTTGGCTTCCAGGGCCTGCGCCGCGTGGAAATCGAAGAAGCCGGAGCCGGGGACATCGTCGCTGTTGCCGGGATCAAGGACATCAATATCGGGGAAACGATCGCCGATCCAAATCACCCGGAAGCCTTGCCGGTCTTGAAGATCGATGAACCAACGCTGCAAATGACGTTCCTCGTTAATAACAGCCCGTTTGCAGGACGCGAAGGCAAATGGGTGACTTCCCGTAAACTGCGCGAGCGCCTGTTTAAAGAGCTGGAAACTGACGTTTCCTTGCGCGTGGATGAGACGGACAGCCCGGACGCATTTATCGTATCTGGCCGTGGTGAGCTTCACCTGGGCATTCTGATCGAGAACATGCGCCGTGAAGGGTACGAGCTGCAGGTATCTAAGCCTGAGGTCATCGTACGGGAAATCGACGGCGTGAAAATGGAACCGATCGAACGCCTGCTGATCGACGTGCCGGAAGAAAGCATGGGCGCAGTCATGGAAAGCTTGGGTTCCCGCAAAGCGGAAATGGTGAATATGGTTAACAACGGTAACGGCCAGGTTCGCTTGGAGTTCTTGATTCCAGCCCGCGGCCTGATCGGGTATCGGACGCATTTCCTTACGTTGACTCGCGGTTACGGCGTTATGAATCACGCGTTCGACAGCTATGGTCCATTCGTTGGCGGACAGGTTGGCGGACGTCATGAAGGCGTGCTTGTTTCCAGTGAAAACGGCGTTTCCACCCTCTACGGGATCTTGTCCATTGAGGATCGCGGGATTCTGTTCGTGGAACCGGGAACGGAAGTTTATGAAGGCATGATCGTCGGGGAGCATACCCGCGATAACGATATTGTGGTGAATATTTGTAAGGAAAAACAACTGACAAACGTGCGCTCCGCCACGAAGGACGAAACGGTGAAGATGAAGACCCCGCGGCTCTTCTCGTTGGAACAAGCGCTGGAATATTTGAATGACGACGAATATTGTGAAATTACGCCAAAATCGGTTCGCTTGCGTAAGAAGATTTTGAACAAGAGCGAACGGGAACGGGCAGAAAAACATCGCAAAATGGCGGAAGCCAACCTATAATTAGGAATAAGGTTGCCATTTGAAGGAGGGGTTCGTTATGCAGGCTTGGTTTGCCAGCCATCCGATCATTTCCTACGTGCTGATCTTCGTGCTGATCATTTATGTTTACAATAAAGTGTTCCGTGCACAGCAGAAGCTGCCGCTGTTTAAAGAGATTATTCTGTACCTCCTTATGGCGCTGGGCTCCTTCCTGCTGCTCATCTTCCAAATTGACAAGCTGCCGATCATTCAATGTTTGCTGGTGGCTGTCGTTTTGATGCTGATGGTGCGGATTCGTTATTTTGTCGAGGGTCGACGGAACAAGGAGAACAAGACGGGTTCGCCGTCAAGCGATAAATCGGCATAATTTGCCTCCGCTTTCTAACCGGTAACTTTTCCGAAGCTCGGTACGTCTTAATGAATGCGACAACATTTTTACAGAAATAAGGTGTTTAAGTTCATGAGTTCTAACCGCAGCGGCTTACCTCCACGGGGGCAAAGCCAAAGAGGATCGACAAAAGGTGCAAAAGCGGGCTCCACTCGAAAAAGAAAATCCGGCGGCCTGAAACGGTTCTTCAAAACCGTCCTGACGCTCCTCATCCTCGGGGTAATCGGGGTTGGCCTTTATGCAGGGTATTTATTCTATACCGCGGATCAGGTGATCGATGCAACGGGGACTCCAGACAAAGTAGCACCTGAGAAATCCGCCAAGGTGAAGCCGATTACGATGCTGTTGCTTGGGACGGATTACCGTCCGCAGACCGGCACCCATCTGAGTGACGTGATGATGGTCATCGCGATGAATCCCGATACCAAATCGGCAACGGTCGTCTCTCTTCCGCGCGATACCAAGCTGGAATTGGACGGATATAAGACGAACAAGCTCAACGCGTACTATCCGAACTTCCTGGCGGCTGAGAAGAAAACAGGGATTCCCGCCACACAGGAAATGAAAACGATGATGGGCAAGTTTTTTGGTATCAATATCGATTATGTGACGGTGCTGAATTTCCAAGGGTTCCGCGATGTGGTGGATGCGCTGGGCGGCGTTGACGTCAATGTGGATGCCGACATGTGTTACCGCGATACGGCGGACGGTACGAACATCAACCTGAAGAAAGGCGAGCAGCACCTGAACGGGGAAGATGCGTTAGGCTACGTGCGCTACCGCAAATCGAACTGCAAGCCGCAGACGAAGGGTTCGGATGATTTCGACCGTAACCGCCGGCAGAATGAAGTGCTGCACGCCCTGATCGACCAAGCGAAGTCGCTGAACGGTGTCATGGGGGCCGGCAAAGTGATCGAATCCGTCGGAAAGAATATGGAGACCGACCTGGAATCGCAGCAAATGAAAAATATCATTCAAGCGTATTGGAACATTTCTAAGGAGAATGTGGCATTCGTGCCAGTGACCGGGGATTGGAAGAGCCCGTACGTCTACTTGCACCAGGATGAACTGGAAGCGGCCAAGCAGGCGCTGAAGGATCAGCTCGCCGGGAAGGCAAGTTCCGCGCAGGCAAATAGCGGGGAGACGGACGACGGACAGGTGAACTGACGATTGAATGCAAGTTTTGCCGCATGCTATAATACAATTGACTTAAGGATAGCTGAAGCGTATTGAGCAGAAATCCGATGTAACACTGTACAGGAGGGCTGGTCTAATGTCCGAAGTCGTAACTCAATTATCTGATTCACTTTATTCCCTTCTCCAGTCCGAAACGTATGTACTGTTGAACACGGTGGATCAGGAATCCGGCGGCCCTACGTCCAGCGCCATTTCTTGGGTGTATGCCGTGGATCCTTCGAAGCTGCGGCTGGCGCTGGATCATCGCTCCAGACTGGTCGGCAATTTGAAGGCCAATCCGCGGGCGACGGTCACAGTGTTTGGCCAGGATACGATTTACGCCATCAATGGCCGAGCTACCGTTGTACAGGATCCATTGGACGGGGTGCCGTTTAATATGTGCTGCTTCGACATCGAGATCGATGCGGTGCGAAACGCGCTGTTTTATGGCGCGCAGCTGGTGTCACCGCCGGAATATGCCAAAGTTTATGACCAGCGTGCTGCGGACATGCTGGATCGTCAAGTGTTTGAAGCCATGAAGAAAGCCTAGCGAGTTGATCGCTAGGCTTTTTTTCCTTCTTGGGACAAACTTAACGCAGATTTTGCCGCGTTGCTCCGCCGTCAGGGGCGATTTGCATTTGCTTCGGATTGCCTTCCGGCGGCCGGGTATCGTTCGGAATCTGAGGGACGATCCGTCCGATAATGTCAGCCAGCTCGGTGGCGAAGCCGGAAACCGGCCGACCTTCGCGGATTTTCTTGCCGATCTCGGCAAGTCGTTGATTTAAGTCGATATCCGCGGTGACGATGGCGCCGGCTCCGTGCGGATCTTTTCGAAGCGCTTCAGCTACCGTATATTTAATGCTCCCTACCCTTGCACGTTCGAGGCGGCTATCCACATCGATACCAACGATGGCGGTTTTGCCCATAATGACACAATGCGCGCCTTTCACGCCAGGGACTTTTTTCACCAGTTCTTCCAAATAAACTTGTCTGTCACGGTCTGACATGACCTCTTTGTCGTTGGCGTTGGTGGCATAAGGATTCACGCTTTGTGCCTGGGGCGCATTCCCTGTTTGATGATTTGGAGAGGGTGATGCCTTTTCAGAACGAGTTCCGCAACTTGTAAGCAGGGTAGCCGTCAGTAACAAACACAGCCATAATCGCATGTTCAATCCGTCCTTTCGGAATTGATCTCTCGATACCGGTTCTAATATCGGTTATAGAGTTCCCGGGACGCCAAAAAATATGTATGCTCATAAGGCTGCAATGACCGCGGTGGAGGGGATAATGATGAAGAAGATCTTTGTATTGGATACGAATGTATTATTGCATGATCCGGGTGCCGTATTTGCCTTTGACGAACATGATGTGGTCATTCCGGCTGTCGTGCTGGAGGAAATCGACAGCAAAAAGCGCAATGCCGACGAGATCGGCCGGAATGCGCGGGGCGTCTCTCGCTTGCTGGATGGCTTGCGGTCAACGGGCCATTTGCATGATGGCGTACCGCTGGAGGGCGGCGGGCGAATTAAGGTCGAGTTAAATCACCGCAGCTTCGTCAAGGTTCAGGAAAAGTTCGGGGAAGTCACCAACGACAACCGGATTCTCGCGGTAGCCCTGAACTATCACCTGGAGCAGGCGGAGATGGAAACGCCGCGGCCGGTCATTCTGGTCAGCAAGGATGTGCTGGTCCGAATCAAAGCCGACGTTCTGGGACTCCATGCCGAAGATTATTTGTCGGACCGGACCGTAGGCCCCAGCGACCTATATGGAGGTTATTCAACCATCAAGGTTCATCCGTCGGTGATTGATGAATTTTATACGTATCGCTTTTTGCCAATTAAACCGCTTGGGGCTAATTATTCCCTTTACCCGCATGAGTTTGTGATATTAAAAGATGAGATGGGGACTGGCAAATCCGCTTTGCTGAAAGTGAACGAAGATGCCACCCGCTTGGAGCCGCTGTATCTTAGTAATGAGCCGGTCTGGGGGATTAGCGCTCGAAACGCCCAGCAGCGCATGGCATTGGAGCTCTTGCTTAACGATGATATTCCGCTCGTTACGATCACCGGTAAAGCCGGCACCGGTAAGACGTTGCTTGCGTTAGCCGCCGGTCTGCTGAAGGTCGAGGATGAGCACAAATACAAAAAGCTGCTGATTGCCCGGCCCGTTGTCCCGATGGGGAAGGATATCGGATACCTGCCCGGGGAAAAAGAAGAAAAGCTGCGGCCTTGGATGCAGCCGATCTATGATAACCTGGAGTACCTGTTTGATACGAAGAAATCCGGCGACATCGAGAAAATCTTGATGGGGCTTGGCAGCATTCAGGTGGAGGCCCTTACGTACATTCGCGGCCGCTCGATCCCCGGGCAGTTCATCATCGTGGACGAGGCGCAAAACCTGTCGCGCCATGAGGTGAAGACGATCGTGTCGCGCGTCGGGGAAGGCAGCAAGATCGTGCTGGTTGGCGATCCGGAGCAGATCGACCATCCGTATCTGGACGCTTCCAGCAACGGATTAACCATTTTGGTCGAACGCTTCCGCGACCAGGGCATCAGCGGGCATATCACCCTGGAGAAGGGCGAACGCTCCAAGCTGGCTCAGCTGGCGGCGGATTTGTTGTAGAAGGGCGAGCTCGGACTGGACTTGGCCTTGGCCAACTGTGGCGGATACAGTGATAGCCAGGTCAACGGAAGCAAGTAACGACCACGGCCCGCTCTTGTCCGCCAGTTGTCCCTGATGAGGTAGAAGGAGGAGAACCGGCTCCCAAATGCGGACGTAAACTTCCTCCGGCTCGTTACTTGCCTTCCTGGAACAGGAAGTTGCTGACCGAGAGCATACCGCTCGTCCGTCGCGAGGAAAATAATAGTAAAAGCCCGGCGAATCGGTTTATCTTAATTCGCCGGGCTTTTTTGCTCGTTTGCACGCTTTTGCTCGAAGGGGGAAACCTGCAAAAGTGCAGTTTTTTTCGGCTAAATCCCGATTTCTCGGCCAAAGCCTGCAAAAGTACAGTTATTTTTCACGATTTCGGACAAATGGGGCAATTCGGCGCAAAGCCTGCACCTTTGCAGGCATTTTGCACAAAGCGGCGATTTCACCTCAAAAAACTGCATTTTTGCAGGAATCGCATACATTACAGGAGAGTTAAAGTCCAAGCACCCCACCGCCATACACATATACATTTTTTTACGGGACAATTCATCCGGCGATTTGCTACAATACGGAGTATCAGAAGGTTATTGACGTGACGTGCGCTCCTAAATTGTGGAGAGGAAGGACAGGCGTGAAGCGAAAAAATCATTGGGTGCTTTTTGCAATCCTCCTGCTCGCTTTAATTAATCTGTCGCCTAGCGAAGAAATGACGCTAGTTCGCCAAGAAGACGGCGGGGAGGCTCAGCCGGTTACACCGCCTGAAGCGCAAACCAAGGAGGAGACCGGCCACATTCACGTGGCCGTGCAGATGAATGAGACTGACTTCCGTCGCCTGGAGGAGATGAACCGGCAGTTTACGGTGAGCCATCCGGTGGAGGTTGATCTGGTGAATGTGCCGTTAGAGGAGAGTTATGCTGCGTACCAGCGCCAGCTGATGAAGCTCGGGGAATCGCCGGACGTCCTGCTCTTGGACAATGTCTGGATTCGCCGTTTTGCAGCGGACGGTTATCTGCTGCCCACGGAGGGCTATTTCTCTGGTTCCTTGTCAGGCGAAGTGTTAAGCGCTTCCTTAATTCCAAACGAGTGGAACGGTTACGTCTGGGGAGTTCCGCTGGATGTGGATCCCTATGTGCTGGTTTATCATGAGGACAAACTGAAGCAGCTTGGACTGGAACGCCCGCCGGCTACAGCGGACGATTGGAACGTCTTAGTCTCCACCTTCAAAAAACAACATTCCCAGCCCTACCTGTTAGGATTGGATTACCGTGATCCCTATGCGGCAGCGACTTTGCTGTGGCAAGTCGGCGGAGGCTGGAAGCCGGCCGGTTCCGGGCAATTCTATACAGTGGAGGGCAATATGACGTACGCCCTGCAACAGCTGGAATCGTTGCGCCCCGCGCTCTTGGATTCGGGCTTGGCCCGATCGGATTCGTGGAGCAAGCTGAGTGACGGCGAACTGGCGATGATGATCACCACGGCGACGGAAGCCGAGAAGCATCGTCATCCCCGCTCGAAAATCTGGATGCCGGAGTTCCAGCCGAATCTAGCGTCAACCTGGATCCTAGGCCGAAGTTATGCCGTTTCTTCGCAAACGGATCATCCCGATGCGGCCGGATTGTGGATTTCAGAAATGACCTCCCTTTATAATCAAGCGCGTTGGTATGAAACAACCGGGCATCTTCCTGTTCTCAAAACCGTTTATTACGAAGCCGTCCGAAATCAGCTCCCCACTTGGATCCCCGCCACGCTGGCTGCCGGATCCGGAATTGTGCTGCCGGCGAGTCCGTCGCTGCCGGAACAGCTCGAGCGCTTCGCGCCGCTCACCTCCGATTATTTAAGCGGAGCGATCACTGGCAAGCAATATCGCGGACGGTTGGCTGAGCTTAGTCGGTAAAGCATCACCAGCGCTTACAACGCCAACTTCAATTTCACCGTTAACGTCCCCTCGGAGATCACCGCCTCAGTGGCTTCCACGAAGGGGACAATTTTTTTCGGATAAAAGCCAAGGTCGAAATCCCGCTCCAGCTCGGCCCGCGTCGTATCCGGGAGGGCCAACCCATTAAACAGCAGGCGGTCCACATGGAAAACAATCGCGTTCTCCGGCTCCTGCTCCACCGTATAATGACCCTCGACTTCGAGCTCCAAGCCTTCCCGGCTGCCGCGCGCGATGATCTTGTCCGTTTTGAATTGAAAGCTCATATCCTTGAGCAACTCGCTCTTGCCATAGAGGAACGCATTCAGATCATCCTCGTGGATTTCCAAACGGTATCCCCCTTTTTCAGCGATCAAACTGCTCTCGTTCTGCTTCAAAAAGTCGGAGAATTGCGACATGGCGGAGCTGAGTGCCTGAAAATATCTGCGGAGCTCATACAGCCCAACGCTCTCCCAATAGGCGGTCAACTCTTGAATTAACGCCTTGAGCTTCTCGGGATCGGCACTGAGGCCAAGGGATTCGTCGACGCTTTGCCGAAGCGCGGCAACCCGGGTGCGCTGGAGCTGCAGCTCCTCTTTCATGCGGTCGAGTTCGGTGGACGTGGCTTCCAGCTTCTGCTTGGTCTTCGTCAGTTCAGCATATTCCGACTTGTATTGGTTTAATATGGTACGATCCCGATCCATAATGAGTTGATAATAATCCAATACGGTAAAAAAATCTTTGAGGCTGTTCACGCTTAGCAATGCGTACAGCAGATTTTCCCGTTCCCCCATATAATACGCGCGTAGTCTTAAGCCAGCTTGTTCGCGGCTGATACGGATTTGTTCGTTTTTTTCGGTTAATTGCTCTTGCAGCTCGCGAAGGTCCATTTCCGTCTCTTGCTGGCGGGATTCGATCCGCTCGATTTCCCGGTCGATTTCCTGAATGGACAAGCTTTGTTCCAGGATCTGTTGTTCTTCGGCAGTCAGCGGAGCAGCGGCGGCCGACAAACGGGCAAACTGAAGAGCCGCCAGCAACAGCAATAGACAGAGCGATATGATGCGTATCTTCAACAACGATCCTCTCCCATCTGTAGTTGTCCTATATATATGATAACAGGCCCGGAAATAGCAGAACTCACGAAAAAAGGCGTTCCAGCACATAGCCGAAACGCCTTTTTGGAACATTTATGAGATTTGGGATTAGAGGGGTAAACCCATTTTGAAGACCGTCCAGTAGCTGAAACCGGTAAATGCGACGATCATATATCCCCAGAACAGCAGGATATAGGTTCTCTCGGTAAGCTTCAGATAGCCGAAAAGGACGAAAAAGGCGGTTTGCAAGAAGAACAGCAAAGCCATTTCCGTCAGATCGCCCGCAAAGGCCATAAGCCCAATAGCCAATGTGAAGAAGCCAAGGACGCGGAACATGCGTGCCACGAGGTAATCCCCCTTTCTTATGTATCAACGAGCTTCCATTCCTTTCCCCATTATACCCGTTAGGCTGAAAAGTGTAAACGAAAAGTCATGATTTAGCCAAATTACGCAGGTGTTGTTGTGACAAACCTAACAGTAGTGTTGGCGGCGCCTGCTCTTGTTATTCATTTCGTGAAACGTCATGTATGGAGGAGCTGGATTTTGGAAATACATTTTAGTATCAAATAGATTCTATGAACTCTATGAGAGGCATAGAAATGGAGTAAGAAGCATTTTACCCTTACGCCTGCCGGAGACCGCCGGTTGGATGACGGTTAGATTAGGATGTCGTTAGGAGGTTTTTATAGCATGACAGCTGTGAGACAAGATGCATGGAGCCCAGAAGATGATTTGATTCTGGCCGAGGTTACCCTTCGGCATATACGGGAGGGCAGCACCCAATTAAACGCTTTCGAAGAGGTCGGAGAACGGATAGGCAGAACGGCGGCGGCCTGCGGTTTCCGATGGAACAGCTGCGTTCGCAAGAAGTACGAAGCGGCCATCAGCATCGCGAAAGCACAAAGACAGAAGCGTAATTATATGAAAAAGCAAAACTCGCTAACGGCCGGTTCCGGCATGGCCTCGCTTACTTCCGTCGATGTGGACGACAACGGTTATCGCGGAGATGGGGTGTCGGAGGAGACGATTTCCATCGATGCGGTGATCCGCTTTTTGCGCGGGTGGAAAAACACGATTCAGGAAACCAATCGTCAAATGAAAGCGTTGGAGAAGGAGCTTAGAGAGAAAGAAGAGGAGATTGCTAAGCTTCGCGAGGAAAACGAGAAGTTGTCGGCACAGGTCAATGAGGTACAGACCGATTACCGGGTCGTGAACGACGATTATAAGGCGTTGATTCAGATCATGGACCGGGCTAGACGGTTAGCTTTTTTAAACGAAGAAGACGAGGAAAACAAATCCAGATTCAAGATGGACGCGAACGGAAATTTAGAACGGATCGAATAACAGAAACCTATCGCAAAATCTCGCCAAAATGGCGGGATTTTTGTGTTGTTAGGGGGGAGTTTGGTATAAAGGGATTAGAAGAAAGGAAAGGTCGTGAAGCTTCATGAAGGTTGACATCATCGGCGCCGGTGCATTGGGGCTGTTGTTTGGCGGTAAGCTGGCGGCGTTCGGCGTGCCGGTGCGTTTTTGGACAAGAACCCCTGAGCAGGCCGCAAAGCTAAAGAAAGAAGGGATTCGGCTTGCCGAAGCCGACGGGACCGCAACCGTTGTGGATGGCCAGCGGCTCGAAGCTTATCCCGTGGGAGAAGGCAGTAGGGACAGAGCGAGCGATACGGCCGAATGGCTGTTGTTAACCACGAAACAACGCCATATCGATGCTAATCTGCTGACTTTTCTCAGTCGAATTGTGGGTCCGAAGACGAAGGTCGTATGCTTTCAAAATGGCATAGGGCACCTAGAGCTGATCGGCAATGCGCTGCCAGGGGTTCCGCTTTATGCGGCAATTACGACGGAAGGCGCAAAACGGCTGAACGAATCCAGCGTGAACCGTGCAGGTCAGGGGATAACGCAAATTGGCGCGAACGGCGGTATGGCCGATCTGGAGTCTCCAGCAGAAAGTTTCGTGAAAATGCTGGAGAAGGCAGGATTTACAGCCCTTTTGTCGAAAGACATCGGGAGAGAAATCTACAGGAAGCTGCTAATCAATGCGGCGATCAACCCCTTAACGGCTTTGTGGCGGCTGAATAACGGCCAACTGCTGGAGAACGACGAACGAATTCGCCTGCTCCGGCAACTTTGCGATGAAGGATTACGCGTTTATGAGGCTTACGGAATCCCTTACAATGCCGACATGTTTGATCAAATCGCTGCGGTTTGCCGGTCGACCTCAACGAATATCTCTTCCATGCTAAAGGACGTGCAGCAGGGCATGCCAACGGAGATTGATCATATTAATGGGAAATTGGTCGAGATGGCGCGCAGCAAAGGAATCGCGGTTCCCGGACACGAGATGGTTTGGCGGTTGGTCCGAGCATTATAATCTGACATGGATATAAAAATATAGTTACTTACTTTTATGAATTGATTTTTTCTATAACCAAAATTGATGCGGAGGTGAGGCTTTGGAAGCGTTGGTCTCTTCCTTGATCGTGTTGGCTATGATACCGGTCATTCCATTTGGGCTCGTTTATTTCATTCATTATTATGTCAAGCGGGATAAGAAAAGAGCGCTGAAGCTGGCCATGGACGTAACGACGCTGTTTCTGATCTTGTCGGTCTCTGCGTTGTTTAATAATGTGTTCCATTCGACCTTTGGCTTCTATCTGATCGTATTAATTCTATTGGTTGTTAGCGGATTGATTGGCGGGGCGCAGACTCGCCTGAAGGGAAGGGTCGACGCCCGCAAGCTGCTGCGTGTGGTGTGGCGTTTGGCGTTTGCGGCAACCGGATTAGCATACGTTTTATTGTTTTTAATCAGCTTTATTACATATATCACCGCCGCTTAGGTCAAACTAGGGTTGCCTTCCCAATACCGAATAAAGGGATGACATTCTTGGTTAATTGTTAAGAAAATCAAATGTCAATATTGTATATTGGACTATTTTGTTAAAGTCTAGCGCGAATTTTAGCAATTAACGCGAAAAATCTTGAATTTTATGTTGGATTTTTTTGACCGCTGGTTGTATAATCTAAAAACATATACCAAACCATTTTAAGGGGGATATTGCTAGATGAAGAAGAGTAAGAGTCTTTTGCTTCTTCTGACGCTCGTTCTTGCAGTCGGCACATTGCTAGCCGCATGCGGTTCGAACAACGGAAACAATGGCGCTGCTAATAATGGCGCAGCGAATGGAGGCAATACAGCTTCCGACAGTGGCAACAGCGGCGGAGAGAAGTTGGCCGCAGATCAAACGCTGAGAATTAACCTGAGCGCCGAGCCACCAACTTTCGACCCGGCTCAAGCTCAAGACAGCCAAGCTAACACCGTTCTGAAGTTGATGTACGAAGGTCTTACACGCCAGGACGAATCTGGTCAAGTTATCCCCGCTGCAGCTGAAAGCTGGGACATCGACGGGACGAAATATACGTTCCACCTGCGTAAAGACGCTAAATGGAGCAATGGCGACCCTGTTACGGCGAACGATTTCGTATTCGCTTGGGAACGTGTCCTGAGCCCGAACACAGATCCGGCTGCACCTTATGCTTATCAATTGTACTACCTGAAAAATGCTCAAGAATATAACGAAGGAACCATCACGGATTTCAGCCAAGTCGGCGTAAAAGCAGTTGACGACTATACGCTGGAAGTGGAACTGGTTGCTCCAACTCCTTACTTCCTTGGTCTGACTTCCTTCTATACGTTCTATCCGGTTCACCAATCCGTTAAGGATGATCCGAAATGGGCGGTTGACCAAAGCAAAATGATCGTTAACGGCGCGTTCACGCTGACCAACTGGGTGAAAGGCCAATCGATCGAAGTAACGAAGAACGAAAACTATTGGGATAAAGCTAACATCAAGCTGAACAAAATCACCATGTCTCTGGTTAACAGCGGCGCAACTGAGTTGGCTTCTTACCAAAACAACGAATTGGATCGCGCAGGTGCGCCTAACGGCGAAATCCCAACCGACCAAATTCCGATCCTGAAAGATCAATTGAAAGACGAATTGGAGATCAAAGGGATTGCAAGTACGTACTACTATGAATTTAACGTAACGGCTAAACCGTTTGATAACGTGAATATCCGCAAAGCGTTTGCGATGGCTATCGATCGTCAAGCGATCGTTGACAACGTAACGCTGGGTGGTCAAGTTCCGGCATTCGGCTTCGTACCTCCGGGTATCAAAGGTCTGAATGACGAATATCGTAATGAACACAAAGACGACTACTTCACAGAAAACGTGGAAGAAGCGAAGAAGCTTCTGGAACAAGGTATGAAAGAAGAAGGCTATACGAAATTGCCTGAGATCACATTGACTTACAACTCCAGTGAAGGGCACAAGAAAATCGCTTTGGCAGTTGCGGATATGTGGAAGAAAAACCTGGGCGTTGACGTGAAAACGGAAAACCAAGAATGGGCCGTATTCATCGAAAACCGTCAAAACCTGAACTACCAAGTAGCTCGTGCTGGTTGGAGTGCAGACTACAACGATCCGATGACATTCATGGATATGTGGGTAACAGGTGGCGGTAACAACGACACCGGCTTCTCGAACGAAGAATACGACAAGCTGATCAAAGAAGCGAAAAATAGCGAAGATATGGCACTTCGTGACGCGAACTTCGCAAAAGCCGAAGAAATCCTGATCAAGGACAACCAAGTCTTGATGCCGATCTACTACTACACGAACGTTTCGGCTACGAAACCGTGGTTGAAAGGTGTAGTTCTCGACTACAGCGGTGCGATCGATTACAGCCGCGCTTATATTACGGATGATCGTAAATAAGTCATTGTTAATCGCATAGAAATCTCGGGATATATATGTGGGTGTTCCATATATATCCCGTTTTTTTTGTGTGCCCTCTTCTTCCAAGCATTGCGTCCTTATACAAATATATGGAATAGACAAAGTGTTTCTTTTCACCTAAAATCGATATATGTCGAAATTTAAAAGAAGGAGGTGTGAACGGGCATGGTACGCTATATTGCCAGTAAGTTTTTTTACATGTTAATTTCACTGTTTATTTTGATCTCAGCTACCTTTTTCCTGATGAAGGCGATTCCGGGGAATCCGCTTACTTCCGAGAAACAGGTGCCTCCGGCAATTAAGGAGCGTCTTATAGAACAGTTAGGACTCGATAAGCCCGTTTACCAGCAATATCTGAAATATTTGGGTGAAATTGCTCAGGGCGATTTGGGAATTTCCATGAAGCAGATCAACCAGGATGTATCTCACATCATTAGTCAAACGTTTTCGGCGTCTTTGAAGCTGGGGATTGTTGCGATTATCGTCGCGTTAGTCCTTGGGGTACTGCTTGGTATGTTGGCAGCGCTGTATCATCGCAAATTGATCGACAATGTGGCGATGGTGTTAGCGGTGCTGGGCATCGCGGTACCTAGCTTCGTCGTGGCTTCTTTGCTGCAGTACGTATTTGCTTCGAAGCTGCACTGGCTGCCGACGATGGGCTTTAAAGGTCCGATGTATTATGTGTTGCCGGTAGCGGCCCTCACGGCGCAGCCGATCGCGTTTATCGCCCGTTTGACCCGTTCAAGCATGCTGGAAGTATTGCATGCAGATTACATCAAAACGGCTAAGGCGAAAGGCCTGGGCTGGATGGCAATTCTGTTCCGTCACGTGATCCGTAACGGGATTATGCCGGTAATCACCTATATGGGACCGATGACGGCAAACATCGTAACCGGTTCTGTGGTTATCGAGCAGCTCTTCGGGATTGGCGGTATCGGAAAACAGTTCGTGCAAGCGATCAGCGTCCGCGATTATCCGCTGATTATGGGGATTACGATTTTTTACGGCGTATTGCTGATGTTGGCCCGGTTTATCACGGACATCCTCTACGTGCTAGTGGATCCGAGAATTAAGCTTTCGAAAGGGAAGGAGGGATAATGCGCATGGATACGAATCCAATCAAAGTGATGCCGACTCCGGTCGACCTGACGGCGGACGATTTCCGCAAAATCGGCGCGGACGAGAAAGAAGCCGAAGTCATTCAACGCGAAAGTATCTCAGCTTGGCGAGATGCATGGCAAAGATTGCGCAGCAATAAGCTGGCGATGACGGCTTTGATCTTCTTGGCGCTGGTAACGTTGGCTGCGATTATCGCTCCGGTTATCGTCGGTAAAATCTACGGCTACAACTATTATTCAAACGACCTTTTAAATACGAACAAAGCGCCATCGGCCACGCACTGGTTTGGTACGGACGACCTTGGCCGCGATATGTTTATCCGAACTTGGATGGGGGCGCGCATTTCCCTGATCGTTGGTCTGGCGGCAGCGTGTATCGACCTTTTGATTGGCGTCATTTACGGCGGAATCATGGGTTACTTTGGCGGCCGCGTCGATGAAATTATGAGTAAGTTTTCAGAGATTTTGTACTCCATCCCTTATCTGCTCGTTACGATTCTGTTGCTGGTCGTGATGGAGCCGAGCTTGGGAACGATTATCCTTGCTTTAACAATTACCGGCTGGATTAACATGTCGTGGATTGTCCGCGGTGAAATTATGCAGTTGAAGAACCGCGAATACGTGTTGGCTTCCCGTTCGATGGGCGCAGGCCACGGACGCTTGTTGTTCCGCCACCTGTTGCCAAATGCGGTTGGACCTATCATCGTTACGGTGACATTGTCTGTACCTAACGCGATTTTCGCCGAAGCGTTCCTTAGCTTCCTTGGCTTGGGCGTTCAAGCTCCGGTTGCTTCGCTCGGTTCGATGATCAATGATGCCTTGACCGGCTGGTTGTATTACCCGTGGCGGATGCTGTTCCCAGCCATTTTGATCAGTATCATCATGCTGGCGTTTAATATTTTTGGTGACGGTCTTCGCGATGCGCTTGACCCTAAACTGAAGAAGTAGGAGGTGGAATGATGGAGCCGATTTTACAAGTTAAAGATTTGCATGTTTCCTTCCAAGTCAAAGGTGGAGAAGTGAAGGCCGTCCGCGGCATGAACTTTGAAGTGGGGAAAGGTGAAACGGTTGCGATCGTCGGCGAATCCGGCAGCGGCAAGAGCGTCACGGCCCAAACGATTATGCGCCTGATTCCGTCTCCTCCTTCCATCATTAAGCAAGGTGAAATTATTTTCCAAGGGCAAGACCTTTTGAAGAAAAGCGACAAGCAAATGGAATCGATCCGCGGGAAAGATATTGGCATGATATTTCAGGACCCGATGACCTCCTTGAATCCTACGATCAAAGTAGGCCGACAAATCACTGAAGTATTAATCAAACATCAGAAAATGTCAGCGGGCGAAGCGAAGAAACAGGCTATCGAGATGCTTAAGCTTGTAGGCATCAAAAATGCAGAAGCCCGCTTTAACCAATATCCACACGAATTCTCCGGGGGGATGCGGCAACGCGCCATGATCGCCATCGCACTTGCCTGCCGGCCTGCGCTGTTGATCGCTGACGAACCAACAACGGCGCTCGACGTGACGATTCAGGCTCAAATCATGGACGTCATGAAAGAGATGCAATCCCGGCTGGGCACCTCCATCATTTTGATCACCCATGACCTTGGCGTCGTAGCCGGCATGTGTGATCGCGTCATCGTCATGTATGCCGGTGAAGTGGTGGAGACCGGAACGAAGTGGGAGATCTTCAAAAACCCGCAGCATCCATACACCAAAGGTTTGCTGCGTTCGATGCCGCGTTTGGATCAGAAGAAGGGCGAACCGCTGATTCCGATTATCGGTACACCGCCGGATTTGATCAAGCCGCCGATTGGTTGCCCATTCGCCGCTCGTTGCGACCAAGCGATGAAGATTTGCGAACGCATCGACCCAGGCGCGACTGTATTTAGCGAAACGCATACAGCCCGCTGCTGGGATCTTCATCCGATGGCCAAGGAGGTACAGTCGTCATGAGCAAAGGCAAAACTCTAATTGAAGTTGAAGGCTTGAAAAAATACTTTAACGTTGGCGGCGGTAACGTACTGAAGGCGGTCAACGACATCAGCTTCTCGATTGCCGAAGGCGAAACGCTTGGCCTCGTTGGCGAATCGGGCTGCGGTAAATCGACCGCGGGCCGTACGATTCTTCGTTTGTACGAGCCGACGGCTGGCAGCGTTCGCTTCAACGGCGTGGACATCAGCAAATTGCCGCCGAAGAAAATGAAAGCGATGCGCCGCGACATGCAGATGATCTTCCAGGATCCGTATGCATCGCTGAATCCGCGGTTTACCGTTACGGATATCATCGGGGAAGCGCTGGATATTCACGGTTTGGCCGGATCTAAAGCAGAACGCAAGAAACGGGTTGAAGAATTGCTGGATATGGTTGGTTTGAACCCGGACCATGCAACCCGTTATCCGCACGAATTCTCCGGCGGTCAGCGCCAACGGATCGGGATTGCCCGTGCGCTGGCGGTGAATCCGAAGTTCATCATCTGTGACGAACCGATTTCGGCGCTGGACGTATCCATTCAGGCACAGGTTGTCAACCTGCTTGAGGATCTTCAGGACCGTCTCGGATTAACGTATCTGTTTATCGCGCACGACTTGTCCATGGTGAAGCATATCAGTGACCGTGTGGCCGTGATGTATCTGGGCCGGATCGTGGAGCTGGCAGACAGCGAAGAGTTGTATGCCAACCCGATGCACCCTTATACAAAAACGCTCCTGTCCGCGATTCCGATCCCGGATCCGGAAATTGAAGCTAACAAGAAACGGATTGTTCTGGAGGATACCACCAGCGGTCCAATCGGCAAAGAAGGGGTTGCCAGCGGAGGTTTGTACGACTTGGAGAACTCCGAGCTGGTTGAAGTGTCTAAAGGACATTTCGTCTCCATGCCGAAAAAAGGTTGATCGATTCTGCGAACTCCCGCAGCCGTTCATGACGGTTGCGGGAGTTTTTTTTTGCGCCTGATCATTACGGAAAGTTAGAGGTTTAGCAAAAGTAAGGATTTCTTTGACGGAGCGGTAGGACATCCGTTACAATCAAGGAAGGTTTTGATGCAGACAGGAGGACGCAAACTGATGAATGTCGTTCAAGAGCAACTTTCATTTGTGGGGCCGCTGGCTGAAGTATACGTCAATCAGTTTGCTACGGTTCAGCAATTGTATGAGAGCGACCCGGCGGAGGCCAACAGCTGGGCTGAACGAGTCGCATGGCTTGATCAATCAGAGCATACGCGCATAAGTCGGAAGGCAGTCGCTGCCCGACTTCGTGAATATAACAGACAATATAACCCGTCCCCGGCCGTTGAACAGGCGATCGATCAACTCGAGCAGCCGGGGACGGCGGTGATTGTCGGCGGGCAGCAAAGCGGGTTATTCACCGGGCCGCTGCTCGTGATCTATAAAGCCGTGACCATCCTCAAAGCGGCGAAGGCCGCTTCGGCCCGGTTAAATCGTCCGGTGGTGCCGGTGTTCTGGATTGCCGGCGAGGATCACGACTGGGATGAGGTCAATCACACCTATGTGTTGGCGCCGGATTTACAGGTGCGTCGGATTCGCATGCACCGCGGCAGCATGGACCGGCTGCCGGTCAGCTTCACGAAGGTGACGTCCGAGGCGTGGGACAAGGCCATTTCAGAGCTGGAGCAGCTGTTGCCCGACAGCGAGCATAAGGCGGCGCTCCTGGACTTGGCACGAAGCTCGTCAGCGGATGCGGATAACTTGACGGCAGCTTTTGCCAAGCTGATGGGAGCTTTGTTTGGAAAATACGGACTGGTGCTGCTGGACTCGTCAGATCCTGAGTTGCGCCGGCTGGAAGTACCGGTGTTTGAGCAAATGATTCGCCACAATGATGAGCTGGAATCGGCTTACCACGAAACGGTACGGGATTTGGCGGGCTTGGGATTTGAACCTTCGGCTGAAGTGGCCGAAAATGGAGCGAATTTGTTCTATATTAATGAACATGAACGGCTGCTGTTGTTTAAACAGGAAGGGCGCTTCGAAGACCGCAAGGGCAAAGTCTCCTTTACGGCTGACGAGCTGCTCGCCGAGCTGCGGGAGCATCCGGAGCGGTTCAGCAATAATGTGTTAACTCGCCCCTTGATGCAGGACAGTTTGCTTCCCGTCCTTGGCTCGGTTCTCGGCCCCGGCGAAATTGCTTACTGGGGGCTGACGCGCAAGGCGTTTCATAAGCTTGGGCTGAAAATGCCACTGCTGCTGGCACGGGAAGCTTTTACGGTGGTAGATCGAACCGTGCAAAAGTATATGCAGAAATATCAGCTCAGCTGGGATGATGTGAAGGATGCCGAAGGCTTCCGCCGCAGACGTGGAGCTTGGCTTGCGGCGCAGGAGCGGATGCCGGTCGACAAGCGGTTTGATGAGGTCATCGCTGCGTTTGGAGAGCTATACAATCCGCTCATTGAGGAGCTGGCAGGAGTTCAAAGCGATTTGTCCAGACTCGGGGCGGTGAACCGAGACAAGATCATCGGCCAAATCGAGTATTTGCGCGGCAAGGCGAAGGATGCGTTGGAGAAAATTCATGAGACCGGCTTACGCCATTTCGACCGGATTCAACTCTCGCTATTCCCTCTAAGCAAGCCGCAGGAGAGAGTTTACAATCTCTTTGATGCATTAAATCGATATGGGACGGATTGGATCGAAGGCCTGATGAATATCCCTTATGAGTTAACTGGCAAACATCGAATCATCTATTTATAGGAGGAGACATTTATGAGTTCGTTAGCGATTCAGAACAGCATCATTACCGACTTGAAGCTTGCGCCGGAGGGGCATTTGAAGATCGATTGGGTGGAAGCCCACATGCCGGTGCTGAACCGGATTCGGAAGCAATTTGAGGCGGAGCAGCCTTTTAAAGGACTGAAAGTGACCATCTCGCTTCATTTGGAAGCCAAAACGGCCTACTTGGCTAAAGTTATCCAAGCCGGTGGGGCGGAAGTGACGATTACCGGCAGCAATCCGCTGTCGACGCAGGACGATGTTTGTGCTGCACTCGTTGAAGATGGCATCACCGTTTATGCCAAATATAATCCTGAACCGGAAGAATATAAGGCGTTGTTAATTAAAGCGCTGGAGACGAAGCCGGATCTGATCATCGACGATGGCGGTGATTTGGTTACGATCTTGCACTCGGAACGTCAGGATTTGCTGGAGAATGTGCGGGGCGGCGCTGAAGAGACGACCACCGGGATTTTGCGCCTGAAAGCGATGGACAAGGAAGGCCAGCTGAAATTCCCAATGGTTGCAGTAAATGATGCTTATTGCAAATACTTGTTCGACAACCGCTACGGCACCGGCCAATCGGTGTGGGACGGAATTAACCGGACGACGAATCTGGTCGTTGCTGGGAAAACCGTCGTGGTTGTCGGCTACGGCTGGTGCGGCAAAGGCGTGGCGATGCGGGCCAAAGGCCTTGGCGCTAACGTCGTTGTTACCGAAGTTGACGCGATCAAAGCGGTGGAAGCCGTGATGGACGGCTTCCAAGTGATGCCGATGCTGGAAGCGGCGAAGATCGGCGATTTCTTCGTCACTGTGACCGGCAACCGCGACGTGATTCGCGGCGAGCATTATGATGTGATGAAGGACGGCGCGATTCTGTCCAATGCCGGCCACTTCGACGTGGAAGTCAACAAGCCTGAGCTTGCGGAGCGTTCGGTTTCGGTTCGCACCGTGCGCAAGAACATTGAGGAATATCAGTTGAAGGACGGACGCAAAATGTACCTGCTCGCCGAAGGCCGTCTGGTGAACTTGGCCGCCGGCGACGGACATCCGGCCGAAATCATGGACATGACGTTTGCGCTGCAGGCGTTGTCCTTGAAATACGTGAATGACCGTTATAAGGAAATCGGGAAAACGGTTGTTAACGTCCCTTATGAGCTGGACGAGCAAGTGGCCCGCTTCAAACTGGAAAGCCTCGGCGTGAACATCGATACGCTGTCCGCTGAGCAACGCGCTTACCTGGATAGCTGGCAGGAGCATTAATTCGTCGCAGCGGTGATTACAGCTCGATCGCCGGTGGACAGGCGTTACGGTGAAACGCTACGGCCGCTGTAAATTGATGCGTGTTCGCCGGGAGACGATAATTAACGGTAAATCGTACCGCTAATTGTTACTTATCCGCCGCTAGACGATGATTAACGGTAAATCCTACCGCTAATTTTGCCGGATTGGGCGAAGTCGGGTGATTTCACCGAAAATAACGGTACAAAATCCTGTTAATTCGCTGAAACTGCGGATTGTTCAATAAAATAAAGGTACTTTTTACTGTTAACACACCAATAAAGGACTATCTGAGGCAGATCAAATCTGCCGGGATAGTCCTTTTTGCTGCTTATTTAGCGCCGAACGAAGCGTCAACCGCGGTTGCAGCCCTAAAGTAATACCTCCTTCCCACCAACCGCCTGTCAAAAAAATTTTGAACCAGAGAAGGATTTTCTCGTTCAGTGTGGAATAGTTACATATCACAGTGGTGTAAAGTGGTGCAAAGTGGGGGAAAGAGGTAAGGAGTGAGTCACCAATGTTTATGGGGGAGTTCCAACATAGCATTGACGATAAAGGCCGGATTATTATTCCGGCTAAGTTTCGTGAACTCCTCGGCAGCTCTTTCGTGGTTACCCGCGGCTTGGACCAGTGTCTTTTCGTTTATCCGATGCAGGAATGGGAAGTGCTGGAACAGAAGCTGAAGGCTTTGCCACTGATGAAATCCGACGCCCGTGCGTTTACCCGCTTCTTTTTCTCGGGTGCAACCGAATGTGAATGGGATAAACAGGGAAGGGTAAACTTGCCAAGTAATTTACGGCAGTATGCCAAGCTGGAGAAGGATTGCGTTGTTTTAGGCGTGTCGAATCGCGTGGAAATTTGGAGCAAAGACACGTGGGAGCAATACTTCCAGCAGTCGGAAGATACGTTTAACGAAATTGCTGAGAAGCTGGTGGATTTCAACTTCGATCTTTAGAAGGAGTTATTCTTTAAGCTAGTCAAATGAATTCAGGTTTGGGGGCGTAAGTCTTGTTCCATCACATCACGGTACTCAAAGAAGAAGCGACAGAAGGGCTGCGCATCAAGCCGGACGGCATTTATGTGGATTGTACGCTGGGAGGCGGCGGCCACAGCTCCGTCATCTTATCCAAGCTAGGTCCAGGGGGAAGGCTGATCGCTTTCGACCAGGACGACTGGGCGCTGGACAATGCCAAGGAGCGGCTCGCAGCCTATGCGGACAAGTTAACTTTGGTAAAAAGCAATTTCCGCTACATCGAGCAAAAACTGCGGGAGATCGAAGGGGTGCCGCAGCTAAACGGGGTTCCCCAGGTGGACGGCGTATTGTTCGACCTCGGTGTTTCCTCCCCTCAGTTTGACGAAGGGGAGCGGGGGTTTAGCTATAACGCGGACGCGCCGCTCGATATGCGGATGGATCAATCGGCCGCATTGACGGCTCGGGAGATCGTAAATACGTGGCCGGAACGCGAAATTGCTCGTATTTTGTTCCAATACGGCGAGGAGAAATTTTCCAGGCGGATCGCCAAGGTCATTGCAGACCGGCGAGCACAGGAGCCGATCGAAACGACGGGGCAGCTCGTCGAGCTGATCAAGGAGGGCATCCCGGCGGCTGCAAGGCGTACGGGGGGCCACCCAGCGAAGCGCAGCTTTCAGGCATTGCGCATCGCGGTTAACGATGAGCTGGGCGCATTCGAAGAAGGGCTGCATGCGGCCATCCGTTGTTTGGCGCCGGAAGGACGGGTTTCGGTCATCACCTTCCACTCGTTGGAGGACCGAATCTGTAAGCAAATCTTTGCCAGCTATGTGGAGAAATGTACTTGCCCGCCCGATTTTCCGATGTGCGTGTGCGGCGGCAAAGGATCACTTAAATTAATCAACCGGAAACCAATCGTTCCGTCGGAGCAGGAGTTGGCTGACAATCCGAGGGCCCGTTCCGCGAAATTACGCGTGGCGGAGAAATTGCAAACCGGTGTGGAGGTATCGTAAATGGCTTATACGCGTGGGAATCTGGCAGTCAAGGAGAAGCAAGCGGAACGCAGCTATCAACCGCAGCGTTATCGGGAAACAACGAAGGTGGTAACCCGCCGTTCGCCGTTGCCGGTTCGTGAGAAGTTGCTGTATATGATGACGGTTATTTTTTGCGTGGCCGTGATGGGCGGGTTGTTATGGCAAAATGTGTCACTTTACAACATTAAGCGCCAAATGTTTAATTTGAATACGGACATTCAAGCGATCAACGCGGAAGTGAAGGAACTAAGCATCCAAAAGGAAAAGCTGGAGGAGCAAATTCCGGAGAAGGCGAAGGAGCTCGGTTATGTTCAGCCGGAGGTAGAAGGTTTTCATGTGAATGTACCGGCAGATGGCGTTGAAACGGCCAAGAAATAATGTCTAAAGAGGTTTTGCCATGATCAAGCGAATAAAGCTTCGAACACTGCTGATAGGGGGATGTATTACCCTCTTTTTTGCTGTATTGATCGGTAGAGCGTTTTGGCTGCAGGTCGTGCAAGCGGACTTTTGGCAGGCGCATGCGGAGGAGCTGTGGTCGACCAAAAAGTTGCTGCCCGCAACGAGGGGGACGATCACGGACCGGAACGGCGACGTCCTGGCGGTGGATGCTCCGGCTTACACGGTGGCCGTCAATCCCGAACTGATTAACAAGTACGGCCTTCAGGACGAGGTAGTTGAAGGGCTTGGCAAGGTCCTCGGTAAAGATGAAAGTGAACTCCGGAAAATCGTCAATGCCAAAAAAGAGTCCGGCGAGTACTATACGCAACGCGAGGTCCGGAACGAGGGCTGGAAGATTGATCAAGACCTGAAGAATCAGGTGCAGGCATTGATCGACGAGCTGAAGGAAAAGCATAGCAAACTGCAGGACGTCGGCATTTACTTGATCAAGGATCAGAAGCGGTATTATCCGAATCAAAGCTTGGCTTCCCACGTCTTGGGATACATCGACCGCGAAGGCAAAGCCGTATCCGGTATTGAAGCCTACTTCGATGAGCAGCTCAAGGGCGTTGACGGTTCACTCGAGTACAAGCGGGACGGCCGGGGAATTGAGATTCCGAAAGCCAGCGAAATTTATAACCCGCCGAAGAACGGAGACAACCTGAAGCTGACGATTGACTACACGATCCAGTACTACATCGAGCAGGCGATGAAGGAAGCGTACGATCAGCTGCAGCCGATCAGTATGACGGTGATTGCGGCCGATCCGAAGACGATGGAAATCCTTGGCATGGCGAATATGCCGACCTATAACCCCAATGAATATTGGGCGGATGTCGATCAGAAAAATTTCTATAACCACGCGATCAAATCCGTTTACGAGCCAGGTTCCACATTTAAAATCGTGACCTTGGCCGGGGCGGTACAGGAAGGCTTATTTAATCCAAATGCTACATACAAATCCGGCAGCATCCGGGTGCCGGGGCAAACGATTCACGACTTGAAGCGTTCCGGCTGGGGCGAGATCACGTATCTGGAAGGCGTGAAACGCTCCAGTAACGTCGCTTTCGTCAAGCTGGGTTACGAGATGCTGGGTCCGGAACGTCTGAAGACGTACGTCGATCAATTCGGATTCGGGAAAAAAACGGGCATCGAGCTGCCGGGGGAATCCAAAGGGATCGTGGATCCGGTGCAGCAGGCTGACTTTGCGGCGATGTCATACGGCCACGGGAAGCTGCTTGTGACGCCGTTGCAGCAAATTGTGGCGGTATCGGCCATCGCGAATGGCGGCAAGCTGATGGAGCCGCATATCGTCAAGTCCATCACCGATCCGCAAACCGGGGAGACGGTGGAAACCAAACCTAAAGTGCTTCAGCAGGTGATCTCTCCCGACAAAGCGAAAGAAGTTGGAACTTATTTGGAGCAGGTGGTCTCGGACCAAAAGATCGGGACGGGACGTCACGCCTACATCGAAGGGTATCGGGTTGCCGGTAAGACGGGGACTGCAGTAAAGGTAGTTAACGGCCAATATGATTACACGAAACAGGTCGTTTCATTTATCGGCTATGCGCCGGTGGATGATCCGAAGATCGCGGTTATCGTCTTGATCGACGAACCCAAGGACTCGGAACTGGGCGGGGGGGCCGCCGCCGCTCCGGTGTTTAAGCAGATCGTAAATCAAACGCTGCAGTATATGGGAGTTCCGAAAAAAATCGAAGGCAGCGCGTCCGGTAACTCCTCGAAGACAGCGGCTTCGGGACCAAAAGTTCCGGATGTCGGCGGGTTGCCAGTTCAACAAGCCAAGGACAAACTGTCGGCAAGTCGCATTTCCTATGCAACATATGGGAAAGGGGATACGATTATCTCCCAATTCCCGAAGGCGGGAACGACGCTCAAATCCGGGCAATTCGTTTACTTGCTTACGGAGAAGGGATCGGACATCAATGTGCCAAACCTGCAAGGCGAATCGCTGCGCGATGCCTTGGAGTTACTATCGGTCCTTCAAATCCCGGTTACGGCGAATGGGGAAGGCTACGTCGTCTCACAGGAGGTTGTCAACGAGAACGGCGGCAGACGTGTAATCCTTACCCTGGAACCGCCGGATAAGGAGGAAACTTCGTCCAACGATGAGCAGGTGGAGGATGCCTCAACCAGCGGCGATCAAGGGAACGATGCCGGAGAGAAGGAGACCTCGGACTCGCCATAGCTTGTTCTAACCCCTGGTTGTCCTGAATAGTCATGTGATGAGTGCAATCATGATGATGTCAGGATGGGTAAGGGGGGCGACCTGTGAAAGTATCCAGATTTACTGTACGACGAAGATTATTCTGGCTGTTAATGGTGTTGTGTTTGCTGTTTGCGGCGCTGGCCGTGCGTCTTGCCTACGTTCAAATCGGGAAAGGCGCTGAATTGTCCGCCAAAGCGGAGGATTCCTGGCGCCGGAACATCCCGTATTCGGCGAAGCGCGGCGAAATCAGCGACCGCAACGGCACGGTGCTTGCTTATAATATTACGACGCCAACGGTGATGGCCATTCCGGTGCAGATCAAAAATCCGGAGCAGACGGCCAAGAGCCTGGCGCCGCTGCTTGGGATGACCGAGGAATCGGTACTGAAGACGATCACCAAGAGACAATCCATAGTCAGGCTGCAACCCGGCGGACGCAAAATTACGATGGAAAAAGCGCAGCAAATTCGTGATTTGGCTCTTCCGGGTATTGTTGTTGCCGAAGACAATAAGCGCTACTACCCCTTCGGGGGATTGGCAGCACATATCCTGGGCTTCACCGGCGGCTACAACCAAGGCCTTACCGGCGTGGAAAGCAAATACGACAACCTGCTCAGCGGCATGAACGGAAGCGTGTCTTATTTGTCCGATGCCGGCGGGCGCTTGATGCCAGGTTCGTCGGAGAAATACGTGGAGCCGAAGGACGGCCTGAATCTGACGCTGACGATCGATAAGACGATCCAGAGCATCATCGAGCGGGAGTTGGATCAGGCGATGGACCGGCTGCAGGCTGATTCAGCGCTGACAATTGCGATGAACCCGAAGACGGGAGAAATCCTTGGCATGGCTGCCCGGCCGGGGTATGAGCCGGGAGCCTACCAAGAATATGATGCAGAAGTGTATAACCGGAATTTACCAATCTGGATGACGTACGAACCAGGTTCCACCTTCAAAATCATTACATTGGCTGCGGCATTGGAAGAGAAAAAGGTGGATTTGCTGAATGAGCGTTTTTTTGATCCGGGTTACGTCAAGGTGGGCGGGGCAACCCTGCGCTGCTGGAAGAAAGGCGGCCACGGCAGCCAAACGTTCCTTCAGGTCGTAGAAAACTCCTGCAACCCCGGGTTTGTCGCCTTAGGTCAACGGCTGGGGAAAGAAACGCTGTTCCAATACATCAAAAATTTCGGCTTCGGCAGCAAAACCGGCATCGACCTGAACGGGGAAGAGAACGGGATTCTGTTTAAGCTCTCGCAAGTAGGGCCGGTGGAACTGGCGACGACCTCGTTTGGTCAAGGCGTTTCGGTGACTCCGATCCAGCAGATTACGGCGGTATCCGCGGCGATCAACGGCGGCAAGCTGTATAAACCTTATGTAGCCAAAGCGTGGACGAATCCGGAGACGGGCGAGGTGGTTTCGGAGAACAAGCCGCAGCTGGTGCGGCAGGTCATTTCGGAAGAGACCTCCAAGCAGATCCGCATGGCGCTGGAAAGCGTCGTCGCTAACGGAACCGGCGGGAACGCGTTTATCGACGGGTATCGGGTTGGCGGCAAAACCGGGACAGCGCAAAAGGTTGTGAACGGGCGTTACTCGCAAAATGAACATATCGTTTCGTTTATCGGCTTCGCTCCGGCAGACGACCCGCAAATCGTCGTATACACGGCGGTGGATAACCCGCAAGGCATTCAATTCGGCGGCGTGGTGGCCGCTCCGATCGTACGCAACATCATGGAGGATGCACTGGAATATATGAAGGTTCCGCCTCGCGAGCAGCAGGTCAACAAGAAGTATAAATACGGAGAGACGCCAATCGTAACGGTACCTGATCTGATCGGCCACACGACCCAGGAAATCTACGAGGATTTGAACATGAACTTCAACCTGGCGAGATCCGGCACCGGCAATGTGGTGATCAACCAAGCTCCGAAAGCGGGGGCCCGGGTAGAGAAAGGATCGACGATCCGCATCTACATGGGGACAGAAGCGGAGGCAGAGCAACAGCATGATCATAACTCGATCACAAGTGAATAATAATCCTGAATTTAGTTAAATTTGGTGATAATATAGTATGAGTGTGTAGCGGTACAACACGCAGTTGAAAGACGGAGGGGTAACCTATGCTGCTTAAGAAACTAGCAACGTATTTTATGACATCGCAGATACGAGGGGATGGGGAAACGTCCTGTACGGGGATTGCGATCGATTCGCGCAAGGTACAGCCGGGGGATCTATTTATTTGCCTTCCCGGCCATACGGTGGATGGTCACGATTATGCCCGGCAGGCGGAAGAACAAGGTGCCGCGGCACTTGTAGTAGAACGGTGGCTGGACGATGTTGCCTTGCCGCAGCTTAAAGTCAAGGACAGCCGGCAGGCGATGGCTGTGCTCGGAGGCGTATTCTTCGGCGCGCCAAGCTCGCGGCTGAAAGTCATCGGCGTGACCGGCACGAACGGCAAGACGACCACCACTTATCTGATCGAGCGGATTTTGCAAGATCAAGGCAGGGAAACGGGATTGATCGGCACGATCCAACGCCGGTTCGCCGGGCAGACGTATCCGATGTCCGGGACAACGCCGGAGTCGCTGGAGCTGCAGCAATATTTGCATGACATGGCTGAAGGCGGCGGTGAGTATTGTGTAATGGAAGTGTCCTCTCATGCGCTGGCGCAAGGGCGCGTGAAAGGAACCCGCTTCCGGACGGCCGTTTTTACGAACTTGACCCAGGATCATCTGGATTATCATAAGACAATGGACGAATACCGCTGGGCCAAAGGATTGTTTTTCTCCCGACTGGGCAATACGTATGCGGAAAATCCAGAGGAGCGCAGCTATGCCGTGCTGAATGTTGACGACCCGGCGAGCGCTTATTTTGCCAAACAGACGGCGGCTGAGGTGATTACGTATGGCGTGGAGCAAGATGCCGACGTTAGAGCCTCAAACATCTCGATTACCGCACGGGGGACGTCCTTCCACGTGGATACGTTCCGCGGGAGCGCAGATATCTCCTTGCGGATGGTAGGGAAGTTTAATGTGTACAACGCGCTGGCAGCCATCTCGGCGACGCTCTTGGAAGGCATACCGCTAGAGCAGATCAAGGCCAGCCTGGAATCGGTGAAAGGCGTTGAGGGCCGGGTGGAAGCGGTGGATGAAGGTCAGGATTTCGCCGTGATTGTGGATTACGCCCATACCCCGGACGGATTGGAGAATGTGCTGCGGACGGTGAATGAATTCGCGAAAGGCCGAGTGATTTGCGTCTTCGGCTGCGGCGGGGATCGGGACCGGAAGAAACGTCCGATTATGGGCCAAATCGCCGCGAAGTATGCAGATTACGTACTGGTGACCTCTGATAATCCTCGCACGGAAGACCCGCAAGCCATCTTACGGGACATCGAACAGGGACTCGTTGAGGACGGCGTGGATCAGGCGCGTTATGAGCTGATCGTCGACCGCCGCGAGGCCATCGGGAAGGCTATTGAAATGGCAAGCCGTGAGGATGTAGTATTGATTGCGGGGAAAGGCCATGAGACCTATCAATTGATAGGCTCCAAGGTGCTCGATTTTGACGATCGAATCGTTGCAAAAGAAGCGATAAGGGGTTTGGCAAAGTGATCAAAAGAAACTTAGCGGAAATTGCCGCGATGTGCGGCGGACAGATTCGGGAAGCGGGCGATGCCGGCATCGTGGTGCAAGGCGTTGTGACGGACTCCCGGCAAATAACGAAAGGCTGCCTGTTTGTGCCGCTGGCGGGAGAACGGTTCGACGGCCATGATTTCGCCTCGGACTGCCTGCAGGCGGGAGCAGGCGCTTGCCTGTGGGCACGCTCGAAGGGAACGCCGCCAGGCCCGGCCGTACTCGTGGACGATACGCTAATTGCGCTGCAGGCGCTGGCCAAATCATACTTGACCGAAACCGGAGCTAAAGTCGTCGGGATCACCGGAAGCAACGGGAAAACGACGACCAAAGACTTGGTTTACGCTCTTTTGTCTACGACTTATAAAGTGCATAAAACCAAAGGGAATTTCAACAACCATATCGGCCTTCCGTTAACGATCTTGGCCATGCCGGAAGATACGGAAATCGCCGTACTGGAGATGGGGATGAGCGGCCGTGGAGAAATCGAACTGCTCTCGAAGCTCGGTGAACCGGAAACGGCGGTTGTCACCAACATTGGCGAATCCCACTTGCTGCAGCTGGGTTCGCGGGAAGAGATCGCAAGAGCCAAGCTGGAAATTCTAGCGGGCATGAAGCCGGGAGGACTGTTCATCTACAATGGGGACGAACCTCTCATCCCTCAAGTGTTGGCCGAGCCGTCTACGGTGAAGCCGGAAGGACTGCAAACGGCAACGTTTGGGCTGCGTCCGGAGAATGACCAGTATCCCACGGGGATCCTGTTTACGGACCATCAAACGTTGTTTACGCCGCATGGCAGTGAAGGCGATCCGCTGGAACTGCCGCTTCTCGGCGAGCATAACGTATCCAATGCGCTTGCGGCGATCACGGTTGCCCGTCATTACGGGGTGGGCGAAGCAGCGATCCGCGAGGGCTTCAGCAAAGTGGAGCTGACCGGAATGCGGATTGAGGTTATTACCGGACGGAGCGGCATTACGATCCTGAACGACGCGTACAACGCCAGCCCCACTTCGATGAAAGCGGCCCTTGGCGTTTTGGAGCATATGAAAGGGTATCGGAAGAAAATCGCCGTGCTCGGCGATATGCTGGAGCTGGGCGATTCCGAGGCAGATTACCATCGCGAAATCGGGGAGATGTTGACACCAGGTACGGTGGATCAGCTGTTCACCTGCGGTCCGCTTTCCCGCCACATCGCCGAAGGGGCGAAGAAACAGTTGGACCCGAATTTCATTCATGCATATACTGATAAGTCTGAACTGATCCGCAAGCTGGTTTCGTTGCTGCATCCGCAGGACGTCGTCTTGGTTAAGGCTTCCCGAGGCATGAAACTCGAAGAAGTCGTCGAAGCGATCAAAACTAGCGAGCTGACACACTAATACCGGCGAAAGGGGGGGATCCCATGGATTTTGGACTTATCTTGCTAACGATCGGCGTATCTTTTATTCTGGAGGTCATCTCGGCTCCGCTGATCATTCCGCTGCTGAGAAGACTCAAATTCGGCCAGCAAATCCGCGGCGAAGGGCCGCAAAGCCATTTGAAAAAGGCGGGAACGCCAACGATGGGCGGCATCATTATCCTATTGGCGTTTACGTTAGCTTTCTTGAAATTTTCCGTTGTGAATACCGACTTCTACGTGCTTCTGGTCGCCACGCTTGGCTTTGGACTGGTCGGATTTCTCGACGACTATATCAAAATTGTATTTAATCGGTCTTTGGGTCTCACACCCAGACAGAAATTGATTGGACAGCTGCTGTTCGCCGGAATCATGTGTGCCTTGCTCATCTCGGAGGGCCATAGCACAGCGATCGTTATACCGGGGACGGACATTGCGTTTGACTGGGGCCCGTGGTTCTATTATCCGTTTATCGTCATTATGATGATGGCGGTGACCAACGCCGTGAATTTTACCGATGGCGTGGACGGCTTGCTGTCTGGCGTCAGCGCGATTGCACTGGGGGCGTTTGCGGTGATCGCCATGCAGGTGACTTCGCTTCCTGCCGCGGTTTGTGCGGCAGCCATGATCGGTGCCGTGCTGGGCTTTCTGGTATTTAACGCTCATCCGGCCAAGGTGTTCATGGGCGATACCGGTTCGCTGGGCATCGGCGGGGCGATTGGAGCGATTGCGATCGTCACCAAAACCGAGCTGTTGTTCCTGGTCATCGGCGGAATTTTCGTCATCGAAATGTTGTCCGTCGTCATCCAGGTCATTTCGTTTAAGACACGCGGCAAACGGGTATTTAAAATGAGCCCGATTCACCATCATTTCGAGTTGTCCGGATGGTCGGAATGGCGCGTTGACGTCACCTTCTGGGCGGTTGGACTGGTGCTGGCGGTCATAGGACTTTACTTGAACAAGGGGTTGTAATGAAGATGAATCATCCAGAAGAATACCGGGGACGTCAGGTTGTCGTTCTCGGTTTGGCGAGAAGCGGCGTTCAGGTCGCCAAAACCCTGCATCATTATGGCGCCGTCATCACGGTCAACGATAAAAAAGAACGAGAACAGTGTCCCGAAGCATCCGAATTGGAGGCTTTGGGAATTTCTGTTGTATGCGGAGGTCATCCGGACGATCTCATTCATGAGGGCGTTTCGCTGGTCGTTAAAAACCCCGGAATCCCGTATACCGCGCCTCCCGTGGCCAGGGCGATTGAGCTTGGCATCGAGGTTGTGACGGAGGTGGAGGTCGCTTATTTGATCAGCCCGGCTCCCATTCTCGGGATCACCGGATCCAACGGTAAAACGACCACGACAACGTGGATCGGCAACATGCTGGAGGCTGCCGGCATGAGACCGATTGTCGCCGGCAATATCGGCATCCCGCTGTGCGAGGCCGCCGAGGAGGCGGATGAAGGCAATTGGCTGGTCGCCGAGCTCAGCAGCTTTCAGCTGAAGGGGACCCGGGCGTTCCGCCCGGAGGTAGCCTGCTTGCTGAACGTGGCGGAGACGCACCTGGATTATCATGGGACAATGGATGATTACATCTCGTCGAAAGCCAAGCTGTTTGCGAATCAACGGGAAACGGACCGCGCCGTCCTCAATTGGGACGACCCCGTGTGCCGGGAGCTTGTGCCTTACATAAAAGCGAAGCTGATCCCTTTCTCCATGACCGAGGAGTTGCAGTCGGAGGGTGTTTACGTCGAGCCGGCATACATTCCGGACGTTGAAGACGGGCTGGCCCGCCGCATCATGTATCGGGGGGCTGATGGCGAGGTGCGTGTCATCGTCGACATTGCCGACATCGCCTTGCCGGGCCGCTTTAACATCGAGAACGCGCTGGCGGCGGTTGCGGCGGCGATTGCGGCGGGTGCCGCACCAGAAGCGCTTGCGGAGCCACTGCGAACGTTCCACGGTGTGGAGCATCGTTTGGAGTATGTGGACGAGAAGCAAGGCGTCGTTTACTATAACAACTCCAAAGCGACCAATTCCAAAGCGACGGTCATGGCCCTCGGCGCGCTGCAGGCACCCATCGTGCTGATCGCCGGCGGTTTGGACCGCGGCTCGGATTATATGGAGCTGCTGCCGGTTTTCAAAGAGAAGGTGAAAGCCGTTGTGGCGATGGGGCAAACGAAAGAAAAAATTGCTAGAGTCGCTGAGCTGGCGGGTCTATCGCACATCGTGCTGGTCGATACTGTGGACAGCGCCGCAGATACGCTGCGTGCTGCGCTGAAGGAGGCTGCAAGCCTGGCGGAGCCGGGAGATATCGTTCTGCTCTCGCCAGCCTGTGCCAGCTGGGATATGTTCCCTTCCTATGAGGAGCGTGGACGCATTTTTAAAGAGGCGGTGCATACCCTTTAAGTAGGGGGGTGGAAAAGCCCCTACTTTCGGTTAAGAGGTGGCATCCACGATGGGCAAGAGCCGTACGGCGCCGGATTTTTGGCTGGCGGCCAGCATTCTCGGATTGCTGGCGATCGGAATCGTAATGGTATACAGCGCGGGTTCCGTACTCGCTTTCCATGATTACGGCGATTCTTTCTATTTCGTCAAGAGGCAGCTGCTCTTTGCTGTACTTGGGTTAATCGCGATGTTCCTGATGATGAATGTAGATTACCGTCTGCTGCGGAAATACGCCAAAATCGGGCTGGTTCTATGCTTCATCCTGCTCGTGATCGTGCTGATTCCCGGTATCGGGGTCGTGCGCGGCGGGGCGCGCAGCTGGCTGGGCATCAGCTCGTTTGGGATTCAACCCTCCGAGTTTATGAAGCTTGGCATGATCTTGTTTCTATCCTATTGGCTGAGTAAGGAAGATTACAAGATCACGAATTTTACGAAAGGCCTGCTGCCGCCGCTTGGGATTATCGGACTTGCCTTCGGCTTAATCATGCTTCAGCCCGATTTGGGGACGGGGACGGTCATGCTGGGCGCTTCCCTGTTGATCGTGTTTACCGCAGGTGCACGCATTCGGCATTTAGCCGGCCTGGCGGCCGTGGGAGCGCTGGGCTTCGTCGGCTTGATCCTGGCAGCGCCTTACCGGCTGAAGCGGATCACCGCCTTCCTTGATCCCTGGTCGGACCCGCTGGGCGCAGGATATCAGATCATCCAGTCGCTGTATGCGATTGGACCCGGCGGATTGGCGGGCTTGGGACTGGGGATGAGCCGGCAAAAATACAGCTACGTGCCTGAGCCGCAAACCGACTTTATCTTCTCGATCCTAGCAGAGGAATTAGGTTTTATCGGCGGACTTTTGGTTCTGTTATTGTTTTTAATTTTAGTATGGCGCGGTATGCGCGTTGCCATGACCATCGACGATCTGTTTGGCAGCTTGCTTGCCGTTGGGATCGTTGGCATGGTTGGCGTGCAGGTCGTGATCAACATCGGCGTTGTCATCGGCCTGATGCCGGTCACCGGCATTACGCTGCCGCTGATCAGTTACGGAGGATCTTCGCTGACGCTGATGCTGACCGCGCTGGGCATTCTACTGAATTTATCCCGTTATGCGAGGTGAGAATATGCGCGTCGTACTAAGCGGCGGCGGAACCGGGGGGCATATTTACCCGGCTCTGGCCGTCGCCAGCCAATGCGCCAAGGAATTTCCCGGCTCCGAATTTCTGTACATCGGAGGCAAGCGCGGGCTTGAAAGCTCGATTGTTCCGCAGCAAGGAATTCCGTTTGAAGCGATTGAGATTACCGGCTTCCGTCGGAAGCTGTCATTCGATAATGTGAAAACGGTCATGCGTTTTCTCAAGGGAGTGCAAACTTCCAAGAAACTGTTAAAACAATTTAAGCCCGATGTCGTCATCGGAACCGGCGGATATGTCTGCGGTCCGGTGGTGTACGCTGCGGCCAAGCTGGGCATTCCCAGCATCATTCATGAACAGAACGCCATTCCGGGCTTAACGAACCGCTTCCTGAGCAAATACGCATCGACGGTTGCCGTCAGCTTCGAGGGATCGGAAAAGGCGTTCCCCGCAGCTCGAAACGTCATTTACACGGGAAATCCGCGGGCGACAACCGTATTTGCAGCCGATAAACAAAAGGGCTTTGAATCCCTTGGTTTGCCGCCTAGCAGCTCGGTTGTCCTTGTGGTCGGCGGCAGTCAGGGAGCTCGAGCCATCAATCAAGCGATGGTTGAAATGGCTCCGCTGCTTAAACAGTCCGAACACTTAAAATTTGTGTACGTCACCGGAGACCGCTATTATGCCTCGACGGTGGAGGCGATTTCGGCGAAATTGGGCGAGTTGCCCGCCAATCTGCAGGTGCTTCCTTATGTGCATAACATGCCGGAGGTTCTGGCCTGCACCTCGCTGATCGTGAACCGTGCTGGGGCTTCTTTTTTGGCGGAAATTACGGCGCTGGGGATCCCCGCGATTCTAATTCCATCCCCTAACGTGACGAACAATCATCAAGAGAAAAATGCCCGCGCGCTGGAGAGCGCCGGTGCCGCCGAAGTGATTTTGGAGTCGGAGCTGACGGGCCGCAGCCTGTATGCGTCCATCGAGCGCGTGATGAGCGATTTGCGTCAGCACAGCGCGATGTCGACCGCTTCCCGTGCCTTGGGCAAACCGGATTCCGCTCATCTTATCGTGGAAGAGATGCGGAGGCTCGTCAAACACCAATAAGGCGCTGTTCATGGGCGGCGTAAGGCCTTGTGCCGGGGGCTGGGCGATTGTCACACTCTCCGTGAGGGAGGCATAAGATACTCTATAAATCGTGACAACCAAGCGGGGCAAGATGATCAGCCCTGCAGGACCCGGGCTCCGGCAGTCATCGGCTGCCGATATGGAACAGTGGCACCCGGCGAAATACCGCCGAAGGTATCCGCCATTCAAGTCAAGGAGGGTTATACGATGCAGCAGTGGATATCACAATTGACCAGGCTGGAGGCCTTGGAGGTGTTGCCGAATGAGCCAATGTCGAAGTACACGACTTGGAAAATCGGCGGTCCGGCGGATGCGATGGCCGTTCCACAAACGACCCGGCAGCTTGCGGAGCTGATGCGCTTGCTCCACGCAGAAGGAATCCCGTGGATGATGATCGGAAAAGGCTCCAATCTGCTGGTTTCCGACAAAGGCATCCGAGGCTGCGTCATCCGGCTGGGTGGTGAGTTCGAGCAGATTGTTTTCGACGGTACGGAAGTCAGCGCCGGAGGAGGCGCATCCACCGTCCGGCTCAGCATCATGGCGGGCAAAGAGGGGTTAACCGGGCTGGAATTCGCCGGGGGGATCCCGGGTACGGTCGGCGGCGCCGTCTACATGAATGCCGGTGCCCACGGGTCCGATGTGTCACGTATATTTAAATCCGCTGACATTGTTCTGGAGACGGGTGAATTGGTCACATACACAGCGGAGGATATGAAGTTTGCCTACCGGCATTCCGTCCTGCATGAACAGCGAGGGATCGTGGCTCAGGCACGTTTTTCGCTTGCCGCGGGTGACCGGCTGGAGGTCGCGGCGGCCATGGCGGCGTACAAGGACCGCCGCCGTAAAACGCAGCCGCTCTCGCAGCCTTGTGCAGGCAGCGTATTTCGCAATCCGCCCGGCGATCATGCCGCCAGGTTGATCGAAGCGGCGGGTCTCAAAGGGATGAAGGTCGGCGGGGCTGAAGTGTCCACGCTGCATGCCAATTTCATCGTCAATACCGGGCAAGCGACAGCAGAGGACGTTCTTGCGCTCATGGAGCAAGTCAAGGCAGCCGTCCAAGATCAATTTGGGGTGGCGCTGGTGCCGGAGGTCTTCTTCGTGGGTGAACGGTAAACTCGGAGGTGATACATTGGACAAATTGGTGATCGAAGGCGGGAAACCCCTATCAGGAACCATTCGTATCCATGGAGCGAAAAATGCCGCACTGCCGATTCTGGCCGCATCGCTGCTGGCGGAAGGTAAGGTGCAACTTCGAAATGTCCCCCGCCTGCTCGATATTGATGTCATGTTAGGCATTCTCGGTCGACTGGGCTGTAAAGCCGTCCATTTGGGAGATACGGTGACTGTCGATACCTCGGGAGCAGATTCCAGCCATGTTCCTGAGGATTTGATGAAACAGATGCGCTCCTCCATCTTTTTGATGGGGCCGCTGCTTGCCCGGTTTGGGGAAGTATGCATCTATCAGCCGGGAGGCTGTGCGATCGGGGAACGGAAAATCGATCTGCATTTGAAGGGACTTGAAGCTTTAGGAGCGAAGATTGAAGAGCACGATCAGCAAATATGGTGCAGAGCCAGCAAGCTGGTTGGTACCGACATCCATCTGGATTTCCCCAGCGTGGGTGCAACGGAGAACATCATGATGGCTGCAGCGTTGGCTGAAGGCACAACCATGATTACGAACGCAGCACGGGAGCCGGAGATTCAGGATTTGCAAAACTTCTTGAATGCCATGGGCGCCAGCATCATCGGCGCTGGTACCGACACGATTACGATCAGAGGAGTGAAACGCCTCTTCCCTTGCGATTACGAGATTATCCCGGACCGTATCGTTGCGGGTACTGCTTTAATTGCTGTTGCTGCCACCCGCGGCAGCGTCACGCTGACCCACAGCAACCCTTCGCATCTGGTATCGCTGCTGCACGTGCTCAAGCGGGCCGGTGTTCAAATCGGAGTGAGCGATGATATAATAACGTTGAGCAGTGCAGGCCGTCCGAAAGCGGTGGAACGGATTGTGACCTCACCTTATCCTTCGTTTCCTACCGATTTGCAGTCCCAAGTGATGGTACTGTTATCCTTGGCGGACGGAATGAGCGTGATGAAAGAAACCGTGTTCGAAGGCCGGTTCAAGCATGTGGGCGAGCTGGTTCGCATGGGAGCCGACATTACGGTGGACCTGAATTCCGCGTTTATTCGCGGGGTGCCCCGGCTTTACGGCGCGACCGTGGAAGCAACCGACCTGCGTGCAGGGGCGGCGCTGGTGATCGCCGGCTTGGCGGCCCAGGGTCAAACCGTGGTGGAGCAGGTTCATCATATCGACCGTGGTTATGATCGGATCGAAACGATGTTCCAACGGCTTGGAGGCTCGGTACGCCGTGAATCTCCAGCCTTGCGTCAGCTGGATCTGGCCTAGGCCAATGTGATGCTGATTTGCGAAACCTTCGTAGTATAGCCCTAAACTTTTGTCCCCTCCCCTGGAGGGGATAATAAGCTTTGTAATACTTATTCAGAAAGTTGCGGAGAAATGACATGCCAAAAGCGAATGTACCCGTCCTAAAAGAACCTGCGCCCAAGAAGAAAAGCGGACGAAAAATCAAAACCATACTTATCCTGCTGTTCCTCGCGTTATTATGCGTTCTATTTTTCCGTTCATCTCTGAGCAAAATTTCTGTCATTACGTTTGAAGGCAATACGTATACGACGGAGACGGAGCTGTTGGGCGCCACAGGGCTTCAGGTGGGTTCGCCGTTTTTTGCGGTCAGTGCCGATCATATCGCCCGCAAGCTGGAAGAGATTCCTTCGGTGAAGCAAGCTGAGGTAGACAAAACGTTTCCCGGCAGCGTAACGATCCATATCGAGGAATATCCGATTGCAGCGTATGTGCTGTCAGAGGACGGGAAGCTGCGAGGCTTGCTCGCCAACGGAACGCGCATCGACCTGAAGGACGGGTCGATGCCGGTGGACAAGCCGATATTAACCGGTTGGAAGGACGATGACGAGGGCTTGGTCAAACTTTGCCAAACGCTGTCGCAAATTCCGGACGAGCTGACCGCAGACATTTCGGAGATCGTACCTTCACCAACGTTGTCTTATCCGGACCGAATTAAGCTGTATACCCGGTCCAAATTCGAAATCATTTCAGCCACTTCCCTCCTAGCCAAAAAGGCGGAATACATGAACGAAATTCTGCAAACACAGGACCCTGGAAAGCTGACGATGCTGGACGCGGATTCTTATGTTCCTTACTCCACGACGGAGGACGGAGACGATGGACAAAATGATACTACTCATGATTGAAAAACAATGATAAAATACATTTTATGGGCTAGTTGGCGTTCTCCCTCTTTTTTCTTCTAATTTTTCAGATAGGGGCAGGGTCTCTGCCACAGTCAGGTTACTTCCTGTCTATGAGATGTAAAAAGTTGGAAATCAAAAAATTTGTAGAAAAAAGAGGGAAAGGTTAAGTGGCGTTGAATTAGTAGATAGTGCATCTAACACGGCAAGCATATTTTGCAAGTATATTTTGATGGGGAAATAGGAGGTGCCAGGGGCTTGAGCAACAATGACATCATTGTTAGTTTGGACATCGGTACATCCAAAGTTCGTGCTATTATTGGGGAAATTAATAATGGAACCTTTAATATTATTGGGGTTGGATCTGCCGACTCGGAAGGAATTCGAAAAGGCGCGATTGTAGATATTGACCAAACGGTGCAATCGATCCGCAGCGCTGTGGATCATGCAGAACGGATGGTAGATATTCAAATATCTGAAGTGTATGTCGGCATTTCGGGAAATCACATCGGACTCCAAACGAGCCACGGGGTTGTAGCCGTACAAAATGAAGACCGGGAAATCGGTGAAGAAGACATCGAGCGGGTCCTGAAGGCGGCCGAGGTGATCGCCCTGCCGCCGGAACGAGAAATTATCGATGTGGTGGCCAAGCAATATATCGTGGACGGACTGGAAGGGATTTCGGACCCGCGCGGGATGATTGGCGTTCGGCTGGAAGTGGAAGCGACGATCGTCACCGGCTCCAAGACGGCGATTCACAATCTGCTTCGCTGTGTGGAGAAGGCCGGCCTTAAGGTTCGGGATCTGATATTGCTGTCGCTTGCTGCCGGTCAATTGGCGTTGTCTAAAGACGAAAAAACGATGGGATCCGTCCTGGTAGACATCGGTGCGGGTTCCACGACGATCGCTGTATTTGAAAGCGGCACGATCGTTGCGACATCCACGCTTCCGATTGGGGGAGAATTTATAACGAACGACATTGCCTACGGTCTTCGGACGTTAACGGATCATGCGGAGAAGGCGAAGTTGAAATACGGCTGCGCTTCAATCGAGGACGCGGCGTCGGATGTAACCTTTAAGGTGACACGGATCGGAAGCAATGTGGACAAGGAGTTTACGCAGGAGGATTTAGCCGCGATTGCGGAGCCGCGCGTACAGGAGATTTTTCAGTTGATCCGCCAGGAAGTCAAGCGTCTTGGCTACAGCGAGCAGCCGGGGGGATATATCCTGATCGGCGGTACGGTGTCCATGCCGGGATTGCTCAAGATTGCCCAGCAGGAGCTGGAAGCTTCGGTTCGAATTGCTGTGCCTGATTTCATCGGCGTTCGTGATCCTTCTTACACCGGCGGGGTGGGAATTCTGCATAAGGTGGTCAGAAACATGCGGATCCGCAGCGCTTCCAGCCCGAAGAAGAACGCGAACCGGAGCAAGGCTCCGGCACCGCAGGAAACCGTTCGGAAGAGCGGATTGATGGAACGACTCAAGAACTTGTTTAGCGAATTTATATAGTGGTTCAGGAATGATGCATGGGCGATCCATGCATATTGAGGGGGAGATGGAAGAGTATGTTGGAATTTGATTTCGAAATGGAGAGCTTGGCACAAATCAAGGTGATCGGGGTTGGCGGCGGCGGAAGCAACGCGGTTAACCGAATGATCGAGAACGGCGTGCAGGGCGTGGAATTTATTACGGTCAACACGGACGCTCAAGCGCTGCATTTGGCCAAGTCCGAACATAAATTGCAAATCGGGGACAAGCTGACCCGCGGTCTCGGCGCCGGAGCCAATCCGGAGGTGGGTAAGAAAGCGGCAGAGGAATCCCGCGATTTGATTGCCAATACGTTGAAAGGCGCCGACATGGTGTTTGTTACTGCCGGTATGGGCGGCGGTACGGGAACTGGTGCAGCGCCGGTTATCGCCGAGATCGCCAGAGAATGCGGCGCGTTGACGGTTGGCGTCGTGACCCGTCCGTTTACGTTTGAAGGCCGCAAGCGCTCCACGCAAGCGGAGATGGGCATTGAAGCATTGAAGGAAAAGGTAGACACGCTGATCGTCATTCCGAACGATCGCTTGCTTGAGATTGTGGATAAGAAGACGCCGATGCTGGAAGCGTTCCGCGAAGCGGACAATGTCCTGCGTCAAGCCGTGCAAGGCATTTCTGACTTGATTGCCGTGCCGGGTCTGATCAACCTCGACTTTGCCGACGTGAAGACGATCATGACTGAGCGCGGATCCGCTCTGATGGGTATTGGTCTTGCAACCGGCGAGAACCGTGCTGCCGAAGCTGCACGCAAAGCAATCATGAGTCCGCTCTTGGAGACTTCAATCGAAGGGGCACGCGGCGTCATTATGAACATTACCGGCGGGGCCAACCTGTCGTTGTATGAAGTTAATGAAGCAGCAGAGATCGTGATTGCCGCTTCTGACCCAGAAGTGAACATGATTTTCGGTGCAATCATCGATGAGAATATGAAAGAAGAGATCAAAGTTACCGTGATCGCCACGGGGTTCGAGAACAAGCCGATGCCTAGCCGCAAGCCGGCAGTGTCTGCCCCTGGTGCTCCGGAGCCGCAGGAAACCCGATCGACCTCCACGCTGAGACCGTTCGGCAACCAGCCTAGCGGCGACCAACTGGATATTCCGACGTTTCTTCGTAACCGTTCGCGGAACAACAACGAATAGGTTAGGAGCTATTAAACGTCTTCCCCGAGACCTTGACCCGAGTATGGGCCAAGGTCTTTTTTTCTCTCCTCCAGTCCTGCGAATCTCTTCAGCGATGTCGACAAAAATAGTGGCATTCTACTTTCAATTTTAGACAGACTTTATCGCTCGTTCTCTTTATACTGATAACCATCTACCCAGGCAGGTGAATGCCGTTGGTTGTCTATATCGATCTCATATTTTTGATGAACCTATTGATCGATGCAAGCTTGCTCCTGGTCACGGCTTGGATGCGGAAGCAAAAAGTCGTTCTCTGGCGGCTGGCCTTGTCGGCGGTGGTTGGGGCGATGTACGTCGTCATGATGTTTTTGCCGGAGCTCTCATTTCTGTACACGTTTCTGGTGAAATTTCTATTCTCTGTCGTGATGCTGTGGGTTGCGTTCGGATTTGGAAGTTTACAAAACTACTTACGGAATATGGGAGCTTTTTATATCGTCAATTTTGCAGCGGCCGGCGGGATTCTAGGTGTACATTATTTGCTGCAAGACTCCGGAGAAATCTGGAGCGGGATATGGTATTCGGCTTCCGGCGGGCTTTCGTTTTCCTTGAAAATCGGAGCGTTGTTTATTCTGGTATGCTTCTTTGCCGTCTTGTATTGGTTTAAGCGGGTGATCGATGCACGTCAGCGTCAGGAGCGGATTCGCTCGTTCTTGGCCGAGTTGGAGGTGCGTGTTGGCGATACGGCGATTACGTGCACGGGGTTGATCGATACGGGCAACCAGTTATCCGATCCCCTGAGCCGGCTGCCGGTGACGGTGATGGAAGCTGCGCTTTGGGAGCGGGTTCTCCCCCCGTCGTATCGGGGAAAGCTGGCTGACGAGCGTGCGGACAACCTCATCTTGGAGCTGACGGAAGCGGGGGATTTTCCATGGCCGGAGCGGCTGCGTTTGGTTCCGTATCGCGGGATCAACAAAGGAACCCAGTTCATGCTGGCGCTGAAGCCTGACGAGGTAACGGTCCGTCTGGAAGGCCAGGAACACCGGACGTCCCGGGTGCTGATCGGCTTGGATGGAGGGCGGTTATCGACGGAAGGCACTTACCAAGCGATTATTCATCCCGCACTGGTAGAGACAGCAGAGGCGAATGAAAGCATGGACACCATCAGTAAAACGGGAACGTAACTTAGGAGGATACAAAGCGATGCATGTAAAGTGGAAAATGATGCTGCAGCTGCAGTATTACCGGCTGCTGTTTCTTTTTGGATTAAAGAGTGAAGAAATCTATTATATCGGCGGCAGCGAAGCGCTCCCTCCGCCATTAACGCGCGAAGAGGAGGAATACTTGCTGCAGCGGTTGCCCAGCGGCGACTCCGCCATCCGGGCGATGCTGATCGAGCGCAACCTGCGGCTGGTCGTATATATCGCTAGAAAGTTCGAGAACACGGGAATTAATATCGAGGATCTGGTGTCCATCGGCGCGATTGGCTTGATTAAAGCGGTCAACACGTTTGACCCGGAGAAAAAGATCAAGCTGGCGACCTACGCATCCCGTTGTATCGAAAACGAAATTCTGATGTACCTGCGTCGGAACAGCAAAATCCGCACCGAGGTCAGCTTTGATGAGCCGCTGAACATCGATTGGGACGGCAACGAGCTGCTTCTCTCCGACGTGCTCGGCACGGAGAACGATACAATCTATCGTAACATCGAGGAGCAGGTCGACCGCAAGCTGCTGCACAAAGCGCTGGATAAATTAACCGAGCGCGAACGGATGATTATGGAGCTTCGGTTCGGGCTCGTTGACGGCGATGAGAAGACACAGAAGGATGTAGCTGACCTGCTGGGGATTTCGCAATCGTACATCTCGCGTCTGGAGAAACGGATCATTAAACGGCTGCGCAAGGAATTTAACAAGATGGTGTAATGGCCTGATGGAAGCGCAATTTTCCCAATCTCCAATTATTTCGACAGAAGTCGACTTAAGTGTTTTCGCTTCGACCTGGAAGATGACGGCGGAATAAAAATGCAGTCCCGGGAGATACTGTTCATTAGTTTCTCCTTGGGAGGTAAGACACGATGACCCGAAACAAAGTCGAAATTTGCGGTGTCGATACCGCAAAATTGCCCGTTCTAACCAATGCGGAAATGCGTGAATTGTTCCACTCGTTGCAGCAGGACCACGTAAGATCAGCCAGAGAAAAGTTAGTAAATGGCAATCTGAGACTCGTGCTGAGCGTCATCCAGCGGTTCAACAATCGGGGGGAGTATGTGGACGACCTATTCCAGGTTGGCTGCATCGGACTCATGAAAGCCATCGATAATTTCGATTTATCGCAGAACGTCAAATTCTCCACTTACGCTGTGCCGATGATCATTGGGGAAATTCGGCGTTACCTGCGGGACAACAACCCGATCCGCGTCTCCCGAAGCTTGCGAGATATCGCCTACAAGGCGCTTCAAATGCGGGACAACCTGACCAATCAGAACTCCCGTGAACCTACGATTTTTGAAATCTCTGAGGCTTTGGGCTTACCGAAGGAGGACGTCGTCTTTGCCCTCGACGCCATCCAGGACCCGGTTTCCTTGTTCGAGCCGATCTACCATGACGGCGGGGATCCCATCTACGTGATGGACCAAATCAGCGATGACAAGAACAAGGACGTATCCTGGATCGAGGAAATCGCCTTACGCGAAGCGATGCAGCGGTTGGGCAACCGTGAGAAGATGATCTTGTCCATGCGTTTCTTTGAAGGCAAAACGCAAATGGAGGTCGCCGATGAGATCGGGATCTCCCAAGCCCAAGTGTCCAGGCTCGAGAAATCCGCTATTTTACAAATGCAGAAGCATGTGAAGTCGTAAATCCGGTCCCTGCGGGGACCTTTTTTATTTGGGCTCCTGCCGATTTCGCTACGGAGTTTTTTTGTGTGTTGTTTGGACGTCTCTTTTCCTGTGGCCAAGGCGCATGCTCCGAATCCCGCGCTCATATAGTAAAGGGACGGAGTAATTAGACGGGACGGGGGCGGTAGAACCATGGACAATGTGGTAAGGGCGAGTATGAAAATATCCGATTTTCAGACGAAGGACGTCATCAACGTCGTGGACGGGAAACGGCTTGGGCATATCAGCGACCTGGAACTGGACTTGAGGCAGGGGGTTATTGAGGCGATTGTTGTGCCTGTCGGGGCTAAATTTATGGGGTTGTTTGGCGGAGGGAGCGATCTGATCATCCCATGGAAAAATATCGTGAAAATCGGATCTGATGTCGTGTTGGTTAAAATGGAGGAACTCCGAGAACCAAGAACGCAGACGACCTACGACACGACGGTGTATATCGACCGAGACGGACGGGCGGAACGGCGGAGCTAGAATCCACAAGCGGTGTAGTGCCGATTTGTGGTAGACTTGAAGGAAATACAGTGTCTTGAATTATAACGGACCTCAGAGACGTTATTCTGCCGATTTCTGCCGGAAACAAAATGTAGCGGACCCTAAAGACCTTATTCGGCTGAACTGGGCATGATTTCCTGCGATTTCAAGCTAATAACGACTCTCCGGTCCGTTACAAAAAAATTAGGCGGCTTTTTTGATAAATAAGGTCGTTTAGGTCCGTTAAATTTTAATTCCTATAAGGAGATGGATGATGGAACCGTTTGTAAGGAATGCTAAAGACCAACAACCGGAACGGCTCGAGCTGGCTCCGTGGGCGAATATTTTTCCGGGAATCAGCGCCGGATTTACCGGACGGTCAGGCGGAGTCAGCGAACCGCCGTATGATGCCTTAAATTTGGCTCTCCACGTTGGCGATGATCCTCAGCACGTGCTTGAGAACCGGCGCCGGTTAGCTGAAGCGTTGGGGTTTGCCCCTGAGGCATGGACCTGCGGGGAGCAGGTTCACGCCAACGCCGTCGCCGTGGTTCGTGCCGAAGATCGCGGCAAAGGATACCTGGACCGCAGCAGCGCTTTCCAGGAAACGGACGGGCTGGTGACGAACGTGCCGGGCGTGCTGCTCACCTCGTTTTATGCCGATTGTGTTCCCCTTTATTTCGCTGATCCCGTGAGAGGCGTCGTTGGCTTGGCCCACGCCGGCTGGAAAGGCACCGTCCGTCTGATCGCTGCGGAAATGATCCAAACGATGGAGCGCGAGTTCGGCAGCCAGCGTAGCGAGATCCGGGCGGCGATTGGCCCCAGCATTGGGGAATGCTGCTATGAGGTGGACGAAGTGGTGATGGAGAAGGTTCGTGAGGCCCTACCAGGCGAGGAGCAGCATTATGCTTCCGCATCTCCCCGTGCAGGAAAAACAATGCTGAACTTGAAAGAAATGAATCGAATCATTATGATTAAAGCAGGAATATTGCCGACTCATATCGAATGTACAACGTGGTGTACAAGCTGTCATCCGGAGTATTTTTACTCTTACCGGGCGCAAAATGGCGTTACAGGGAGAATGGCAAGCTGGATTGGCATAAAAGAGAGGTGATCCTTCCCGTGTCGCTGAAGGAACGGATACAGCACGTGGAAGAGCAGATTAAGGCAGCCTGCGAGCGAAGCGGCAGGAAGCGCGAGGAGGTCCATGTCGTCGCCGTAACCAAATATGTATCGGTTGAAGCTACGCGCGAAGTGCTGGAGGCAGGAATCGTGCATATCGGCGAGAATCGCCCGCAAATCGCCGTTCCGAAATGGGAAGCGCTCGGAGGGCAAGGGACCTGGCATTTTATCGGCCACCTGCAGAGCAATAAGGTCAAGGACGTCATTGGAAGATTTCAATATATTCATTCGTTGGACCGGCTGTCGCTGGCCCGTGAATTGGAGAAACGAGCCTCTGCGATGGGAACGAGCGTTACCGCATTTTTGCAGGTGAACGTCTCCGGCGAGGCGTCCAAGCAAGGGATTGCACCCGAGGCCGCTGCTGATTTTTTGAAGGAAATCGCTGATTTGAAGCATGTCCGCGTGGTGGGTCTCATGACCATGGCTCCCATCGAGGAGGATGCAGAGCGGACAAGACCAGTCTTCCGCAAGCTGCGCGAGCTGCGTGATCAACTGAACGCTCAATCGGTGACGGCGGAGCCGTTGACGGAATTGTCGATGGGCATGTCGGGAGATTTTGAAGTGGCGATTGAGGAAGGGGCGACATGGGTTCGCCTCGGAACGCTGTTAGTGGGGAAAGGGGAATTGTCGTAATGGGAGTAATGAACCGGTTCATGAACTTTCTGGGCTTGCAGGAAGAAGAAGAGATTGTGGAGCGCGAACGGTTTTCTGGTCAAGAAGACACGGAAATTGAAACCCCAAGCTTTGAATCCCGTAAAAATCAGAGAGGAAGCAACGTGGTCAGCATTCACTCCCAGAAGAATGTCAAGGTGATCCTCTATGAACCTCGCTCCTATGAAGAAGCGCAGGAAATCGCTGACCATCTTCGTTCCCATCGATCGGTCGTCATCAATTTGCAGCGGGTTCGCAATGATCAAGCTATGCGCATTATCGATTTCTTAAGCGGAACGATTTATGCGCTTAGCGGAAGCATATCCAAAATTGGATCGAATATTTTTCTCTGCACGCCGGATACCGTCGAGATTCAGGGATCCATTACAGAGATTTTAACGGAGGATTCCGATTATAACAGAATGAGGTGATGACAGCTTTGGCAGGCTATATTGATTCCATCGTGATGTTGCTATACAACATTTATTTTTATATGATCCTGGTTTACATTTTGATGTCATGGGTGCCTAACGCCCGCGACAGCTTTATCGGCGAGCTGCTCGGCAAGCTGGTTGAACCTTATTTGGCTCCTTTCCGGCGGTTTATTCCACCGATCATGGGGATGATCGACATCTCCCCGATTATTGCCTTGTTTGTCCTCCGATTGGCTTTCTTCGGATTAAGTAGTGTTCTCCACTATATCTTTGGGTACTAATGATGAAAGCCGATATTTATGAGCATTTTAAACCGGAGGAACGGCCGTTTGTCGACCGAGCCTGGGAATGGGTCGTGAATGCCGGGGATTATCATGAGGTCAAGCTCAGCGACTTCTTGGATCCGCGGCAGTGTTATATTCTGGAGACCCTGGCGAATCGTCATCCAGACACGCAAATTCGGCTGGACGGCGGTTATGAAGGCGCGGAACGGCGGCGGGCATTAATTGCTCCGGATTACCGGGATCTAAGCCAAGAGCCGATGGGACTGAAAGTGCTCGATATCACCTCAGGAGACCAGAAATTTCTCACCCTGCAGCATGGCGATTATTTAGGGGCGATTTTGGGATTAGGACTCAAACGCGATAAAATCGGCGACATCCATGTTCGCGAGGACGGATGTCACGTCATCGTTGCGGAAGAGATTGCGCCGTTTCTGCAAATGAACCTCCATCAAGTGCATCGCGTCAACGTCATGACCGATGTGCTGAACCTCAGCGAACTGCGGACGATGGAGAAAGAGCTGGAACCGATGGAGCTAACGGTGGCTTCATTGCGGCTGGATGGGATCGCCAGCGATGTATTTCGCTTAAGCCGCAACAAAGTGCTGCTTCCGATCAAAGCCGGCCGCTGCCGAGTGAACTGGAGAACGGAGGAGGACCCCTCCACACCGTTGAAGGTTGGCGATGTCGTCGCACTGCAGGGCTTCGGGCGGTTTAAGGTGCTGGAAGCAGGCGGTCTGACCAAGAAAGGCAGACATCGTGTCAAAATCGGTAAATTTGTATAAGGCGTTTTGCAGGAGATGGTGGATTCTTGTCGAATATGATAGTTCGAACTGGTTCTTGAATGTATCTCGTGATTGAATTGGACACGTCTTCCCGCTGAGGTGCGAGTTCAACAACGGGACCATTACCTGATGGAACTATCGCTTCACGGGGAGTTTCGAAATTTCTAGGAGGTGAGGATCATGCCATTAACGCCGCTGGATATACATAACAAAGAGTTTTCCAGACGTTTGCGCGGTTATGACGAAGATGAAGTTAACGAGTTTCTCGACCAAGTCATTAAAGACTATGAGATCGTGATCCGGGAGAACAAGGAGCTTCATAACCAACTGTTGACTTTGCAAGAGAAATTGGATCATTTCGCGAATATCGAGGAAACTCTTAGCAAGACCATTATCGTTGCACAGGAAGCGGCCGATGAAGTGAAGAACAACGCGAAGAAGGAAGCCCAGTTGATCGTGAAGGAAGCGGAGAAGAATGCCGACCGGATCGTCAACGAATCGCTGGCCAAATCGCGCAAAATCGCGATGGAAGTGGAAGAGCTCAAGAAGCAGGCTTCCATTTACCGCGCTCGTTTCCGTACGCTGGTGGAAGCCCAGTTGGATTTGCTTAGCAGCGAAACCTGGGATACGCTGGAGAGCCGCGAACGTGTCCCTGAGAAAGGTCAAGAAGTACAGGAATTGTACTAATCACAACAAACGCCATTTGGCTTCCATGAGGGAGCGCCAAATGGCGTTTTTTTAAGATATCAGAAAGTATAAACTTCGGGGCATTGGCATCCTGATATCGCAAGAAAAACTTCCGCTAAACGCGGTCTGTCTACTTTGAATGTACGTCGATAGACGTTTTTCTTATTTGCCTTCAAGAGGATGATGCAGGCTGGCTTGCCGTCGGTATTCGGTGGGTGAGACGCCGGTCGATTGCTTAAAGAGGGACAGAAAATGCTTCTTATCTGCGTAACCCACACTCCTCATAATCTCCATCACAGGGAGCCGGGTGGAGGCCAGCAGCTCGCGGCTTCTCTCCATTCTTTTGTTCCGGACATAATCGTGAAAGGTACAACCGGCGTATTGCCGGAACAATCGATGAAAATGGCGTTCGCTGAGATGGGTTGCTGCAGCAAAACTCCGGGCAGACGATCGTGAAGCGTAGTCCGTATCGATCCGGCGCAGGACTTCCTCCATCATCCGATTTTCCGGTTCCGCGGCAGAGCTGGACCCAAGGCGCTCCAGATGACGTTCCAGCATGACGGCCAGCTCGATAAACCGGCCGTACAGTTGAAGGAGATAGCCCGGCTTTCGTTCTGTAAACTCACGGTAGGCGCCCCGAAACCAGATATTCCACGGACTTCCTCCATCTCTCAAGTGCAGCCATCCCGGAGAGGGGGGCGCAGCTCCCTCGAACAAATACGGCCTGGAGCGGATTAACTCGTGAAAGCCAGGCAGGTGTTCCAGGCAAGATAGCAGCTTGCCCGGCTCATATAAGCAGTTGTATACGATCAGCGGACGGCGAGATCCCGCATGTCCGGGGCGAAACACATGCCTCGTTCCGGCGGGGAGCAGAAACACATCGTTTTTGGTGACGCGCACAATGTCCTCATCGATAAAATGAAACCCTTCTCCTTCATCTACAAGCACAATCTCCACGAAACGATGGCTATGCATCTGCAGATCAAATGTTTCCTCGACCCGGTTAAAGTAAAAAGGTAAGGAATCCGTAAAAAATTCAGCCCCATCCAGTACCTTCTCCCCTCGGTATAAAGACAACCGTGATCCCTCCTTCGCTGCGGTTGCCCCTATTATAGGGTCAGCCTCGGCAAGGGTCAATTTCGAATGCGCTAAGCCCGGGGAAGAGGCAAGATGCAAGATACTACGTTGCCTATACTGAAGGACTGGAACCGGAAGCCACACGAATATGCTCAATCACGACTTCAACCTCGCTTGGGGATTGAACCTCGATATCGATGTCCTCTGGGGAAACGATCCGCAAATGCATCCGGGGCAGGCCGGGATGCGCTTGACCTTCCTCCGCTGCAACGGCTGCCGGGGATTCCAGACGCCAGGAGACATCGATTCTGCCGCTACCCGGAACGGGAACGGTGCCGCGCGCCCAGGTCAATCCGCCGCAAGGCTGTGGTGCCACGAGCACCCGGCTCCACCCGGGCTCCAGGCTGCGTACGCCGAGGACGTAAGCGCCTAGGAAATAAGCGGGACCTGCAGACCAGGCATGGCAATGACTCCGGGTCAGAAGGTCGGCTTTTGCTCGGTTTTCCGTGAAGTTTGGATACATCTCCCAGCAGGTTGTTGCTCCCCAATCGATCATTTGCCCATAACCGCCACGCATATCCTCGAGCATCACATCCCATTTGCCCAGCTTAGCGAGTGCCTCGTAATAGAAGAAGGACATAAACGGGCTGCCGAGTTGCACGAAGGAGCTGGGCGGATGCAGAATATGTCTTTCAACGGAAGCAAGCCGGCGCTCCGCGAGCGATGCTTCAACTGTATGAGCGGCTGCAGAGTTGGAGCCTTGGTCTTCTTTTAACGGAACGCTCTCGTCCTTAGCCTGTTCAGGAATGCCGCACAGCAGGGCCACGACTTGCGTTTGAATGCTGAAGATGTCAGAGCGCCGCCCGTCCGTATGGATGCAATCGAGATAAGCTTGATGTTCTTCCGACCATAAATGCTTGTTGATGGTGGCCGCCAAGCGGTTCGCCTGATCCGTATAGAACACTTTGGCTTCGTCATTGCCCAGGGCCGAGGCCAAAGCGGTGGTGGACATCAGCGCTTTCACTAGGAACATGTTCTGGTGCGAAACGATGCCGTCGTTCGGCTGGTCCAGCGGAGCCCAATCGAGCAGGTTCCAGCTGCGGATCCATAGCAATCCCCGCTCATCCAGCCGCTCTAAATAATGCTTGAGGGTGTATTCGATGTGGGGGAAAATATCCGCAGCAAAGGATTTGTCCCCATTATAGCGATACAGTTCCAAGCAGGCGATAATCCAGAAGAACGTCCAGTTCGGGATGACGCTGTTCCATCCGCTGGGAACCTGGTCGGCGTAAAACGGAGTCTGAAACTTGGAGCCGGGAACCAACCGAAGACAACGTTCGACGATCCGGTCTGCCCCAAATAAATAATAGTTGATCAGCGCTTCATTCCGGGCATCACCAACCCAGAAGGTCTGCTCGTACATCGGACAATCAACGAAGGTATCCTCCATGCACAGCCGGGTCGTATGTTGACTGATTTGCCAAATGTCATTTAGGCGTGGATCCGATGACTGGAACTGCCCGATCTCGGCAATCGGATAATTGCTTTGCAGCATTCGAATGTACCGGAGGCGCACAGGAACCGCTGCGTTTCGTACGGTAACCTGACAGTAACGCAGACCTCGTCGCACCGGAGACGTATACCGATGTCGTCCCCCGGCACAGATGTAACGAAGCGTATGGTCCAATCCATAGGTATCCTGGCGTCGACCTTCATGCATAAACTCGAATCCGTAAAAATCGAGGATCGCTCCCTCCGGTGCTTCGACTTCGAACTCTAAATAACCCGACAGCTCTTTGCCAAAGTCGATCACGAATTCGGTATCCGCGTCGGGATACCAGGGGACCTCTGCCAGCTCGAAACTGGGAATCACCGCTTGTTGCAGCGTATTTGGAATGGACAGGGGAGCTTCATGCCTTTTCCACACGGAGAGGATAAAGACATCCTCCTCGCTGACCAGCGCTTTGGGCACAGGACGGAGCCAATTCGCAAACGGCACAAGACCTGCTGCATCTGCAATCCCTCGGGCCCGCAAATAATCGGGATGCGCTTGATTCATCGGAGGACTTGGTTTATGGTCGTAACGGATTCCGCCGTCGAAGGGGCCGAGGGTTACAAATGCGGACGAATCGCCTTCTTGAGCGTTTGGGTTTGCCTGAATGAACGAGAGAGGCGATAAGAACTCCAGCGGCACCTCCGCATCCACCGCAAAATGATGCCCGCCTCCGTGCGTCCCTCCGCTGACATCGATCAGCAAAAAATGCTCTCCCGGCTCAAGCTCAAGGCGGAGGAAGCGTTCGGGGGCTTCACCCGTCAGTGACTTCTCATCGTACCAAACCCCGTCCAGGCTGCAGCCCCGAAAAGTCCCGCCAACATCGATGAGCCCCAGCGTAACCGTGCATTTCTGATGACAGCGAACAACGGTAGCGAGGAATCCAAGGAATTCGGCCGGGTTCGCCGTATCGGTGCTCTCTTGAAAAAATTGATTGCGCAGGTCGATGGCCGCCGTATATTGAACGGGCTTAACCTTGCTCAGGCGTTCAATGCGCCGGGGATATACGGGTTCCTCCGTCAAATAAGGAATGTCCCTCGGCACCGGCATTCCCCAAGGCTCGCAGCCCGCCGGACCGATCACCGTGGCCGGTTGCCACTCGGGACCGGGCTGGTAATCCGGTTGGATCCAGTTGTCGTCCCACAGCCGGGCGTCGATTTTCTCGGCAAAAGCATGCTGACAGGACATTCGCGGGGAACGCCGGCCATGGCCTGAATGGACAGCGGTTAACCACGTATCGTCTGTTGCTGCTAGGATTTGCGGCCTAGAGGAGTTAGCGGCTGGAGTGGGTATGTCTGTTAATTGGGCTGGAGAGCTGTCACCAAGCTCCAACTGGGCCAGCAATCCGCCGCGTCCCCGTAAATAATAGAAGTTGCTGATCCCAAAATGCATCACCATGATGGCGATGACGTTCGTTTGTCCCGGTCTCAGCAAATGGCCGATGTCGTATTCGTCATAAGCCAGCCGAAACGGCCAGGAGCGCGGAGGGCCTTGCCCAATCCGCTGCCCGTTTACGTACAGTACGTATCTGGAGTCCGCCGTAAGTTTGATCGCGGCTCGCCCGCTATGGGCTGCAGTCCACGCAAATGTTTTGCGGAAACAACGCCACTCGTTGCGCGGGCTGGATTCACCGGAATGCCAGATCCATTTTCCTTGCCAGAGGGTCTCCATCGGTATGCTCGCTCCTTCTCACATGAATTGTAATCCCTTTCATTATAAAAGAGGCATCGAAGGAACAGAGGAGGGGGAAAATGTACAATGGAGGGGGAGAACGGACATTTCCAGGGCAATCATGACTTGTCTTCAGGGCGGAAACCCAGGTTGAGGGCAGGATGTTGACATGAGGAAGGCAAATACGATATAACTATTTACATATTGTACTTGCATAACGAATCATTCGATGATGGGACCAGTACGCCGTGATGTTTGTTCCCCAGAGAGTTGGCATCCTGCTGAAAGCCAACGTTCAATGCACGGACGGAAGATCCTCCCGGAGAAGCAAGGCTGAACTCTTCTAAATCGGATTTTCAGCACCGAGAAGGTTGGATGAAGCTAGAGGCTGAGTAGCGGAGCGTAGGAAGACCTACGTGAGCAACGGAAGACTCGGCTGAATTCAAGATTCGATGTCGAATTAGCTACTTGATCTGCTTCGTGATCAAAATCCGATGTAGTAAGCTTTGCCGGCTGTCGGCCGTTATACCGACCCCATATGAAGCGTATGGGATCAAGGTGTCATGCCTATTTGTGGTCTCGTCCTTACGGGCGGCTGCGAGCCAAGCGCATGAAACAAGGGTGGTAACGCGAGCTAATGCCTCGTCCCTTCTAGGGACGGGGCTTTGTTATTTTTCAGGCTGATTAAAGAAAGGAAGAGAAACATGAAGAAGGTTGACGTCAAAGAAAATGCGCGGGCGCGCGACCTGCGGATTCTGGACAAATGGAGCCGAGAAAATACGTTTAAAAAGAGTATCGAAAATCGGGCGGGCCGGCCGAACTACGTCTTTTTTGAAGGACCGCCTACGGCTAACGGATTGCCGCATATCGGGCACGTGCTGGGCCGCGTTATCAAGGACTTCATTGGCCGCTATCAAACGATGAAAGGCTATCGCGTAGTCCGCAAAGCGGGCTGGGATACGCACGGATTGCCGGTAGAACTGGGCGTGGAGAAGGAGCTTGGCATCTCCGGCAAGCAGGAAATCGAGAAATACGGCATTGAGGAATTCGTGAAAAAATGTAAAGACAGCGTGTTTGGCTACGAAAAGCAATGGCGCGAATTTACCGAAGCGATTGCGTACTGGGTGGATCTCGACGATCCGTACATCACCCTGAATAACAGCTACATCGAAAGCGTGTGGAACATCCTGGCAACGATCCACGACAAAGGCTTGCTGTACCGCGGTCATCGCGTCAGCCCGTATTGCCCTTGCTGCCAAACATCGCTCAGCTCCCACGAAGTGGCGCAAGGATATGAGGACGTGAAGGATCTCAGCGCCACAGCGAAATTTAAGCTGAACGACACCGGCGAATATGTGCTGGCATGGACGACCACGCCTTGGACGCTGCCGTCCCACGTGGCATTGGCTGTGAATCCGGACATGGAATACGCTAGAGTGCAGCAGGAAGACGGCGTATATATCGTTGCGAAGAACCTCGTTGAAAAAGTCATGAAAGGCGATTACACGGTATTGTCGACGCATAAAGGTTCGGAATTCGTAGGCAAAACCTATACGCCGCCGTTCACCTATATCAAGGCGGAGAACATCAACGTGATCGTTGGCGCTTCGTTTGTTACCGATGCCAGCGGTACAGGGATCGTTCACATGGCACCGGCTCACGGGGAAGACGACTATCGTACTTGCCGCGAGAACGGCATCACCTTCGTCAGCGTCGTGAACGGCCAAGGTCGTTATACGGATGTGGTGACTGATTTTGCCGGCCGCTTCGTCAAGGACTGCGACCTCGACATCGTGAAGATGCTGTCCGAGCAAGGAACGCTGTACAGCAAAGAGAAATACGAGCACAGCTATCCGTTCTGCTGGCGTTGTAAATCGCCGCTGCTCTACTATGCGATGGAGAGCTGGTTTATCGAAACAACGGCAGTGAAGGATCAGCTGATCGCCAACAACAATTCTGTGGATTGGTATCCAGGGCATGTCCGTGAAGGCCGCTTCGGGAAGTTCCTCGAAGAGCTGGTCGACTGGAACATCAGCCGGAACCGCTATTGGGGTACTCCGCTGAACGTATGGGTTTGTCCGGATTGCGGCGGGCAGTTCGCACCGCACAGCATCGCCGAGCTGCGTGAGCATGCAGTAGGCCATGTCAGTGAGGATCTGGAGCTGCATAAGCCATATGTCGACGAAGTGAAGGTGCATTGCCCGCATTGCGAAGGCGGCGTGATGGAACGGACGAGCGAAGTCATCGACGTTTGGTTCGACAGCGGCTCGATGCCGTTTGCCCAGCATCATTATCCGTTTGAGAACCAAGAGACGTTCGCGGAGCAATTCCCGGCGGACATGATCTGCGAAGGGATCGACCAAACGCGCGGCTGGTTCTACAGCTTGCTGGCCGTGTCTACCTTGTTCACCGGCAAAGCGCCGTACAAAGCCGTCATCGCCACCGGCCACGTGCTGGACGAAAACGGGCAGAAGATGTCCAAATCCAAAGGCAATGTCATCGATCCTTGGGAAATCATCAACGAGTTTGGCACGGACGCATTCCGTTGGGCACTCTTGTCCGACAGTGCGCCTTGGAACAGCAAACGGTTCTCCAAAGGCATCGTAGCTGAAGCCAAATCCAAAGTCGTGGATACGCTGGTGAACACCCATGCGTTCCTGACGCTCTACGCCGGCATCGACGGCTACAAACCGGAGGAGCACGCTTACCGTCCTTCCGAGAATAAGCTGGACCGCTGGATTCTGTCCCGTCTGAACAGCTTGATTCAGGTGGTAGACAAAGGCCTGGCGGTTAACGACTTCGTGAACTCCTCGCAAGCGATCGAAGGGTTTATCGATGAGCTCAGTAACTGGTATATCCGCCGCTCCCGCGACCGGTTCTGGGGCAGCGGCCTGAACGAAGACAAATTGTCCGCTTACCAAACGCTGACTCATGTGTTGCTTACGATCTCCAAGGTGATCGCTCCGTTTGCGCCGTTGATCGCCGAGGATATTTTCACCAACCTGGGCGGCGGGGAAAGCGTCCACCTGGCCGATTATCCGCAAGCGGATGAATCGCTGATCGATCTGGCGCTGGAACAAGACATGGAGAGCGCACGGCAAATCGTTGAGCTGGCCCGCAACGTCCGCAACGAGAGCGGCATCAAAACGCGTCAGCCGTTGTCCAGCCTGATCGTCTCCATGGACCGGGAATTTGCGGTGAGTGAATACGAAGACATCATCAAGGAAGAGATCAACGTCAAAGCGATCGAGATCGAAACGAGCGACAGCGGGTTCGTTGATTTCACGCTGAAGATGAACCTGAAGGTGGCCGGCAAGAAATACGGCAAAAACATCGGCTTCCTGCAAGGCTACCTGAAGAATCTCGCACCGGAGCAAACCCGCGCCATCGTGGAGCAAGGTCAATTTACCGTGACCTCGCCGGAAGGCGAAGAGCTGACGGTTACTGCGGACGAATTGCTCGTTGAGAAACAAGCAAAGCCGGGCTACGCTTCCGCTTCCGGTTACGGCATAACCGTTGCGCTTAACACGGACATCACGCCGGAGCTGGAACAAGAAGGCTGGGTGCGTGAAGTCGTCCGCGCGGTGCAGGATACCCGTAAGAAGCTCGATCTGCCGATCGAGAAACGGGTACACCTCACCTTGGATGTTGACGATGAATTAAAAGCGGCCATCACCGCGTTTGAACATGTGCTGCGTGAGAACGTCTTGATCACGGACGTCGCCTTCGGCAAGCCGCAAGGCCCGGCAGAAACGGTGGATCTCGGCAGTAAAACGATCGCCATTTCGATTGATGCTTAACCGTTAAGGGGAAATGGCGGATTCGCCTGAATGGAGCTTTTCCAGGAAGGTCATAATATTAGTAATTGAAGCAAACGAGCCTGCGGTCTCTCGGGATGGAGAACGGGCTCGTTTGTGTTTTGGGATACACTGGGGAGCAAAGGATGGGGTGTAAATGATTCGTCGAAAACCGAGGCCTGAACCTGCGGTACCTGCGGCGGCGGAACTTTTGCCGAAAACACCGGAGGAGCAGATGAACGCCGTATACCGCCTGACCTTGAATTGGACCAGGCAGCTAGAGAAATCGCGGATCGCCGAATACACCGAACTGCTAAACCGCCCGTGGCGCTTGATCTGGTTAAACCTGTTATCCGGCACGGCCCGGGGGGTAGGGATCGCGATCGGGTTTACCTTTTTTGCGGCAACGATCATCTACATCCTGCAGATCCTGGGGGCGCTGAATCTGCCGATCATCGGCGACTATATCGCGGACATCGTGCGGATCGTGCAAAGACAGCTGGAGCTTAATACGTATTAGGGCCGGTTCCGAGCGAATCTTCGCTATCCAAATGCTCCGTAGCACTCATATGTTTCCGGTAAACCCCATTGCGGTAAAAGCAGACGTTTTTGCCGTAAATATCGGTGGCAACAAAGGACTCGTAAGGCTCCACAAATCCGTCGAGCTCTTCGGATGCTTCGATTTCCATATCGTTATAATCATCGATTTCCCGGTCCTCGGCCATCGCCGGTGAATTCGAAGTACCGTAGCTCTCGACGATTTGCCAAGCATCCTCCCCGTCGAAGCCATTTTGGTCCTCGCGTTCATCCAGGCTCGTGCGGCCAAAAGGAGGGGACAAGAAGATTTCCTCAATCGGCCGTTTGGCTGACACGAACGATTGGGGGCTGTGATCCTTGCAGTAGGCCGTTTCCGGGATCGCACGGAGCCGTTCGTAGCTGATCGGCTTGCCGCACGTCGCGCAGTAGCCGTAGCTGCCGTCCTCGATCCGTTCGAGCGCATCCTCGACCCGGGCCAAATGCAGCTCATGATGCTCGGCGAGCGCGAGGTCTTTTCCCCGCTCGTAGACTTCCGAACCGAGGTCCCCGGGGTGATTATCGATCTGGCTCAGCTCATTGGTATTATCGCGCATCGATTCATTCATACCGTAATGGTCATTATCCGACAACTGTTCGGTTAAAGCGGACTTGGTTTCCTGCAGTTTTGCGGTAAGCTCCGCGAGTTGGGCTTTCGTCAAATGCGGCATGTGTTGCTCCTTCCTTCCTGCATCTAGAGCGGTGATTTGTAACGTCTCTCCTAGCGGTATTTTGTGCAGAACCATGACGAAATACCTAAGGAAAATCCTTTCGCGCATGGACGGGCCATTTCCGGCTGTGCTACAATATACAAGGCTTAGAAGAGGAATATCCTGCCGCTTGTTGCGAGCGGGAAATGAAAAACGAGGTGACGGACCGCGTGGTATACTTTTTGATTGCATTAATCGTTTTTCTGGTTGATCAAGGCACGAAATATTGGATTGCAACCGGACTGACGATCGGGGAACAGATCCCGGTGATCGGCAACTTTTTCCTGATTACCTCCCATCGGAACCGCGGCGCGGCGTTTGGCATTTTGCAGAATCAGCGCTGGTTTTTTATTGTGGTGACTACGGTTGTGGTGATTGGGATCGTCTGGTATTTGCTTAAAGTAAAAAATCAACCCAACAAAATGCTGCCGGTGGCGTTGTCTCTGGTGCTTGGCGGGGCAATCGGCAATTTCCTCGATCGTGCCGTCAGCGGGGAAGTCGTTGATTTTCTGATGTTTAATTTCGGTTCGTACACGTTCCCGATTTTTAACGTTGCGGATTCCTGCATTGTTGTTGGCGTGGCGCTGATCATTTTGGATTCGCTGCTGGAGCTTCGCCGGGAGAAGCAGACCGCAGCTCAACAGGAGCATGAGGAAAACGTATGAGTTTGGATCAAACACTAGAGGATTTTGAAGAGGAGAAGCTCGAGTGGGTGGCCGGACCGGCCGACGCGAAAGAGCGAATCGATAAATATGCAAAAACGCAGCTGGGTGAAGAGTTCTCTCGTAGCCAGATTCAGCTGTGGATTGAAGCGGGGAACTTGGTTGTAAACGGGGCCCCGGTGAAAGCAAATTACAAGCTGGCAGAAGGCGACCGCATCGTGCTGGTGATTCCGGAGGCAGAGCCAACGGAAATCGTGCCGGAAGACATTCCGCTCGAAATTTATTATGAAGACAGTGATGTCATCGTCGTCAACAAGCCGCGCGGCATGGTTGTGCACCCGGCACCGGGTCATACTTCCGGGACGCTGGTGAACGCCTTGATGTTCCACTGCAAGGATCTGTCGGGCATCAACGGCGAGCTTCGACCTGGGATCGTGCATCGGATCGACAAGGACACGTCGGGCCTGATCATGGCGGCTAAGAACGATAAAGCGCACGCCTCGTTGGCGGCTCAGCTGAAGGCACATACGGTGACGCGGAAATATTATGCTCTGGTGCATGGCAACGTCAGCCATGACCAAGGCACGGTGGATGCGCCGATTGGCCGCGATCCCCATGACCGCAAAATGTATACAGTGATTGAACGGAACAGCAAGCATGCGGTAACGCATTTTCAAGTGGTTGAACGGTTTGGCGATTATACGCTGCTTGAGCTCAAGCTGGAAACCGGACGAACGCATCAAATCCGCGTGCATATGAAGTTTATCGGCCATCCGTTAGTGGGAGACCCGCTGTATGGACGCAGCAAAGGAATCAAAATGGACGGACAAGCGTTGCATGCCGCTGTGCTGGGGTTTGATCATCCGGAAGACGGACGGTATTTGGAGTTCAGCGCGCCGATCCCTGCGGATATGGAAAATGTGTTGCAATCATTGAGAAACCGTTAAGAAAATTGTTCAGAAATGGTTGTTTAACCTATAAAATGTTCACCTCCAGGAGACAGCTTGATCAAAAAGTACAAACGATCAGGTGATTAATCCATTCTCTAAATAGGCCGAATTCCTGCATATTTAAAGTGCGAGTTCGAACCATTTGAGGATGGATTTTTTCATGAATACGAAGGAGATGGACGTTTGAGATGAGTACGCTGAATGGACAGGAAACTTATATTCAACAGCAATTTGCAGAGCGCATTGGCGGGGCAAATTACGGCAAAGACACCGCTATTTATAAATTTGAGAAAATCAAACGTGCCAAAGCAGCTGCGAAGAAGGATTTTCCTGATATTGAGCTGATCGACATGGGCGTCGGCGAACCGGACGACATGGCCGATGCGGGCATCGTGGCCAAGCTGGCGGAGGAAGCAGCGAAACGCGAGAACCGCGGGTACGCTGACAACGGTATCGCCGAGTTCAAGGAAGCGGCGGCAAAGTATCTTCATGATGTTTTTGGCGTTGAAGGCATCGATCCGGTTACGGAAGTGGTGCACTCGATCGGCTCCAAGCCGGCGATCGCCATGCTGCCTTCTTGCTTCATCAATCCTGGTGATATCACGATTATGACCGTGCCGGGTTACCCGATTATCGGGACCCATACGAAGTATTTGGGCGGCGAGGTTTATACGGTGCCGTTGACGGAGGAAAATGACTTCCTGCCGGATTTGGACGCGATTCCGGAAGAGATCGCACGTAAGGCCAAGCTGATGTATTTGAATTACCCGAACAATCCGACGGGCGCGAGCGCGACAAAGGAGTTTTTTGCCAAAGTCGTGGACTGGGCGAAGAAATATCATGTCGTGATCGTACACGATGCACCGTATGCTGCTTTGACTTATGACGGCTTGAAGCCGCTGAGCTTCTTGTCCGTGCCAGGGGCGAAGGACGTAGGTGTCGAGCTGCACTCCTTATCCAAGTCGTACAACATGACGGGGTGGAGAATCGGGTTTGTTGCCGGCAACCCGCTGATCATTAAAGCGTTCAGCGACGTGAAGGACAACAACGATTCCGGCCAGTTTATCGCAATTCAGAAAGCGGCAGCTTACGGGCTGGCCCATCCGGAAATCACGGAGCGCATCGCTGAGAAATATTCGCGCCGCCACGAGCTGCTGGTGAACGCCCTTAACGACTTGGGCTTTAAGGCGAAGAAGCCGAAGGGATCGTTCTTTCTCTATGTGCAAGCGCCGAAGGGTGTGGAAGGCGGACCAACGTTTGAGACGGCCGAAGACTTCTCGCAGTTCTTGATCCGGGAGAAGCTGATTTCCACGGTGCCGTGGGACGATGCCGGCCATTACGTGCGGTTCTCCGTGACGTTTATCGCCGACGGTGAAGAAGAAGAACGCCGCGTCATTTCCGAAATCAAACGCCGCCTTGGCGATTTGAAGTTTATTTTTTAAGAGAAGAAATTAGACCATAACGCCTCTTGGGTTGATCCAAGGGGCGTTTTTTGATTTGTGTGGAGGATGTGTGATTTGAGGATTCCGCTGTTGCTGCTGGTGGCTGATACTAGTGTTGGTGTTTGTGTTGCTGATTCTGATGCTTTTGATGCTAGTGGTGGTGTGCCGGTGCTGTGCAGGTTCTGCTGGAGCTGGGGGCTACTGTTGATTATGCTGTTGCTGATGTTGTTGCTGATGTTGTTGCTGATGTTGTTGCTGATGTTGTTGCTGATGTTGTTGCTGATGTTGTTGCTGATGTTGTTGCTGATGCTGTTGCTGATGTTGTTGCTGCTGTGGTGCTGATGGGTTCTGCTGATGCTGATGTTGGTTTTGCTGTTGCAGCTACTGGTTACTGCTGCTGTTGCTGTTGCTGTTGTTGATGCCGATGCCGGTGCCGCTTTTGCTCTAACGCTTGCCAGAATGCTTATTTTGGCGAAAATCATAGATTTTTACGTTTAACGCTGGCCAGCTGTCTTATTTAGGCAAAACCTACCTCATTTGCACTGAAAAATCGCAAATAAGCTCCCCTGTAAGCGTTACGTTGCATGAGGCCCCATTTTTCTCCAAATAGCGTTTCTGATCAGCGTTACGTCAAGTCTCCTGTTCTGCGTTATGGCCTTGCTGTCCTACATCACCTGGAATCCCGGTTAAATATTCAGAATGTTAGGGAGATTATACAGAGATCAGGAACGGAGTGAGCGCTGATTAACCAGCTTTAGATCAAGGATAAGCCGGGAAAACTAAAGGTTGAATAAATATAACATTGAATGTATAATTATTAAAAACTGCATCACAGCAGGCTTCAACACGGGAGATGAATCAACCTTAGCATCGGGGGGTTACCAACTCGGCAGGGTGTCTTGACAGGCTATTTTCATTCTGTCATAATTCATGTAAACCATAAGCACCTTTAATTCAGTCCCGTGAGGCTGGCAAGGTAACGTGAGTGGGGAAATGGGCGAACTGCGCTTATTTAAGTCGGTTCTCTATACCCAAATCCTACATGATAGTCATAGGTTAACTATGGCTGAAGACTCCTTGCCTGGATATCGGGCAAGGAGTTTTTTTATGCGCCTATCACGGACCGATGCAAGGTGACCCTATCCCTAAGGAGGTCGCAGCTGTGAGCAACGAAAGTCATATCATTATGGACGAAACCGCGATTCGGAGGGCACTGACAAGAATTGCACATGAAATATTGGAACGTAACAAAGGCATCGAGGGTTGTGTATTGGCCGGCATCAAAACAAGAGGGGTCTACCTCGCGAAACGGCTGGCTGAACGCTTGGAGAGCATCGAAGGAACCGCCATTCCATGGGGCGAGCTTGACGTAACGAACTATCGCGACGACAAAGTGGATGCTGCCCAAGGGGCTGCCAAGGCCACGTTCCCGGTATCGATTCAAGGCAAGAAAGTGATCCTGTTCGACGATGTCCTCTACACGGGACGGACGATTCGGGCTGCCATGGACGCGATCATGGATTGCGGCCGTCCGGAGTCGATCCAGTTGGCGGTGCTCGCCGACCGGGGACACCGGGAGTTGCCGATCCGGGCTGATTACGTTGGCAAGAACGTTCCAACCTCGCGATCGGAAGAAATCGAAGTGCTCTTGACCGAGCATGACGGCACCGATCTGGTTCGCATCCTGCATGCACGGGAGGGGAACTAAGATGGCGCTGACCGCAACCGCACTGAAAGAACGCAGCCTCCTCGGGCTGAAGGATTTAAGCACAGCGGAAATTTCCTCGATTCTCGACCGGGCCGCCTATTGGGATGCCAAGGAAGAGAAGATGATTCCGGTGCTGAAGGAGCACTTTGTTGCGAATATGTTTTTCGAAAACAGTACGCGCACCCGCTTCTCGTTTGAGATGGCAGAGAAACGGCTGGGTGCCCAGGTGCTGAACTTCGCGGCAGCCGCCTCCAGCGTAGAGAAAGGCGAGTCGATTTACGACACGGTTCGCACGTTGGAATCGATGGGGATTGACGCCGGGGTGATCCGGTTGAAGCCGATCGGTGTGCTGGAGGAGTTGGCGAAGCGGGTATCGGTACCGCTGGTGAATGCCGGAGACGGCAACAATGAGCATCCGACGCAAGCGCTGCTGGATCTATATACGATGAGGCAGCACTTCGGGGAACTCGGCGGGCTGAAGGTATCGATCATCGGGGATATCAAGCATAGCCGGGTTGCACGTTCGAATCTGTGGGCGCTGCAAAAATTCGGCGCCGAAGTGAAGCTGTGCGCGCCGGACAATATGCAAGCACCGGAGCTCAGCGCGTATGCGCCTTACGTTCCGATGGACGAAGCGCTTTGCGCCGATGTGGTGATGATGCTGCGAGTGCAGCTGGAACGCCATGTTGGCGGGCTGATTAAGTCGGCCGAAGAATATCGACTGCATTACGGCTTGACGGAGGAGCGGGCCGCGAGCCTTGCGCCGCACGCGCTGATCATGCACCCGGCACCAGTGAACCGGGGCGTTGAGATCGACGATGCGGTGGTGGAGCACCCGCAATCCCGCATCTTCAAGCAGATGCAAAACGGGGTTCCAATCCGCATGGCGGTTCTGGAACGCGCTTTGCTGTAGCAAATAGGTAGAGTGCCTGGAAGCTTAGGCGACGGGCGATGGACGTTATTTTTCGGATCGTACTTCAAAATCAGCGGGGGGAGAAAACAGAATGCGGCTTGTCGTAATGAATGCCAAGATCTTAAACGAACAAGGAGAACAAGAATTCGCTCAAATCGTCATCGAAAACGGAGTGATCTCGAACATCGAGAAAACCGGACCCATTGAGCAGCCGGTCGCCGAGGAAGGGACGCAGGTGATCGATGCAGGAGGCAGACTGGTCACTCCGGGATTTATCGATATGCACGTCCATTTGCGGGAACCGGGGTATGAACATAAAGAAACGATCGAAAGCGGTTCGCGTTCGGCAGCGAAAGGGGGATTCACCACCATCGCTTGCATGCCGAACACTCGGCCGGTGACCGACAATCCGGACACAGTCCGCTATGTGAAGCAGAAGGCTGAGGAAGCCGGGCTGGTGAACGTGCTGCCTTATGCGGCGATCACCAAAAGCGAGCTGGGCCGCGAGCTGACGGACTTTGCCGCTTTGAAAGAGGCCGGTGCTATCGGCTTCACCGATGACGGCGTGGGCGTGCAAAGCGCGCAAATGATGAAGGATGCGATGCGGCAGGCCGCTGCGCTTGGGATGCCGGTGATTGCCCACTGCGAAGACAATTCACTGGTGGAAGGTGCGCCGGTGGCTGAAGGGGAATTCGCCCGCAAGCACGGACTGAAAGGGATCCCGAACGAATCGGAGGCGATTCATGTCGGGCGGGATATTTTGCTGGCGGAAGCGACCGGGGTTCACTACCATGTGTGCCACGTCAGCACGGAGCAGTCGATTCGGCTGATTCGTCAGGCGAAGCAGCTTGGCATCAACGTCACCGCGGAGGTGTGTCCGCACCATCTGGTTTTGTCGGAGGAGGATATCCCCGGATTGGATGCCAACTGGAAAATGAACCCGCCGCTGCGTTCCCGCCGAGATGTGGAAGCCTGCATCGCCGCGCTGGAGGACGGCACGATCGACATCATCGTAACGGACCATGCTCCGCACAGCGAAGAGGAAAAAGCGAAAGGCATGCAGCTGGCACCGTTTGGCATCGTTGGTTTTGAGACGGCCTTCCCGCTGCTGTATACGAAGTTTGTGGCAACTGGCCGCTGGAGTCTGGAGATGCTGGTGCAGCGGATGACTGCGGATCCGGCGCGGGTGTTTGGCCTGGAAGCCGGACGTTTGGTTCCAGGAGCTCCAGCGGATCTGACGATCGTTGATCTGGAGGCGGAACGGACGGTTGATCCTGAGGACTTCGCCTCAAAGGGACGCAACACCCCGTTTGCCGGTTGGAAGCTGAAGGGCTGGCCGGTCGCAACGATCGTCCGAGGAAGACTGGTATGGAACGATGAACGAGAACTGACCCGTTAACGGGCGGATAAGAAAATAGTAGTTAAGCTTATGGATAAAGGAGTGCTTCAGGATGCAGGCAAGACTATTGTTGGAGGACGGCACGTTGTTTACCGGAACCTCATTCGGAGCGGAAGGAGACAAAACCGGCGAGGTCGTTTTTAATACGGGAATTACGGGGTACCAAGAGGTGCTGTCGGATCCTTCCTATTGCGGACAAATCGTTACGATGACGTATCCGCTGATCGGGAACTACGGCATTTCGCGCGATGACTTTGAATCGATTACGCCGTCGATCCACGGCTTTGTCGTTCGCCGCTATGAACCGACCCCAAGCAACTGGCGGGCACAGTACAATTTGGGTGACCTGCTGAAGGAATACGGAATTCCCGGCATTGCCGACATCGATACGCGCATGCTGACGCGACTTATCCGCCATCAGGGGACGATGAGAGGGATTTTGACGACCTCAAATAAATCGGTGGAGGAATTAAAAGAAATGATGCTGGCGACCAGCATCGCCGAGCTGCGCAATCAAGTGGCGCAAACCTCGACGAAGCACGTGTACAGCAGTCCCGGCTCGAAGGAACGCATCGTGCTGGTCGACTTCGGCGCGAAAAGCGGCATTCTGCGCGAGCTGAACAAACGCGACTGCGACGTGGTGATCGTCCCGCATGATACGACCGCGGATGAAATCCGCCGCCTGCATCCAGACGGGATCCAGCTGTCGAACGGACCGGGGGACCCGAAAGACGTGCCGCATGCGGTGAAGATGATTTCCGAGCTGCTTGGCGAATACCCGATCTTCGGCATTTGCCTGGGTCACCAGCTGTTTGCCCTCGCCTGCGGCGCCGATACGGAAAAGCTGAAATTTGGCCATCGCGGCGGGAACCACCCGGTGAAAGAGCTGGCCACCGGCCGCTGCTACATCACGTCGCAAAACCATGGATACACCGTCAACGAAGCGTCCATCGCGGGGACGGAGCTGGAAGTGACGCATATCAACAACAATGACAAAACCATCGAAGGCTTGAAGCATAAGAAATACCCGGCCTTCTCTGTGCAATACCACCCAGAGGCGGCACCGGGACCGTACGATAACAGCTACCTGTTCGACCGATTCATCGAGATGATCCGCGAGCACAAGCGGCAAAATCCGCAAAAGCCTCGCCAAGCCGAACTGATGGCCGCTGCGAAAGGAGAACTGTAAATCAATGCCGATCAACAAAGACCTTAAGAAAATTCTCGTCATCGGTTCCGGACCGATCGTTATCGGTCAGGCGGCTGAGTTCGATTACGCCGGAACGCAAGCTTGCCAAGCGCTGAAGGAAGAGGGCGTCGAGGTGGTGCTGATCAACAGCAACCCGGCGACGATCATGACCGACACCAACATGGCCGACAAGGTTTATATTGAACCGATCACGCTGGAATTCGTCACCCAAATCATTCGCCAGGAGCGGCCGGACGGCTTGCTGCCCACGCTCGGCGGGCAAACCGGTCTGAACATGGCGGTGGAGCTGGCCCGCGCAGGCGTGCTGGAGCGCGAGAATGTGAAGCTCCTTGGCACACAGCTGACCTCGATTGAGAAAGCGGAAGACCGCGACCTGTTCCGCGAGCTGATGCGCGAGCTGGAGCAGCCGGTGCCGGAAAGCGCGATCATCACCTCGGTGGAAGAAGCGCTGGAATTCGCAAACGAAATTGGCTATCCGGTAATCGTTCGTCCGGCGTATACGCTGGGCGGTACCGGCGGCGGGATCTGCGCTACGGAAGAGGAGCTGCGCGAGACGGTAGCGTCGGGGATTCGTTACAGCCCGATCGGCCAATGCTTGATCGAGAAATCGATCGCCGGCATGAAGGAAATCGAATACGAAGTGATGCGCGATGCGAACGACAACTGTATCGTTGTCTGCAACATGGAGAACTTCGACCCGGTGGGCGTACATACCGGGGACAGTATCGTCGTTGCGCCAAGCCAAACGCTGTCTGACCGCGAGTATCAAATGCTCCGTTCGGCTTCGCTGAAGATTATCCGCGCGCTGAACATCGAAGGCGGCTGTAACGTGCAGTTCGCACTGGATCCGCAAAGCTTCCAATACTACGTCATCGAAGTAAATCCGCGGGTCAGCCGTTCGTCGGCGCTCGCGTCTAAAGCGACGGGTTATCCGATCGCGAAAATGGCAGCCAAAATCGCGCTGGGCTACACGCTGGACGAAATCATCAACCCGGTTACGGGGCAGACATACGCCTGCTTCGAGCCGACGCTGGACTACATCGTCAGCAAAATCCCGCGCTGGCCGTTTGATAAATTCGTTCACGCCAACCGCAAGCTGGGCACGCAGATGAAAGCGACCGGCGAAGTCATGGCGATTGGCCGGACCTTCGAAGAGTCGATTCATAAAGCGGTCCGTTCGCTTGAGATCGGCACGCATCGCCTCTATCTGAAAGGCGTGGAGAAGATCGACGATGAAACGCTGAGAAATCGCTTGATCAAAGCGGACGACGAGCGACTGTTCCTGATTGCCGAAGCGTTCCGCCGCGGCTACAAGCTGCAGCTCATTCATGATCTGACCGGAATCGACTGGTGGTTCCTTGATAAAATCGAGCGTTTGGTGGAATTCGAGAAACGGATTGCGGGAGAAGAGTTCTTTTCCTATGAAACGCTGTATGAAGCGAAGCGCTTAGGGTTTACTGACCGGGCGATTGCCGAACTGCGTGCCGCCGGACAGCCGACAGGCACGCACCTGACGGAGGCTGAAGTGAGGAGCTTCCGCAAGGAGCATGGACTGAAGCCGGTTTACAAAATGGTAGATACGTGCGCGGCTGAATTTGAAGCCTCTACGCCTTACTACTACTCGACCTATGAAACGGAGAACGAAGTCGTTCAAACGGACAAAGAGAAGATCGTGGTGCTTGGCTCCGGACCGATTCGTATCGGGCAAGGCATCGAGTTTGACTACTCGACGGTACACGCGGTTTGGGCGATTCAAAAAGCCGGCTACGAAGCGGTAATCATCAACAACAACCCGGAGACGGTATCCACGGACTTTAACACGTCGGATCGCCTCTACTTTGAACCGCTGTTCTTCGAGGATGTCATGAACGTCATCGAAGAGGAGAAGCCGGTGGGCGTTATCGTTCAGTTCGGCGGCCAAACGGCGATCAACTTGGCGGCGCCGCTGCAAGCGGCAGGCGTTCGCATCCTCGGAACCTCGCTGGAAAGCATCGACGAAGCGGAGGATCGCAAGAAGTTCGAAGCGCTCCTGTCGAAGCTGGGCATCGCTCAGCCGAAGGGCAGCACGGTAACCTCTGTAGAAGAAGCGGTTGGAACCGCTCAAGCGCTCGGTTATCCGGTACTGGTTAGACCTTCGTATGTACTGGGCGGCCGGGCGATGGAAATCGTCTACTCCGACCAGGAATTGCTGCGCTACATGGAAGAAGCGGTGAACATCAATCCGCAGCATCCGGTCCTGATCGACCGCTATATGCTAGGTAAAGAGGTAGAGGTCGACGCTATCAGCGATGGGGAGACGGTGCTGATCCCGGGGATCATGGAGCATATCGAACGTGCCGGGGTTCACTCCGGGGACTCGATTGCCGTGTATCCACCGCAGCATCTGTCGGCAGAGCTGAAGGAGAAGATCGTTGAGATCACGGTCAAAATCGCCCGCGAGCTGAAGACGGTGGGTCTGGTGAACATCCAGTTCGTGATCTACAACAACGAAGTGTTTGTCATCGAGGTGAACCCGCGCTCTTCGCGTACGGTACCGTTCCTGAGCAAAGTGACAAACATTCCAATGGCAAACGTGGCAACTCAATGTATTCTCGGTACGAAGCTAAGCGACTTGGGCTACTCCAATGGCCTGTGGCCGGAAAGCCATCAGGTTGCGGTGAAGGTGCCGGTATTCTCCTTCGCGAAGCTGCGCCGTGTTGAGCCGACGCTGGGGCCGGAAATGAAATCGACCGGCGAGGTCATGGGCCGCGATCCGCAATACGCCAAGGCGCTGTATAAAGGCTTGATCGGCGCGGGAATGAAGATTCCTTCGACCGGGGCGATTATCGCTACGGTAGCCGACAAGGATAAGCAAGAAGCGGTTGAGCTGTTGCACGGCTTCTACCGCCTGGGGTACAAGATCATTGCTACCGACGGTACAGCTTCTGCGCTGATCGAGGCGGGGATTCATGTGACGACGGTTTACAAGCTGTCCGAAGGGGTGCCGAACATCCTCGATCTGATCCGGAACGGAGAAGCTCACTTCGTAATCAACACCTTGACGAAGGGCAAAGAGCCGGAGCGCGATGGCTTCCGGATTCGCCGGGAAGCGGTGGAGAACGGCGTTGTCTGCATGACCTCGCTGGATACGGTTCGGGCGCTGCTGGAGATGTTGGAGACGATCAACTTCTCTTCCCAAGCGATGCCCGCGCTTTAATCGCAGGCGCTAACGGACACCAGAGGCGTTATTGACCTGATTTTAAGCGTATGGTGATTTCTAACGGACCGAGGAGACCTTATTTCGCTTAAATCGCAGCTGAGTGGCTCCATGAGGGCTGAATAAAGTCCATGGAGTCCGTTACAGCGGGAAATAGCCGGGAAATGGATAAATAAGGTCTCTCAGGTCTGTTAGAGGACAAAGAAAAAGGCGGCTCGGAAGCAGGATGCTTCGGAGCCGCAAGCATGAATGGAGGAGAGCGGATTTGCGTTCGTTTGAAGAAGCGGCCGGGAAGCTGATCGTGGGCCTCGATGTCCCTGATGCGGAGCAGGCGCGGAAGCTGCTGAAGGAGCTGGAAGGCATCCCTTGCTTCATGAAGGTGGGGCTGCAGCTATTCTACGCGGCGGGTCCGGAGCTGATCCGGGAATTAAAGCAGCGGGGATACTCCGTTTTTCTCGATGTTAAAATGCATGATATTCCCAACACCGTAAGAGGTGGTGCCAACAGCGTCACCAAGCTCGGCGTAGATCTGTTTAACGTGCATGCTGCCGGAGGGCTCGATATGATGAAGGCGGCGAAAGAAGGAGCGTTGGCGGCGTTGGAAGCCGACCCGTCGCTGGCGATGCCGAAGATCATCGCGGTTACGCAGCTGACGAGCACCAGCAAGCAAGTGATGAATGAGCAGATCGGCATCCCGGGCGAAGTCGAAGCCTCTGTCGTGCATTACGCGGACCTGGCCCGTTCAGCCGGTTTGGACGGTGTGGTCGCCTCCCCGCTGGAGGTTACAGCAATTAAGGAGAAGTGCGGACAAGCCTTCCTGACGGTGACACCGGGGATTCGTCCGGCGAACAGCCCCAAAGGCGATCAAACGCGCACGTTAACCCCTGGCGAAGCGATGGCGCAAGGCACGGACTATATCGTCGTTGCCCGCCCGATCATCGCCGCCCCCAACCCGCGTGAAGCCGCGGAGACGATCATTAAGGAGATGATGTAGCATGACAAATACCCCATCCGTCGAAGCGCAAATTGCCAGCAGCCTGCTGGAGATCGGAGCCGTTGCGCTTCGTCCGCATCAGCCGTTTACTTGGACCTCCGGGATCAAATCGCCAATTTATTGCGACAACCGTCTCACGATGTCCTATCCTCATATCCGCGATCTGATCGCTGAATCGTTTGCCGCGCTGATCCGTAAAGACTATCCGGAGGCCGAGGTGATCGCTGGAACGGCTACGGCCGGCATTCCGCATGCCGCGTTTACGGCGCAGAAGCTGGGGCTGCCGATGGCCTATATTCGCGATAAGGCGAAAGGACATGGCAAGGAGAATCAAATCGAAGGCCTGATTAAGCCAGGGCAGAAGGTCGTCGTCATCGAGGATTTGATCTCTACCGGCGGCAGCTCGATCAAAGCGGCGCAGGCGGTGCGTGATGCGGGTGCAGAACCGTTGGCCGTGCTGGCGATCTTCAGCTATCAGCTCGATAAAGCGGTGCAGGCGTTTGCTGAAGCCGACATCCCGCTGCAAACCTTATCCAACTATACGGCATTGATGGATGTGGCCGTACAGCGCGGGGATATTCAGCCGGAAGACCTGGAGCTATTAAAGTCCTGGCGGCAAGACCCGGCTTCCTTCGGAAATGCATAGTGTATGTTAGCAACCCCCAGCAGAAGAGCCCTGCAAAACACCCTCATTTTGGGTTGAGGGCATAAGACGCTGGGGCTTCCGACTAAGATGTGGCATAAAACAAATAAATGCAGTCCGTTCTCCTTTAAGAGGCGGGCTGTATTTGTTCTTTCAGCTTTACCATTCGCTTCACAATTTACCACGAAAGCGGTAAGTACGGCTTGTATTCGCATGCGAAATAGACCACGGTATTTGGCCTTGGTCATCCCATGAAATCTTTTCAGTTCGGCATTCTTATGTTCAATGATCGGTCGGCGGCGAATGCGTTCTTTAAACGTATCACTGTTCTCAAATTCGATTTGTTCCTTGAAGTGCTCTGCCACGATCCGAATGGAATAGGTCTTGCTTTTCGCTCCCGGTTTCAAGCAACCTTCTCTAAGCGGGCAAGTCTTGCACCTCTCCGTATCGAAGTAAAAGACAAGTGAACGGCTTTCGCCACTTTTCTTGCTTCCTTGTAAAGCTTTACGAATACTGTGCTCACCTGCCGGGCAAATCACGAAATCCGCATCCTCCTGATCTTTCTTCAGTTCCGGTAGCCGCGGGAGTTTCTTTTCGAGCTTCGGATGCTTTTTGACTACGACACGGAATAGGCGTTTTGCCGCATAAGCAAGGTTTACCTGTGCTTCTTGGATCATCCGTTCGTCGGACAGATTGTAAGAACCTGCAAAAACAGCAAACGAAACAGGAGCTCTGGCTCGTTAGCCGGTCTCCCATAATATTCAGAGTAAGAAGAACGAACTAGTTCATGAATGAAAGAGAAGTCGATGACTTCATGAATTTTACGCAATTGATGGTCTTCGGGAATGAGTTTGTATAGTTCGGCATGGAAAGATGCCGTCATTTGTTTGGCAGACTGTAGCAATGGTCCCATCTCTCTCGGTTTCTTTTTATTATATAACAAACCCAGTACCTACGTGGCACGGGGTTTGTCTTTTTACAGATTTTAGGTTGACTTTTGCAGGGCTCTCCAGCAGGGGCTGTTTTTTTGTCTAAACAATAGCCCTTCACCAAAAGACCACCCAAGAGAAGCAGCATCGCTCTGTCTCAAAGGTGGTCATTTCTTTAACGTATGATTTACATATGATTGCTTGTTACTTAAACGAATATCCTGCGTATTTCTCCGCGTTTTTCAGACTCGTCCAGATGTCCGGCGATTCGCCGCCGATGTGCCAGTAAGCATAACCGGCCACTCCCAACTTCGCGCCTAACCTCAGCTTCTCCGAAAGGGAACGGGCATCCTCCAGCCAAATTTTGTGGATCGTGCCGTTCTTGCGATACTCCATGGTGTACTGGCCCAACGTGTCGTTCCATTTCGGCTTCAGGCCGTATTGGTTGATCCGGTTATTTTGATCCGCGAGGGTGATGTCCTCGGAAGACAACGTAGCTCCAGTGCTGCTTAGGCTCCAATCCCGCGTATATAGCGGCATCCCCATAATGAGTTGGTCGGAGGGGATTTGGGCGAGCAGCTTTTGAAGGTGGTTCTCCACCCAGCCAAGCGATGCGATGGAACCGGCGGCAGATCCGCCCCAGTGCTCGTCGTAGGCCATAATCACAAGGTAATCGGCGCTCTTCGCCAGTTCCGTGTAATTGTAAGCGTCCGACCAGTCGGTGTCGAGATCCGGCGGTAAATCTACGGACAAGACGGCAGAGACGGAATGAAGCTCCTGTGCCAGTTTGGCGATAAAGGCCGTATACAAGCTTCGATCGGAAGCTGCGACATTTTCGAAATCGACGTTGATGCCATGCAGCCCGTATTTTTGAACGTAGGACTTCAAGGTTTGGATCGCTTCGGAAGAAAGCGAGCTGGAAGCCAGAAGCTTATGTGTCGTTTCCTGATCAAATCGGTTTCCGACCATGGCCCAAACCTGTTTGCCGTTATTTTTTGCCCAGGTTACGAGGGACGGGACGCTGGAGTCGGATAATTTGCCGGTACTTTCGAGAAAAAACCACCGAGGCACCAGCACATTCACGTTCGATTTCAGCACCGCTTTCTTGTAGGCCTCGGTCGATTGACCGAATTGCCAACCAAGCTTGATTGCCTCGTTCGCGTTAGCCGCGAGCGCATCGGTCCATCGGGTGTCCTGCAGCAGGCGATCCAGGATAACGGCGGTCTCCTGTCGGGTAATCGGCTGTGTTGGATGAAATAATCCGTCGCTGCCCTGCATCAAACCAAGCTCGGTAATCGAGCTGACCGAAGGCTTGGCCCAAGTCGCGATCATCGCTTCATCCTTGTAACCGGAGGACGAATTCCCGGCAGCGTTTTGTTTTAATGCGCGGACGATCCATGAAGCGGCTTCCTGCCGGGTTAACGGCTGGTTTGGCTTAAAGATCCCGTCTCCCAAGCCGTTGGTAAGCCCAAGCTCCGTGGCTGCTTGGATCGTGCCGTAGTACCAGGCGCTTCTTGGTACATCGCGATAGGCGGGAACAGCGGATTTGGCCGCTTCCACCTTAAAGATTCGCGTCAACGTGGTCATAAACTCGGCCCGGGTGATGGAGCGGGTTGGAGAAAATTCTGAACCTGAGGTTCCTTTCATCACATTGTTCGCGTTTAAGCGGAGGATTGCGTCTTTCGCATAGCTGTTTGAAATATCGTTAAAGGGGAGATCGGCAGCGGCCGGCTCTTGCCGAAGAACGGCATTGGTGAATAAGAGCGTTACCGCGAGCAGGATGGGAATCTTTTTTTTCATGAAGTAGTTCTCCTTGCCGAAATTAGTAGAAATCTCCTTAATTCTAACAGAATTGTAACCATTCATCAGTGCGAAAAATATGGTAAAAATTTAACGATTTCGTTAATGACCTTGTAACTTTTTGCCATCCTAATTCGTTTATAATGCAAGACGTGAATGTATTGTTAGACAAGGCCAACTAGACCAAGAAATCCAAGAAAAGGAAGTAAAGGAAGAAGAGGAGAAGCACAAATTAGGGAAATGGGAGACCGATACACAATGATGCGATGGCTTCGCAAAAAAGAAAAAGTCGAAGTTCAGCCCGGAGCTGATTCTCCGGTACCGGAAAGTGCGGAGGGGGAGACCGCCGCTGCCGTGGAGAAGACGGCCTTAGCAGAAGCAGATGCCGAGGTTATTGCAGCCCAAGATGTGCACGAGGAGGAGGCAGAGAGGGAGACCGGACCGATTCTGTCGGTCAAAGACGTTCACCGATCATTCCCGGTGGGCGGAGGAGAAATCCAGGTATTGAAGGGAATTGACATGGAAGTGCTTTCAGGCCAGCTGGTGATGCTCAAAGGCCGCTCCGGCTCGGGCAAAACGACGTTGCTCAACATGCTTGGCGGATTGGATCAGCCGACTTCCGGTGAAATCTGGTTCCGCGGCCAGCCGCTTCATGAGCTGAACGACGATAAGCGTACATTGCTGCGCCGGAATCAGATCGGCTTTATTTTCCAAGCCTATGCTTTGCTTCCGCTGCTGTCTGCCTGGGAGAATGTCGAACTGTCGCTGCGTATGGCAGGAGTTCCGCCTCAGGAATGGAAGCCGCGCGTTAAGCATTGCCTGGAGCTCGTCGGGCTCGGGAAACGGATGTTTCACCGCCCGTTCGAATTATCCGGGGGCGAACAGCAGCGGGTGGCCATCGCCAAAGCGATCGCCCATCGCCCAAAGCTGTTGTTGGCGGATGAACCAACGGCCAACCTCGATTCGCAAATGGGAGCACAAGTCATGGCAGTATTCAAGAACATCATACAGACCGAACGCGTGACGATCTGTATGACCACTCACGATCCTACAATCCTGGAGGTAGCGGACCATGTTTACGAAATGGTGGATGGCAGATTTATCGAATAAAAAAGGGGGGATGAGGCTGGTTCGAACGCTTGGGGTATTCGCCCTGTCCCTGACGTTAATTGCGTCCACAGGCTGCGCCTTGCTGCCGGACGAAGAGGCGGAGGAGGACCTGCCGGTGATCACGCCGCCGACAATCTCGAAGAAGCCGGAGTACGAGGTGCGCACGGAGACGATCGAGCTTAGCGTCAGCGCGGTCGGGAAGATCATGAGCCAGCGCGAGGAGCCGTTATTTTTCACAGAGGATAATCTTCACGTGAAGGAAGTGCTGGTAAAGGCGGGCGACAAAGTCAAGAAAGGCGATGCCCTCATTCAGCTGGATGTCGAAGATTTGCAGAAGGAATTGCGGAAGAAGAAGCTGGAGTTCCGCAAGCAGGAAATCTCCATGAAGGAGCTGCTGCGCACGAAGGACGAGAAGGACCCGATCGAATTTGAGGAGGCCGCCATCGTCTTTGAGGAACAGCGCCAAGAGCTGGAGGATTTGGAGAAAACGATCGCCGACGGCACACTCCGTGCGCCGTTCTCCGGAACGATCATTTCCGTCTCCGCCCAGAAAGGCGCCGCTATCAAAGCATATGATACGGTAGCCGTGCTGTCCGACACGTCCTCGTTGGTAGTGGCAGCTCAGTTTGCCAAGGAGGATTTAGCGAAGATTGCCGTTGGCATGAAAGCCAAGGTTGATATTAATGCGATGGGTGTGTTCGATGGTAAAGTGAAGGTGATGCCGGTGGATACCGGATCGTCCGACAACGATAACGGCGGCGGAAGCGGCACCCCTCCAGAGAAAGATACGATCGATAAGTACCTGATCGTGGAACTGGACAAATGGCCGGAGGGGCTTGAACGTGGACGGCCGCTTAGCGTGTCCATTGTAACGGAACGCAAGGAACACGCAGTGTTAATTCCGATTTCCGCCCTGCGGACGATCGGCTCGCGTACTTACGTCCAGGTTGTAGAGGAAGACGGTTCGAAACGTGAAGCCGATGTTGAGGTGGGTTTGCAAACCTCGACCGACGTGGAAATTGTTAAAGGACTCACGCCGGGGCAGAAAGTAGTGGGTCGTTAATGGGACTTCCTTTATTACGCTTGTTGTTCCGCAAAATGTGGAACACGAAATGGCTGACGTTAAGTACACTCTTGGGCCTCATCGTCGCTGTCTCGTTTACGGTCAGCATTCCGATGTATTCCGACGGTTCGCTGAAGCGGGTCGTTGCGACCACCCTGAAAGCGGAGAGCGAAGGGCTGCCCGCAGGTTCGTTGATCATGAGCTACCAGGCGCCGGGCGGTACCAAGACGGATTTGGGTGCACTATCCGCCGTCAATCAATACATTGTCGACGAGGTGCCGGAGCAAATCGGCTTCCCGTTTGACGCTTACGTGAACACCAGATCCATCCGCAGTACGGAGGTGTTTCCGGAGGATCCAACCAAGGTTGACGCGAGCCGTACGCGGACGATGTCCATCGTGTCCATGAGCGGTTTACAGGATCATGTGACAATATCCGGCGGCCGGTTGTTTTCGGATCAGGGGGATGGCGATACGCTTGAGGCTCTGATGCTGGAGGAAGCGATGTACCGTCAGGATCTGCACGTTGGCGATGTGATGGAGTATCCGGTGTACAGCGGCGTGGATGTGACGCTTAAGGTGAAGATTGTTGGCACCTTCCAGCCGGAGAATGAGAATGATCCGTATTGGTACCAAGGCTTTGAAGGGATGATGAACAGTTTCTACATCTCGGATCAAGCCTTTAATGAAGGACTGCTGAATCGATTGTCGATTCCGCTGCATAGCTCCAGCTGGTATTACGCTTTTGATCTTGGTGAGATCAAGACGAGTCAGCTGTCGCCGCTATCGGATACGCTGGAGCGGCTGAATGTAGAGTTATATCAGAAGCTGAAAGATACGAAGGTGGATGTCTCCTTCGGCAGTCTGCTGAACGACTTCCGCAAGCAGAGCCTGCAAATGCAGACGCTGCTGTTTACCCTGGCGGCACCGATGATTGCCATGGTGTTCTATTTCATCGTGATGAACGCTCGTCAGGCGCTCGACAAGCAGCAAAGTGACATCGCTGTTCTGCGCAGCCGCGGTGCTTCTACGAAGCAGATTATTTTCATCTATTTATTTGAGAGCCTGATCCTTGGTGTGGTTGCACTGATTGCAGGCCCTTTGCTCGGCTGGTTTATGTCAAAGAGCATCGGCTCGGCGGACGGCTTCCTGACGTTCGTGAACCGCAAGTCCATTCCGGTAGGATTTAATGCCGACGCCTTGGTGTTGGGGGCGGTGGCGGTTGTGATCGCGATCTTGTCGACGCTGCTGCCGGCAATTTCCTTCGCCCGTTCCTCGATTGTCAAGGCGAAGCAGAAGCAAGCGCGCTCCGATCGGGCGCCCTTTTGGCAACGCTGGTTTATCGATATCGTCTTGATGGTGATTTCGGGTTATGGGTACTACCTGTTTAATGAGCGGCAGATGCTGACGTTCCAGACGGGGATGACGACGGATGAGCTGCAGGTTCAACCGTTCCTCTTCTTCGTACCGGCGCTGGCGATTTTCTCCATCGGACTGTTTTTCCTGCGGGTGTTCCCGTGGTTATTGAAGCTGATCGGCTGGATCGGCAAAAAGTGGTTGCCGGTTCCTTACTATTTAAGTTTGACGCAACTGTCCAGGTCGTCTTCTTCCTATTATCCGCTGATGATTCTGCTCGTTCTGACGCTGGGGCTTGGTGTATATAACGCTTCAGCTGCTCGGACGATCGATCTGAATTCGACGGAGCGGACGCTCTATAAATATGGAGCGGATGTGATTATGCGAACAGTATGGGAAGGCACGCCGGAAATCACCCGTCCTTCACAAGGAGGCTCCGGCCAAGGTCAAGGCGGCGGCTCGGGAGCTCCGGGCGGCGGCGGGAACCCGGGTGGAGTACCTGGCGGCGGTCCGGGCGGCGGCGGGCAAAATCCACCCCCGTCCAAACTGATCTATTCCGAGCCCCCGTTTGAGATCTTTCGGAGGCTGGATGGCGTCGAGCATGCGGCACGTGTGCTCCAAACGAAGGGGAACATCATCATCTCCGGCCGTTCGGCAGGCCAAGGGAATGTAATGGGGATCGACAATGTCGATTTCGCCAAAGTGGCCTGGTTCCGGAACGACCTGTTCCCCACGCATCCCTACAATTATTTGAACTTTCTCGGGATGAACGAAAGCGCAGCTTTAGTCCCGTCGAACTTGGCGGAGAAATACAAGCTGAAGCCGGGAGACGTGTTCACGGTCGCCTTGGGTGAGCAAGCGGTGGAATTTGCCGTATACGGGATTATCCCGTATTGGCCAAGTCAATATCCGGATCAAACGCCGTTTATCATTGCGAATTTGGACTATATCTACGATCAAGTTCCGCTTATTCCTTATGAAGTCTGGCTGAAGATGAAGCCGGGGGCCAAAGTCGCCCCGCTGATTCCGAAGCTGGCGGAGGAAGGAATTGAGCTTTATTCGGTTGATGATGTCCGCAGTGAATTGGCGGCCCAAAGCAAGCACCCAACCCGGGGAGGTGTATTTGGAATCTTAAGCCTCGGCTTCCTCGTCTCGGTTATCGTTTCGTTGATCGGATACGTGTTGTACTGGTTTTTCAACTTATCGGGCCGGGTCGTCCAGTTCGGGATCTTGCGGGCGATGGGCTTATCCCGCAAGCAGCTGACGTTTATGCTGCTGGCCGAACAGATCTTGACAGCAGGCTTATCCATCGTGCTCGGGATCGTGATCGGGAAGATTGCCGGCAAGCTATACTTGCCGTTCCTGCAAACTGCGGATAATGTCACAACGCAAGTTCCGCCGTTCCGAATCGTATTCGATAACCAAGACACGCTTCAGCTTTATGTCGTTGTGTTCGTGATGCTCCTGATGGGAGCCGGCCTGCTACTCTGGCAAATCCGGCGCCTGCGCGTGCATCAGGCGGTAAAAATGGGAGAGGAGCGCTAAGAGATGATTCATTGCGAAGGACTCGTCAAGATTTTCAAATCCGAAGATATCGAAGTTGTGGCGCTCCAAGGCTTAAACTTAACCGTTGAACAAGGCGAGATGATGGCGATCATCGGCAACAGCGGCAGCGGCAAATCAACGCTGCTGAATATTCTGGGCGGGCTGGATCGCCCGTCAGCTGGTCAGGTTACCGTTGGAGGCTGGGATCTGCTAAAGATCCGCGATGACCAACTGGTGGAATATAAACGCAACACCGTTGGCTTTGTTTGGCAGAACAACGCCCGCAACCTGCTGCCCTATTTAACCGCGCTGGAGAACGTGGAGATGCCGATGCTGCTCACCGGTAAGCTGGACCGGGCTTATGCAAAAGAGCTGCTGGAGCGGGTTGGCTTAAAGGACCGGATGCATAACAAGCTGCATCAACTCTCCGGCGGGGAGCAGCAGCGGGTTGCGATCGCAATCTCTTTGTCGAATCGACCGAAGCTCCTGCTGGCTGACGAACCAACGGGGTCGGTAGACACGGCCACCTCTGATCAGATCATGCAGATCTTTCGGCAAGTGAACCGGGAGCTCGGCATCACGGTCGTCATCGTCACGCACGATTTGAACCTGGCCGGGAAGGTGGACCGCGTGGTCGCCATCCGCGACGGCTTAACGAGCACCGAATTCCTGAAGCGTAATCCGAATCTGGATTTGGCGGCAGCAGAGCTAGGCGGGGGATTGCAGGAGGTTCACGAAGCCTTTGTTGTGGTTGACCGCGTCGGACGCTTACAGGTTCCGAAGGAATATCTGGAATCCGTCGGGATCAACGGACGGGCGAGCATGGAGTTTGACGGAGAGAAAATCATTATTACAGCACCTAAATCATTGGAGGGGGATCCATCATGAGGTTCAAGAAATTATTGTCCGTATCGCTGGCTGCCACGCTGGCGCTTGGCCTGTTGGCTGGCTGTAACGGCAGCAAAGCGGCAGACCCTGAGCAGGAGAAAGTGCTGCGCATCGGCGTGCTTTACGGGGGATATGACGATTCTTATTTCCGCCAGCAGTATACCGATGTGTATGAGTTCACGCACAATGTTCGCATCGAGGTTGTACCGGCCATCGACCAAAGTCAATACCGTTACCAGGACTACTCACAGCCATATGTTCAGCCGGACTACCTGGAAAGCATGAAGAAAATTATGACCGGCAGCAATCCGGTGGATGTCGTGGTAACCGATACTTCCGTATTGAATCAGCTGATCAAGGAAAATATGGTCAAACAACTTGATCCGATGATTCAGGAGGATAAGTTCGATACGTCAGACTTCGTACCGGCAGTCATTGACGGGATCAAGGATCTTGGAGAAGGCAGCCTGTACGCGTTAACTCCTTCGTTCTCCTCCTCCGCCTTGTTCTATAACAAGAAGCTCTTTACGGATGCTGGGGTAGAACCGCCTACCGATAATATGACCTGGGACGATATCTTCAATTTGGCTCGCCGTGTGGCGAAAGGGGAAGGGAAAGACCGGGTTTACGGTTTCGCGTTTAGCCGGTACCTCGGAAGCGATCCGTTCTGGGATATGCAGAGCAACTATGTCAACTCGCTGCAGCTCAAAACCTTTGATGATAAAGCGGAAACGATGACGGTCAATACCCCGCAATGGACGAAGGTATGGGAAACCATCAGCAAGCTGGCGAAGGATAAAATCATTCCGGACAGTAACAGCGGGATGATGGACGGCGAGTGGAACCCTGTAACCAGCGACCTGTTCCTCTCCGGTAAAGTAGCTATGGCGATCGGTGAGAACTACTATGTAAATGAAATTACGGACGCCAACAACAACGCTTCGAAAATTAAAAACTTTACCCCTGTAGATTGGGACGTCGTAACCGTTCCGGTCCATCCTGAAAAGCCGGGTGTCGGGGGAAGTATTTGGTTGAGCAATACGTTTGCGATCAACAGTGCCGCTCCAAATGCCGAAACCGCTTGGGACTTCATTAAATTCATTAACGGTGAGGATTGGGCAAAACTGAAATCCCGGAGCAACTCCTATGAAATGCTGGCCCGCAAATCGTACATCCAACCGAAAATGGGCTTGGACTACAATATTCAAGCGTTCTATTTGCTGAAGCCGACGCCGCCAACGGATCCGAAGCAAGATAAGCTGATGAGCGAAAAACCAGGGCTTTACAGCGTGACCGACAGCGGACGTAAGTTCTTCCAAGAGGTACTGGAGAACAAGAAAACGCCGGCGGAAGCGCTCAAGGAATGGGAAGAGAAGGGCAACAAGATGCTGCAGGAGATTAAAAACAATCCAAAAACCCAATTCCAGGAGGATGGTACGCCATTTGTTCCTGAGGAAGGGGCTGCAGCAGGAGGAGCCGTATATAAAGGATAAATCGCGGTTTGCATTGAGCACAAAAAATTACCAAATATATATAAGCCCGCCGGACGAAATCCGGCGGCTTTTTTTGTTAAGGTTGGGCATTCTATAGACATGAACAATTTGCTCTAATTTACGAAAGGATGGACGAAACAGTCATGCGTTGGGTATACTTCAATAAATTGTATCGAACGAAATTCCAAGCGGGATGTCTCGCCCGACGGTTGGAGCAAGACGGTTGGATTTACGGTTTTGATGATATGCGGCAAATCGAAATTTTCCGCTCGCGCAAAGGCAAATATGGCGTGCGATTTATTCCATAATCTTAGGCTTGACGTGCCCTGCGAGAATCGTGTATATTATTGATTGTCGCCAATTTATTGACGCGGGGTGGAGCAGCCCGGTAGCTCGTCGGGCTCATAACCCGAAGGCCGCAGGTTCAAATCCTGCCCCCGCAATCCCAAGTTCTCCCGGGCCCTTAGCTCAGTTGGTTAGAGCGGTCGGCTCATAACCGATTGGTCACAGGTTCGAGTCCTGTAGGGCCCATAAGTGCGAACCCCCTTGCTATTAGCAAGGGGGTTTTGCTTTGTTTGGTATTGATAGAGTTGTCCGATAATCGATCAAATATGGCCGGAAATATTGATTTGCTAACGCATTTGCTAACGACAGCTTAAATTTCCGGAGAATTTTCGGATTTTTCGGTGTGTTTCTTGAGCTCAGCTTCGATGCGATCTACAGCTTCGTCTTGCATCGTGGGGAGTAGGTGAGAGTATCGCTCGTTGAACATTGCCGGGGTCATACCGAGGCGCTCTGCAGCTACTTTGGGATTGATGCCTCCGGAGGTTCTTCAATCAAAGCACATCCTCGAATTGATGGGGTGGTCGAAGACCACATTGAGCTTTGCAGCTAATGATCCAACTTTTCCACACTTGGATGGAGCACGTAAGAAAGGTGAGTCCATCCGCTGTCTGAAATGGGAGTTTTACGAATGGCTTAAATCTCGGAGGTGATGGGAATGCGATTCAAATCAGCAAGTGTTTGGATCCCAACAAGAAGCTGTGTAAACAGGTAGCTTCATTGGGGTAGCACCATATTGACAGGGGGGATCACAATGAACAACAAACCATTAACCAGGCGCCAAGCAGAAGTGCCCGAATTTATCAAAGCATTCGTAGCAAAAAATGGTTATCCGCCTACCGTCCGGGAAATTGCCGAACACATGGGGCTAAAAGCATCGTCAACGGCATTTCCAGTATATCCAGCAGCTCGTTCGAAAGGGGTTCGTGACCAAAGGTCCCGGCCCCCGTACGCTTCGTGTTGTCCAGGATAAAGAAGTGTAAGTATAATCAAGAAAGCCACCCATGAAGAATGCATGGAACTGCATCTAAGTAACACCGCGGGCACCGCGGCAGGTGGAGCAAATGCCACTATTTTAAACTATCGGGGGTAAGGAGCCAGAGGAAAAACAAAACGATAATAATATGCTCATCCCTAAAAACTTCTTTGCTCCTTTGTTTTCTAGTCCAATCTGGTAAGCTTCGAAAGCACCGACACCTGCACCTAACAGAAGCATAATTGAAACAACTATATTCGAGAACTCACCCATTATTATTCATCTCCCTCAATAAATTAATGTTTTCTCCGTTTTTCTCGCTATTTCGCATGTTTTCATCTTTGCCGCACGAAGCGCTTGAGGATAATATTTGACGGAGAGTGAATATATGGGATCGACCTGTTGGCGGGAATAGATGTGGTGGTTACCTCGTTTTAAAAGCCGTATGGTCGCATATGGATCTCCACATGTACCCTTGCGGTTAACCCTCCCATATCTCCCTGGGTCGATGCCCTTACATTCCTTCGTTCTACCTCTCAAGGGGTGGAGGCCAGGTTAGCTCCTTAGCGGGGTCGATGCCCTTATGGTGATGATTTCTCCCAGCCTATCCGTGCTTCGTTTGTCAAAGATCAACATGTGCATAAGCGGTGAAACGAAAGTGAGCTCTTAAGCTGTGAATGAATTAGGCTGCTGCTTGCAATTGAGCCTCCCGATGGGGGCCGAGGACCTTGTTAGCGTCATATTCCTTCTGTTTGCGGCCTAGCTCGAATAAAACGCGAATGAGCTTGTTGCAGATCGCGATCATGGACTGTTTCTTCTTCAGCGGATTATCCCGGCGCGTCGTGAAGTACAGATGCAGTGCGCGGAATTCCGGGTTCTTGGCGACCATCGTCAGTGCCGCCCGGAACAGCAAGGCCCGGAGGCGACAGCGACCTCGCTTGCTGATGGTCGTTTCCCCTTTGTGAAGCCCGGAGCTGTTTTCCCGCAGGCTGAGACCGGCGTGACGTACGATTTGTTGGCTGTGATCGTACCCGCTCAAGTCTCCGACTTCCGCCAGGAATCCTGCCACGGTAATAAGACCGATGCACGGAATGATCATCATGTGGGTGGCGCCCGGAATCTGTTCCACCAGACCCGCCACAAGCTCCATCAGTTGCTCGATCTGCCTGCACAGCATGGCATACTGCTCCAAATACATGGCTAGCTCATGCTTGGCCGCCGTAGCGCCTTCTGTGAGGCCGATGGACTTTCGGGCTTTCCGGTAGAGCAACTCCGCTCTCTTGGGGCCTACGGCTCGTTTCACGTCGTTCTTCTTCCAGATAGCCACCACAGTTGTTTCGCCAGCGGCGACGACATCTTGCGGCAGCGGAAAGTTCGTTAGCGTAATGAGCGAGGCCTTGCCTTCCCAGTTTTTAAACACTTGCCTATATTCGGGAAAGAAGCGATCCAGCCAATTGTGGATTCTTCCTTTCACCCGGTTCAAATCCCCGCACAGACGGTCTCGCTGGTTCATCAGCACACGCAGGTCGGCGTAAACGCCTTCCGGCAGCTGCGGCTGTGTATAGCGACCGTCGATGACGAGCTTGGCGACGACTTTCGCATCTTTGATGTCGTTCTTAGTCGTCGAGTTGTCGTCGAGTTCCTTGCTTTTCTTGACATGATGCGGGTTCACAAGAACGACCTCAATGCTGCGCTGCCTCAGGAAGTGAAACAGCGGGAACCAGTAGTGGCCGGTTGGCTCTACGCCAAGCAGCACGTCCGTTAGCCCATGCTCTTGCTTGATGGATTCAGCCCATGCTAGCAGGTTCAACAGGCCATTGTCGTCGTTCTGGAACAAGCACCGCTTGCCTAGTTCGATGCCTCGGTAATTAAAGGCACGAGCGACGTGGTTGTGTTTCGCGATGTCGGTTCCGATGACCAGCGTCGTTTCAGAAATTCTCGAAATCCGTTGATTTTGCTTGTTCAATTGGTTAAACTTCATAGTGAGCGTCCTCCTCTTAATTAGGGCAGTGAATGTGTGTCATTCCGAGACCCAGCATACAGGAGGCGCTTTTTGTTTTTCAAACCGCATTTTAATTCATTACAGGAATAGCTCCTTATGTCATTTGTGGGAGGAAGGACTTGACTACTCCAATATATTCCTTGGAGTTGATTGCTATGGCAAAAATTCAGATGTTGAATTGTAAACTTAGCAAGAATGGTGAGCTAGTGTCACGGGTTGGAAGTAGAGAGCGAAATCAGCATCCTAGAAAACAGCCGGTAATTTATAAATGGGAACTTGAACGAACTATTTACTGAGGAATGCGCACTAACTGTTGAAAAGATAAGACCCCCATAACCTGGCGGGGCGCGGGGGTCTTTAATGGTTGGAAAACCATTCCTCTTGACATTATATCACAAAGGGGAATGAGGGGAATGGCAATGGTATGGGGACAAGAAGAACTTTTTCCTTCCGCGAATGAAGTTGAGGTCCAGCGGACGAAATTCCTGCTCAGCAAATATACAGAGATGGTTTCATTGATGCGGGATTTTGAGGCGTACGAGCCTGTAATGATCCAGGTCGCCGTAGATGGGGAAGCGGCACGACGGATCGATCAGGAGGATCTGCATGCGGATAAGATCGCGAACGCAGCGATTCTCGTTGAAAAACAGCGCTGGGTGTACAAGCAGTATAAGTTCTACACTACACAGATCCGGCGGGCGTGTGGGCTGATTCAGGACAAGAGGTTAAACAGGCGGTTGATTACCGTTATCTGCAGGGCTACTCGCCTAAAGAGACTCTTTTATTATTTCGGCACAGCATGAGTGAAAGTACAATTCGCCGTCGGATTGAAGAAGGGGAAAGAAGCATCGCGAATACATTAAAGCTGATAGGATTTTTCGAGCATGATAATGACAAGTTTGGAGGATTTGATAATTGTGAATAGCCTAACCCTTGGAATAAAGATTCCACAAAGTATTACTAGTTTGCTACGGTTTAGACTATTCTGAGGATGATATAGTATTGATCAAATTTTTTATCTTACATTATTTTTCGTTTTTATCAAATAGATTCAAATACTCAACAATAAGCATAATTAAGCCTAAAAAAAATAAAATGCCTCCTAAAATAAATGGAGTACCCAAAAATAAACTTGGCTCTTCTCTTAAATCCCTTGCTCCAAATATAGCAAACCATAGTTTAGTTCCTCTCCATACATCAATTGTATTGATTAAATTTGAAGCTAATTCAATAATTGATAAGCAGATCGCCGTACCAATGGTAATGAATGTAATACCAATAATAGTTTTCTTCATTTGTTGCATCTCCTCAGTAAAAATCTTATTTTCTGCTCTATTTACAACTATTTTAATCAAATATCCCCTCGCATATAACTTAGCGAGGGGATATTTTTTTAGTTATACATTAGGTGCTCCGGTTGGTGGCGTTGGTGTTGTTGCATTTGTACTCTTGCTTGTATTTGTTTGTGACCAATATTCATTAGATTTTGTCTGAAGTATATAGTTTGTACCTGTTTTTGTATAGTAATAGTTGTTTAGTGAACCACCAGCAAAGATAGTAAGACAATATTCACCAGAATAATTTTCAAGTCTATACTTGATATAAGGTCTAGTACCCCATACGGTCCAAGCAGGTACGGTAGCTCCTTGAGATATAATACTAGTTTGTTCAATCGTTTCTGAAGCTTTAAAATTAAATTTATTCTTAATTTCGACAGCTCCTTCAAATCCAATACTCATAGTTACTTTCAAAGTTTTTGTATATGTAGCTGTAATAGGTACTGAGGAACGATAATTATCCTCCGTAATCCATGAAGTTTGGTATCTAACACGATTTTCGCTTGATGTTACTGTTGGTTCTTTGCTCCAACCTTCCATTACTACTTGTCCATCGTAATAAGATGGAGTTATAACAGATGAAGTAGCATTTTGTTGAATGCTTTTGGTATCTCCATTCATTAAGCGATCAACAATTGTATTGATGTTCTTGATGTTATCAGAATATTTTTCCTTGTCTGTACGGAAATACTTTAATAATGAGTTTTTGAATGCTTCTTTGTCGATGATTTTGCCGGTAGACTTGTCTACACCCTCTAATTCGGCAACTTTTTCAACTCTGACTAGACCAGGAGTAGTCGGAGCATCTTGGTAGATGGTCGAACTCTCCAATACATCTACAGTTTTAGAAGTTTCTACTTGAACTTGTTCTGCCGATGCAAATACTGATGAACTGGAAATAATTAATCCTGCGACGAAAAGAGAAATAGCAATCTTTTTAAAATTGACCATAATATCCCTCCGTTTACAAAATATTATTATTGCGCGCTCATTTACTATATATTTAAAAAGTTTAACTGTCAATATATTTAATGGAAATTAAAAGAAATAATGCTAGATAGTGCTTTTGTATTGCGTCTTAGTGTCGGAGTTTAAGGAGAATAAATGGACCACTGTCAAGAAAGTGGACACCCTTTTAAGCAACTCTTCTCTTATTAAATTGCGCAGCAAAGCGAACCGGCGACAAATAGCCGAGTGAACCATGGATCCGTTTTCGGTTGTAGAAGAATTCAATGTAACGGTAGATCTGGTCATAGGCTTGCTGCTTCGTCTTAAATCGCTTGCAGTAAATCAACTCCTTCTTGAGGATGCTGTGAAAAGATTCAATACAAGCATTGTCGTAGAAATTGCCTTTACGGCTCATGTGGCTGTCATTTTGTAAGTTTTGAGTTGTTCTCTGTACTCGTGGGACGCATATTGGCTCCCTCGATCCGAATGATGAATGAGCCCTTTTTTAGGCCTTTTAGCCACATAGGCATCTTTCAGAGCGTCCAGAACAAGATCGGTTGTCATTCGGTCATTCAAACGCCAGCCCACGATCTCACGGGTACATAGGTCCATAACGCTGGCAAGTTACAGTTTTATCCGTTAGATGAACCTGAAATTGATGTTAATTTGCTAGCTAAGATGAACGTAAAACAAAGACAGCCCTCCAAATTGCTACATCTCGTAGGTTAAAATGGATAGTGATTAACCCAAACCATTTCAGAGCTACATAGCAAAGGAGAGCTGATACTATGCAGTCTACCACAAAATTCGTCGGTTTAGATGTATCCAAAGAAAAAATTTCGGTTGCGATTGCAGATGTGAGCGGGGAAGCTCCACGCTATTACGGAACCATTCCCCACACACCGGCAGCGTTACGCAAGCTTATCAAAGAGCTGGGAGCGGCCGAAACGCTATCGTTTTGCTACGAGGCAGGACCCACAGGTTACGAAACCTATCGCTGGATCACCTCCATGGGGGCCCACTGTGTCGTCATTGCTCCATCGCTCATTCCCAAACGCCCCGGCGACCAAGTGAAAACAGATCGACGGGATGCCGAGCAACTCGCGCGTTTGTATCGTGCAGGAGAGCTCACTCCCGTTTACGTCCCCGAACGGGAAGATGAGGCTCTACGGGAATTGGTTCGCGCCCGTGAAGCTGCCAAGGAAGATGCCCACCGGGCTCGTCAGCGGATCTTGAAATTCCTGCTTCGTCACCAGATTGAACCACCCGCCACCATAAAGCGTCGCTGGACCAAGAAGTATCGCGTCTGGTTAGGGCAGCTTACGTTCCCGTATGAGTCCATGCACGTGGCATTCAGCGAAATGCTTCATACTTTGGATGAGATCGAGCAACGCATGGGGCGCCTAGAAAAAGCACTGGTCCAGCAAGCTGCGACCGGTTCTAAGGCTTCTCTGATCCAAGCTCTTCAGTCCCTACGGGGGATTGGATTGCTTACAGCCATTACCCTTGCGGCTGAAATCGGAACCTTTGCGCGTTTTCGCTCCCCTGCGCAACTGATGGCGTACTTGGGACTGGTCCCTCGTGAGTATTCCACGGGCCTAAGTACTCGACGCGGCAGCATGACCAAAGCCGGAAATGGCCGCTTACGACGGACTTTGGTGGAGTCCGCTTGGAGTTACCGTCACCGTCCTGCCGTAAAAGGGGATCTCGCTAAGCGATTAGATGGTATGCCCGCCGACGTACAGCTGTTATCCTGGAAGGCGCAAGAAAGATTGCATTACAAATACCGTCATCTTGTGTTTGGAAAGAACAAGCACAAGAATGTGGCCGTCGGTGCGGTGGCCCGGGAATTGATTGGGTTCATATGGGCGGTTGCTCGAACCGTGGAGCAGCCAGCAGCCTCCTAACGCCTTTGGACGATGAAGGACGCAGGGGACGTTGCCCCCTGCACCCCCACACTCGCCGTGTGGCGTTCCTCATCTTCGATGAGGATTTGGAAAAGTGTTGAATTGTACCCCACCGCTTGTCAAGGAAGACGCTTGACAAGCTCACGCCGGAGCACGAGGCCCGGGAGCAAACGAAGGTTCAGGAGAGAATTTGCGTAGTCCGTTTGCACTAGGTTTTGAAAGAAACTGAACGTGCGTTTCTAGCTTGCAAGGGCTCTCCCTGACGAAGGCATAACATGTGGTAACCAACCCACGGATAGCAGCGTGCCGACCGTCGCTCGCATTTTTGCTCTCGCGCCACGTGCTCAGGCAGATTTAAAACCGAGGGCTTGACAAAAACGTTCATAGCAACGGATTTGCTAACATAAATTCTGAAATCGAGAAAAACTATATACGAAAAAACGCTGTATAAATCGAAGTAACAAAACATAGAAATACTAAGAAATACGATTCCACAAGCTCAGTTGGTTAGAGCGGTCGGCTCATAACCGATTGGTCACAGGTTCGAGTCCTGTAGGGCCCATAAGTGCGAAACCCCTTGCTACGCAAGGGGTTTTTGCTTTGTTTGGTATTGATAGAGTTGTCCGATAATTGATCTGTTGATTTGGGGGTTAGTCGGCCTCGATCATGTAATTTGAAAAGTGGTGGGAGCGAATACTTAGAGAAATGAATCTTGATGATTTTAAATTCCTGTATTCCATTTTTGACAATGGATCGGCTACACTTAGTTGGACAATAAAAATAAGGGCTTGTAGAATAGACCTATCATGTTAAGGAGCGGATCTCAACAATGCCTAAACAACCACGACGCACGTTTACAACCGAGTTCAAAAAGCAAATGGTGCAGCTCTATGAAAACGGGAAATCCCGCGCAGCGATTGTGGAGGAATATGACCTCACTGCGTCTGCTTTAGACCGCTGGATCAAGCAAGCCCAGACCACAGGCTCCTTCAAGGAGAAGGACAATCGCTCTTTCGAAGAAAATGAACTCATCACTTTACGTAAAGAGATTCAACGACTTAAGATGGAGAACGATATTTTAAAGCAAGCCGCGCTGATCATGGGACGAAAGTAGCTATCATCCAGAACAACCGTGATAAATACTCGGTATCAGCAATGTGCGACGTCCTACAAATTGCAAAGAGTACGTTCTACTATGAAGCAAAGGAACGAGCGAAGGAAGATGAACTAACAGAAACGATTGTGGAGATCTTCCACAAGAACCGCAAAGCCTACGGCACGCGCAAGATTAAAGCCAAGCTAAAGGAACAAGGAATAGTTGTATCTAGACGTCGCATTGGCCGCATTATGAAGGAGCAGGGGTTGGTCTCCACCTACACGATCGCTCAGTATAAGCCCCACAAAGCGGCCTCCAATGAAGCAAAGACGGCAAATGTGCTGGCTCGTGAGTTTGAGCAGACAGAAGCAAAGCGCTTCGTCGTTAGCGATCTAACGTATGTAAAGGTTCAAAACAAGTGGCATTACATTTGTGTGCTGATCGACTTGTTCAATCGAGAAATCATCGGGCATAGTGCGGGCCCAAACAAGGATGCGGCTCTGATTTCCCGTGCCTTCTCTACCGTACAAGGTGATCTGCGTCAAATCCAGTGGTTTCATACGGACCGCGGTAGTGAGTTTAAAAACGAAAAGATGGACGAGCTATTGGAGACCTTTAAAATCGGTCGATCTCTCAGCATGAAAGGCTGTCCCTATGACAATGCCGTGGCTGAAGCTACCTATAAAATTATGAAAACGGAGTTCATTAACCAGATGAGCTTCCACAGCCTTCTTCATCTAGAGGTGGAACTGTACGATTACATCAACTGGTTCAACAAGCATCGGATTCACGGAACACTGGGATACCTGACACCTGTTCAGTATCGTCAAGAAGCCCTTAATAAAGTTGTCTGATTTACTGTTGACAATCCACAATAATCAAAGTAATTTTTCGGTGATGGCTAAAGAAGCCTTGGATGCTCGTAGAATTGAGTTAGAAGGACGGTGAAACGAAATGTTAAAAAGCACTTGTGCTGCTCCATTTTCGTATCACATGTAATTGAGGTATATGATACGATATGTTAAGATAAAAATAGAAATAGGAGCCGGTGCCAGCCGACTCCCTGTACAACACTTGGGTGGGAAACCTCCAGAACAAGCTGAAAATAACCCGTTCCCTCGGCGCTAACCTGGGCGGGTTATTTTCGTTTATTCAGATAGGTGAGTAGTGCGAGAAGAAACATCCCGAGCATAATCACTTCTGATAACGAAAAATTCATTGGCATCACCTCCGATCCGGAGGCGATACTTCCCACCCAAGTTCAGTTGTACAAGCCATATTATACCATGAGTCTGCGAACCCCGCAGGCTCTTTTATTACGGCTTTAGCCAGTTGAGTACGCGAAGCGTGCGAAACAAAAAACCACCCGCTATGCGGGTGGAGGGAACGAAGGTTTGACCAACAAGACCATTTCCAAAAAATTGAGATGTTCAGGCTCAATTCAAGAAAGGAATGGTCTTAGATGGCAAACAAGAGCTATAGTTTAGCTCACACGAAGTGGATGTGCAAATACCATATCGTGTTCACCCCGAAGTATAGACGGAAAGAGATCTATAATCAAGTGAGGAAAGATTTGATCGAAATATAGCAAACCACCCGTCCAACGGGTGGTTATGATTCAATTAAAATCAAGGTTTCGAAGATTCCTATTGAGCGTTTTATAGTAGGCAATTTTTTTGCGAATAAACGAGACTTTTCCAAGGGTAATAAGATTCAAGCCTCTCCAAATCATGAGGTGAAAAAAAGCTTGCCCAAGCTCTTTGCCGTCATGGACAATCTTTGGTCGCTGAATGATAGAACTTCCTCCTCCTGTGCGCGAACATTATTATTTATTATAGTAGAAAATACGAGTGATCTTTATCGAAAGTTCCAGTTTCTGGGCAGAAGAAAGGAGCCGTTGCCACGGCCCCCTCAGATCATTTGACTTGCTTCTGGATCATCAATCGATGGTACTCATTCAGCAATTTGTCTAGTTGCTGACTGACCATGATCATTTCTCGATCGGCAAGACGTTTACTTCGGGCGAGATGGTTTAATTCCATCCGGAGCTCTTCAATTTTCAGGATGAGTTCCATGGCGAACAACTCCTAGGTCCAGGTATCAATGCCATCCGTCCGCTTTCGACTGGTGAGCGGCTAAACATCTTCCGTAAACTGTCACATTTCTGCACCAAATTCAAGCGGTAATTATATTTTCGATGTCCGTTTTTGTAAATCCTCCCTAAATTCTGAAATAAATTGCAAAAATCTGTCGATTCAGTGAATTTTATTAAAATTTAAGGTTTTACGGAAATCAAAAAAGGACCGCACGAGGCGGTCCTTCCAAGTTTATCAAATAGGCGATTACTTGCTGTCCGGAGACGGAAACGGAGCAGGGTGTGCGGCCAAGTATTCCGCCGCATTGTAGGTCAAGAGAGCAGCTTCAGCGCGGGTATCAGATCTCCCGGATGGAATTGATTGTTCGCATCCAGCGTGGCGATCCCGAGCACGAGCGCAAGTTGAACCGTACCTTGATAAGAAACGGTGAGATGGTCTCCGTCAATATTGATCATCGGCAAATCGCCATGTTTCTCCATCCCCAAAATCAGCTGATGGGTAAACTCCTCGCGCGTCATAGGCTTGTCCGGATTCACGTTGGCGTCAAGATCAAACCCGTTATTTTGAGCAATCGAGAACGCAGGGGCATACCAGGCATCATTCTTGACAAGAACAAAATAATCGCTCGCGTTCACAGGAGCTTCGGACTTTAACCCCAGCAGGTTGACGATCAGCTGAACGCCTTGGCTAGTGGTCAATGATTTACATCTTTAAAGGACCCTGCGGCAGCAAAGCTTTCTCTGGCCTAGACAAGGGTTTTGGAAAAGGTTGCAGATTTAATTAAAAAGATTTTCCAAATGGAATAATTCGCGTCACGTGTTGGATTTCGTCGAGCTTAACCCAGACGGCCCCTTCTGTTGTGCGCAGATGTACTTTGTCGGGCGCTGAACCCCACTTCGGCAGTCCGGTCATCATTTGTCCGTCATGCAGTTGGATGACCACTTGATGGCCCAGCGTAACCGCCATCTTCAATTCGTGCATGAATGCTAACCTCACCTTTCCTGAAATTCGAGCCGATCTTCCGCACTACTAACCTTAACTTACCATATTTCCTAACTGAATAGTTTATCGGATAAAGGCGGCTTGAATTTTGGGTTGATATTGATTGAAATTCTGTATATAATCATAAATACGGAATTTTTGAACAAGCCGGGGTGGCGGAATTGGCAGACGCACAGGACTTAAAATCCTGCGGTAGGTGACTACCGTACCGGTTCGAGCCCGGTCCTCGGCATCTAATTAAGGTAGAGTGCATTCGATTGACGAATGCGCTCTATTTTTTATAGGACAAATGGATTATTTTGATGAAAAACGTTACGAAATATCTACTAAATGTCGATATAAAATGGGAGAGGACTGGAAAAAGGTTCCGGTACATTAGCAATGAGAACAAAGGAGAGGAATCAATGATTGCTAACAGGAAGATGACGTATTGGATGCTCGTCTTGACGCTCCTCCTTTCGGTGCTTGCTCCAACGGGCGCATTTGCAGCAACCGGGGACATCAAGGAGATTAATATTGATGGAGCAGGTACGACCGTTGAACTCGGCGTTGGTAAAACCAAGCAGCTTAAAGTAACTGCTGGCTTGGAAGGAGGCGGCACCAAGGATGTGACCTCTACCGTAACTTGGACGTCCGGAGATGATACCGTAGCCAAGGTTAGTGCCGGCGGTTTAGTCACTGCGCTGAAGAGCGGTACTGCGATCATCACGGCGGAATATAAAAACCCAACTACCGAAGTCGGGTCGGTTTCGTCCATTACGATTAAAGTTACAGACACCTACACCGCATTAACATTGGACTACAAATTAGACGGAAAATATAGTCTGGACACTCCTGAATCCGATCTGACTGTTACCGCCAAGGCGAAGGTGGACAACGAGTCCATTGAACCTAAGGATGTCACGGAAGAGGCGGATTGGACTTCCTCCAATGCGAGTGTACTGACCATTGAGAAGGGGAAAATTACGTTAACCGGTACAGGGGAAGCGACGATTACGGCTAAATATGCCGGCCTGACGGCTTCTTTCAAAGCGAAGGTGACGTCGCCGTACTCCGGCTTGAAATTATACAAGACGGTTGGAACGACCGACACGGAGATTAAGGAAAAAGAAGACCTTGAGCTGATCATGGCCGATAAGGAAGTGGAGCTTAAGGTTAAAACGGTGCTGAAGAGCAACCCGGATACGACAAACGACGTTACGGAAAAAGCGACCTGGAGTTCTTCGGATACCAGTGTAGCTACGGTAGAAGACGGAACGGTTAAGATCGTATCGACGGGGAAAGCGACGATTACGGCAACCTATTACGGCGAGCAAGCCAAAGTCGACATTTATGTACGAGCTCCGTATGAAGCGATCCTGCTCACCCCGTCCGGCGATCAGACGATGTTTATCGGGGAAACGCTGGCGGTGGAGGCCGGGGTGAGAGTGAAAGCAAACGAAACCCAAGACGTCAGCGATGACGCCGAATGGACTTCTTCCAATAAATTAGTTGCTACTGTAAGTGACACCGGTGTTGTTACGGCCAAAGTGGCGGGATCAACTACGATTAAAGCCAGCTATCAAGGCGTGAGCAAGAGCTTCAAAGTCACGGTACTTCCTACGGTGACCGAGCTCAAAGTCGAGAAAGAGCAACTGGATGTCTATGTTGGAGGATCGGCGAGCTTGCCGAAGGTGACCGGTGCGAAGCTGGACGGAGAATCCATCGATCTCAGCGATGCCATCACTTGGACTTCGAGCCAAGAGGATATCGCTGTAGTAGAGGATGGAAAGATCATAACGAAGTATCTGGATGACTCGGTAGTTTCTGCTGAAGTTACGTTGACCGGGAAACTCACGGAAGCCGGAACAGGACTGACTCCGAACGCGGACTTCCCAATTCGCGGAACCGAAGTGAAGGTTAAAGTTAATGTAAAGGAAAAGGTTCTGACTCTGCTTGCCACGCAAACTTCAATGGACCTCGTCATCGGCGAGGAAAATGCGCTGCCGGAAATCACGGTGGTCTATGAGAACGGCGTGGAGCAAACGAACCCGGCCGGCGTGGAATGGACCGTTACCGGCTCCAATGCAGTGCTGAAGTCGACAGCGGACGGGAAGAAGCTGAAAGGTCTCAGCAAAGGCTCGGCCACGCTGAAAGGAACTTTCGAGAATAAGACCATCAATGTATCGGTCTCCATTGAACCGAAAATCACCAAGATTGTTGTAGAGCCGCAAACGATCGATCTTAACATCAAGAAATCGAAATCGATCAAGGTGACGGGGTATTATGCAGACGGCAAGAAAGTCACCCTGTCCTCCAAAATGGGCTGGGTCTCCTCCGATGTGAACGTCGCTACGGTGTCGTCCTCTTCGGTGAAGGCTGTCGCTGAGGGGACCGCGACGTTAACCGGTTCTTACCAAGGCAATGTCGTTACTGTAAAAGTGAACGTGGTTCCGAAGCTGGTGAAGCTGGAGGTTAGCGAGAAGAAGCTGCAGCTGGCTCCTGGTGCGGCCAAAACCCTCGTTCTTACGGCAACCTACGATAACGGCAAAGTCGCCACGGTAACGGGCAGCGCGAAATGGACCACCTCCAAGGCGAACGTTGCTAAAGTGTCGGCTGGTCAGATTCAGGCGATCGCCAAGGGCTCCGCTTCCATCAAAGCCGAGTATGGCGGCAAGAAGGTATCTATCAGCGTTTCGGTGAAATAAGATAGAACATGATTGACTAGAGTCTGCCTTTGAGAAGGCAGGCTCCTTTTTTATAGGTGAGCTAATTTTTATTTGCACAATTTACTTAATTTTGATTGATTTTAGGCTGGATCATCCTCTATAATTAGAACAAATGTTCTGGGAAGGATTAACATCAATGATTAGGCAGAAGACATGTTGGGCAGTTGTTGGCGTATTTTTGGTGTGGTTAAGCATACTTCTTACAGGCTGCAGCCCGGCGAACTGGGAAGAAGTCGCGGGACGGCTGGCGGAGAACACCTCCGTTGCTTCCGAAGTGGAAGGAGACGGTCAGCTTCGCGTGATTTTTCTGGATGTGGGACAAGGGGCCTCACAGCTGCTGATCAGCCCTTCCGGGCATACGATGCTGATTGATGCCGGTAACAATGACCGGGAGCAGGCAATGCTGGACTACCTTCGGTCTTATGGAGTGGACCGCTTGGATGTTGTGATTGGGACGCATCCGGATGCGGATCACATCGGCGGGCTGGACCGGGTGATCGATCGTTTGGACATCGGCGAAATCTATATGCCGAGGATCCAGTCCAATACGAAGACGTATGAGTCCCTGCTGAACTCCATTCGGGGCAAAGGGTTGAAGGTGAAGACCGCCAAAGCAGGTCTGGAGCTGGGCTGGGACGAGCAGGTGAAGGTGAGTATGATCGCCCCGGTGACCGTAACCGACGACAATAACAACATGAGCGCCGTTGTGAAGGTGACGTATGGCCGCACTTCTTTTCTGTTAACCGGGGATGCCGAATCGGAAAGCGAGCGGGCAATGCTAGAATCCGGAGTGAATTTGCGCGCCGACGTTCTGCTGGTAGGGCACCATGGCTCGAAATCTTCAACAACGGCCAAGTTTTTGAACGCAGTGAAGCCAAAATACGCGGTGATCCAGGTGGGAGAAAATTCTTACGGACATCCTACAAAGACGATCCTGGATCGGCTGTCCAAGCAGCAGGTAGAGGTCTATCGCAACGATCTTCAAGGTACGGTGGAATTCGCCAGCGACGGCGAGGGCTACCGAATCACGAACGGAAAGGTAGGATGGAGATGAGCCACATCGTGGAAGGCTTTGAGGGCGATTTATGCATCTTGGAATCGGACGGGAAGCTCCGTCATGTCCCGCGTTCCCAGGTGGATCCCAAGGTCAAACCGGGAGATGTCGTGGAATGGAACGGCACGAAATGGGTTCCCAACCTGCGGGAAACGGAAGAGAGAAGCCGTCATATCCGCGCTTTAATGGATGAAGTGTGGGAAGACGAGGAGTAGGGTTGGTTACGTTCATGAAGGAGGAATGTTGGAGATGTTGATTCGACCGCAGACAGGGGAATACGCACCGCATTTTGAACCTTACATTCAGATGGCGCCTGAGGGGGAGTTGGCTCAGTTTCTGGAGGAGCAGCCGAAGCGGCTCCGAGAGAAGTGGGCAGGTATTCGTGAAGAGCAAGCAAACTACCGGTATGCCGAAGGAAAATGGAGCGTTAAGGAAGTCATCGGCCATCTCGCGGATACGGAACGGGTAATGCAATACCGTATGCTGCGGATCGCACGCGGCGATACGACGCCGCTTCCAGGCTTCGACGAGGAATTGTTCGCCCGTCATGCCGGGTTTGACCGTCAGTCGATTGAGGAGATCGTAAAGGGCTTCGAGATCGTAAGGGAATCCACGTTGGCGCTGGTTCGTCAGCTGGATGACGAAGCATGGGCCCACATGGGGAACGTAGCCGATTATCCGGCCACTGCCCGTGCCATCGCCTATAACATCGCCGGGCATGCGGAGCACCATATGCGGATTTTAAACGATCGGTATGTTCATGCTTAATTTAGAAGGAAGCGATAGGTAAAAAGGACGGAAGCCACCATCGTGATCGATGAGCGCTTCCGTCCTTTTTTGCATGAAATTATTCGTGGGACATGATCATTTCGAGCTCCCCGCTTAAGCGGTAAGGGCCAAAGCCCGCTGGCAAGATGAAGTGCTCGCCTTTGACCAGATCGTAGCTTTGTCCGCCTGCCGTCAGCTTCCCGCTGCCGGAAAGCACGCTGAAGATCGTATATTTCTCGTTTGCCGCAACCTCGGTTTCTTCGCCGGAGACGTTCCATTTTTCCACGGTAAAGAAGGAATTGGAGACGAAGGAAGTGACCGTCAGGCCGCCGCGTACCGTGGTTTCATAAGAAATGGGTTCATACGCTTGCGGAACGGTAGTCACGTCGATCGCTTTCTCCAGATGGAGCTCACGGGTGTTACCGTCTTTGTCGCGGCGATCATAGTCGTATACCCGGTAGGTGGTATCCGAGCTCTGTTGCGTTTCGAGCACGACGATCCCTTTACCCAGCGCGTGCAGCGTTCCGCTTGGAACATAGAAGAAGTCACCCGGTTTAACCGGCACTTTCGTCAGGAAGCGATCCCACTCGCCGTTTTCGATCATCGAGACGAGCTCTTCTTTTGTTTTGGCTTCATGTCCGTAAATGATTACAGCACCGGGTTCGGCATCTACGATGTACCAGCATTCGGTTTTGCCCAGCTCCCCGTTCTCGTGTTTGCCGGCGTACTCGTCATCTGGATGCACCTGTACCGACAGGTCGTCGGAGGCGTCGAGAATTTTCGTCAGCAGCGGGAACACCTTGGACGAGGAACGGAACAGCTCCGGATGGGAGGTCCACAATTCCCCCAGCTTCATGCCTTGGTACGGTCCGTTCTTCACTACGCTCTGTCCGTTCGGGTGAGCGGATACGGCCCAGCATTCGCCGGTATGGTCATTCGGGATGTCATAGCCAAACAAATCTCTTAGCTTGGTGCCGCCCCAAATGCGTTCTTGGAAAATCGGCTGCAAAAAAATCGGTTCATTCATCGTTATCGGACTCCTTTTGTCTCTATAGATCAGTATGGAATATGGATTAAGGCAGCGGCGCCGATCAAGCCGGCGTCCTGATGAAGCGCGGCGGGAACGATAGGGGTTTGCCGTCCCGAAGGGTTCAGCGCATACTTGGACACGTAGTCGCGCACCGCGTTAAACAACGGATCGCCAACCTGGGAGACGCCGCCGCCGATGACCAGCTTCTCCGGATCAAACGTATTAATTAAGGTGACACAGCCAACGCCGATATTTTCGAAGACTTTGGCTACAAGCTCCTGAATCACAGGTTGCCCAGCCGCCGCCAAATCAAAAGCTTCTTTAGAAGAAACCTCACGGCCAAGCAGCTCAGAGGCTTGTCTTGCGACCGCGGTGCCGGAGGCGACAAATTCCCAGCAGCCCTTCTGCCCGCACACGCAGGTACCAACGGATGGATCCACGACGATATGGCCGACATCGCCGGCATTCCCGCTTGCTCCAGTGATGAGCTTGCCGTGGGAGTAGATCCCGGCGCCGATGCCCGTGCTGATCGTGATGAATACGAAGTGCTCGGCATCCTTGGCAGCGCCAAGCCATTTTTCCGCAAGGGCCGCAGCGGTAGCGTCGTTCTCCAGCCGAATCGGCAGACTGAAGTAGCGCTTCAGTGAGTCGACGATCGGGAAGTTCCACCAGCCCCGCAAATTCGGCGGTTCGGCGATTTTCCCTTCCTTCGTGTTTAATGGGCCGGGAGCTCCAACGCCGATGCCTAAAAGCTCGGACTCTGCGATGCCTTGGGCGGTGAGGATATCTTGGATTGCAGCGGCCATCCGGTCGACCATCACCTCTGGCCCCACCGTCTGATCGGTTGGCAGCGATACCTTCGTCCGCACTTCACCGTCCGTGCCAATCAACCCGATGGCCGTCTTCGTGCCCCCGATGTCGATACCAATTGCATAACTCAACGTTCATTCCTCCTGTGGAACTGAAGATTCACAACTTGACAAACTTGACAAAATAAATATTTGTAAAGTACCATGTAGGTTAAGTGTAGCACGATTCGAAAGGAATGAAAAGAATGGGCCGTAAAAAGAAAGTCTCGATGCAGGATATCGCTGACCGTCTGCAAATTTCTAAAAATGCGGTGTCATTGGCGCTAATGAACAAAAAGGGCGTCAGCGAGGAGATGCGCCGCCGCGTGCAGGAAACCGCGCGTGAGCTGGGGTACGGACCTTACGCGCACCAAGAGAGCGGACAAGCGAATATTTTGGTGCTCGTTCCTGAACGGATCATGAGCTATCAGGATAATGATCATTTTCAGTTTTTTCACGATATGATTTGGGGATTGGAACGAAGCGCGCGCAAAAAAGGACTCAACGCTGTCATCACCCCGCTTGATCGGGAGATGGAAGCCGCGCGTTTGCTGCCGGGACCGTTCACCGATATTCCGTACCGGGGAGTGATTCTGTTTGGGATTGTGGACCGGGCGTATGCGAAGCGCATTTGGGAGCTGGACACGCCGCTGGTGCTGATGGATTCCTACTACCACGATCTGCCTTGTCCGGCCGTCACCTCGGACAATCAGGAGGGGGCCTATACAGCGGTCTCACACTTAATTGAAGCCGGCCACCGGGACATCGGGTTTATCGGGCCGACGAACCTGTCGACCAGTCATGAGGAGCGCTGGTTTGGGTTTGAGAAAGCGATGAAGGAGCAGGGGTTGATCATTCGGGAGGCGGCCTGCTTGACGACGTCCAAGGGCTATGATTACACCGCGGCAGAAATCGCGAATTTTCTGGATGGGTTAGGGGAGTGGCCGACGGCGTTTTTTTGCGGGAATGATCGTATTGCTTATTTGCTGGCCGGTCTCTTGAAGACGCGAAACAAGCGATTGCCGGAGGATGTCTCCATCGCCGGATTTGACGATTTGCCCTATGTCAACAGCGAGGGTTTAAATGTGACGACGATGCGGGTGGAGAAGGAGCGCATGTGTGATGCCGCAATTAGCTTGCTCCTGTCAGACCTTGGGCGTTCCCGCGAGAAGATTCACTGGCAAATCCCGCCCACGTTGGTTGTCCGGGAGTCTGTTGCTCGGAGAGGATAGGGGCCTAGGCTAGATGAAAAAAAAGGGTGTCCACAGAGCCGGTTCACCGGTCCAGTGGACACCCTTTCGCGTTCGTGCAGGCGTTACGCCAACACGCTGACTTATTTGTTCAGTGCTGCTTCGTAACGTTTCTCAACTGCAGGCCAGTTGATGACGTTAAAGAAAGCGGCGATGTAGTCAGGACGTTTGTTTTGATATTTCAGGTAGTAAGCATGCTCCCATACGTCCAGGCCAAGGATTGGCGTTTTGCCTTCCATCAGCGGGGAGTCTTGGTTCGGCAAGCTGTAAACGGACAATTTGCCGTTAGCATCTACAGCCAGGAACGCCCAACCGCTGCCGAAGCGAGTGGTAGCTGCTTTCGTGAATTCTTCTTTGAATTTGTCAAAGCCGCCCAGCTCGTTGTTGATCGCTTCAGCCAGCTTGCCGGAAGGTTGGCCGCCGCCGTTCGGGCCGATCGTTTCCCAGAACAGGGAGTGGTTCGCATGGCCGCCGCCGTTGTTGCGAACAGCAGTGCGGATGCTTTCAGGAACGCTGTCCAGATCGCTGATCAATTCTTCAACGGATTTGGATTGCAATTCTGGAGCGGATTCCAGAGCTGCGTTCAGGTTCGTTACATACGTATTATGGTGACGATCATGGTGAATCATCATCGTTGTTTCATCGATATGAGGTTCAAGCGCGTTGTTCGGGTAAGGCAATGCAGGTAATTGATGTGCCATTTCTAAATCCATCCTTTCTTCTCCAATATGTAGTAGTAATTCCGACAAAACTAATTATAAATCCGCACTCCGACTTAGTCAACATAGATGTATATTAAGTATGTTAAATCGTTCGCAGCCATTGACAAATCAGTTCGTGAATTTCATAATGAGGGTTCAAGCATCATAAGCCTACAAGTTTGGGGTGAAAAGACGTCATGGGGTTGGGCATCGTTATCGTTGAGGTGTGCGACAGCAACCTGATGAGCGCGCTTGAGCTGGAGAAGCTGGAAGAAGAATACCCCGAAATTGCCGTGATGCGGCAGGACTGTCTTAGTTTATGCGGGTTATGTAAGCTTAGACCGTATGCACTGGTGAACGGCAAACGCGTCTCCGCCAAGACGACGGAGGAGTGTATCCAGCTCGTGAAGCAAGCCATTGAGGACGAGTTAGCCGTCTATGATATATAACCAAAAAAAGCAGCCATGAGGCTGCTTTTTTCTATAGGCGGATCTCCTCAGCGTTCGCGCTGGCGGATCACATACACACATTTTCTCCCTTGTTGGGCCAAGCATTCCGTGCGTTCGACATCGGCATCCAGCAGCGACTCAAACAATTTCAGCTCGCAGTCGCAGGCATGATTGTAGCGGTTCGCGATTTGCGAGATCGGGCAGTTATGCTCCATCAGGACATACTCGCCGTGATCGGTTTCTTGAAGCTCGGTCATATATCCATTGTCGTTTTGAATCTCCGAGAGCGTGCGTACTTTTTCAGTCAGCGATTTCCCTTGCATCTCGGACATATATTTACGGCTCAGCTTCTCCTTACGGCGATCGAACAGGCGGTCTACCATGTCTTCGCCGCTCTCCTCAGCCAGTTCGTCCAGCAGATCCAGCGTAAGCGAATGATATCTCTTGGGAAAAAGCCCCTCAGCCAGCTCGGTTAACCCATACACAGCAGTGGGCCGTCCTGCCGTCTGCCGAATCATTTTCGATTCGATCAGCCCGTCGCGTTCCATCGTGCCGAGATGGCGGCGCACCGCCATTTCCGTGATCTGCAGTTCTGTCGTAAGCTCTTTGGCACTCAGAGGTCCGGCGGTTTTCATTAAATGAAGAATCCGCTCGCGGGTGGAAAGGTCTCTTTTGGCATTCATGCGTGACACTCCCTCTCGGGTGATAAGTTCCGGCGGTCTTAGCTTTGCGGGACGACGAGAGCGGCTTCCCGGCACGCCTCCGAACAGAAGCCGTGATGTTCTTCGGCGGCGATCAGGATGCGTCCCTTGATCCCCAGCTCTTTGCAGTATTGCAGATGCTCGGCAGTGAAGGCGGCAGGATCCTCGATCCGGACAAATTTATAAAATAATAATACGTGATAAGCGTATTGTTCCATTATTTGAATCACCTATCTATTCTATGATGAATTCTACTGCATTGTAGTCCAAGGCTCTCGACTTAGTCAATATATAAGTATAGTAAGTATATTAATGCGGGTCTAGCGGATATTCTTTCCTTGCGAAGCCGTGGAAGCATGAAATTGGAAATAAGGGTTGCCGGGACCTCCGGTTCCCAGTACAATGATCTGGTTCAGGTGAATGCAGGTGAGAGGGGAACTTTTGATGAAAAAATGGCTTTTGCCAGTCCTGCTTGCTGCCTTGTTTGTGGTGCTGGGCGGGCTGCTACATACGGAGGGATTGCGTTCGATTGACCGCAGTATCGGGGACTTTTTCTATGGGCTGCGCAATGACAGCATCACTCCGGCGGTCAAAGCGATCTCCGAGTTGGGAACAACCACCGGTTTTGTTGTGGTGCTGGGGATTGCCCTCATTTGGACATTGCTGGTTCTGCGGAACGGACGTTATGCCCTTTGGCTGACGATCAGCCTGGCAGGCGGGTGGCTGCTTAACAAAGTGTTGAAAGCTCTATACACTCGTGAACGTCCTGACATGTGGGACAGCCTCGTTGTACCGGACGGGTACAGCTTTCCCAGCGGAAATGCGATGATCTCCGCCGCTTTCTTCGGGGTGATCGCGTTGCTGCTGCTTCGTTCCGGTAGGGTGGGGAATCGCATTTGGGCGGTGGTGGTGCTGCTGATCATTTTGCTGATTGGGGTCAGCCGCTTGTACTTGGGCGTGCATTATGCCAGTGACATTGTTGGCGGCTTTCTCGCGGGTGCGGTGATCGCCGAGCTGTGTGCTTGGGGCGCCGTGGGCCGAAACAGAATATAATGAATAAAGAAGAAAGCCCGCCGGATGGCGGGCTTTCTTCTTTATATGTGCGGCGCTTACGCCGTGTGTTTAACGTTCAGCGGTTGCTTAGGCGTCGGGGCTTGCGTTCCGGCATCGCCTTTTTTGTGGAACAACTTGCGGAGGTAAGGCATCACGTAGTAGTCGAGGCCGATTTTACCAGCGTTAGCTGCAGCGACGAGAATCAGTACTTCAAGGATCAACATTTGCGCGTTGGTGCTTACCGTACCCGAGAAGAGGAACGCGGCGTTCATCACGAAGCCCATCAGTGCAGCGAAGGTGGTGAAGGTACCGAGGATCAGCCCCAGGCCAACCAGGAATTCGCCGTAAGGCACCAGGAAGTTAAAGAGTCCGACATTCGGCAAGGCAAAGTGTTCCAGGAAGGCTGCCCACCAGCCTTGTACGGCCGGATGGTCGCCAGTGCTGTTCGCGATCGCTCCGGTCAGGAAGCCTGCGGCATCGAAGCCGCCGGTGATTTTATGATAGCCGGCTTCGATCCATTGGTAGCCCAGGTAGACGCGGATAACGGTCAGGAGCCACATCGCCACTTTGTTTGTTCTCAGGAAATTGTTAAACATAAGAACCACTCCTCTTATTTATCGTTGGTTTTTTGTTTTTCGGATGATCATCTTTGATGTCTTTATTATATGTGATTTATTTCACTATATATGTGATTTAAATCACAAATATCAAAAATTGAGAAAATAAATTTTAATATAAAACAGCAAGGCGGGCTGAAGCCCCGTCTTGCTGCATGTTTGGTGGATTTCACTTATTTGGCTTGATCCTTGCTCTGATTCTTTTCTTCCGCCTCACCCGTAAAGGTTTCCGTCCATTCCTCCATCATCTCGCCAACCAAATCTTCGAGCTTCTCGGTGGCCGAGGTAGGGTGTTTCGGAACGGGAATCGGATCCACGCCGGAGCCTTCCCCAGAAGGCAGGGTATTCTGCTCCTTATCCATCTGTGTTGCTCCTTTCCAATGAAGTCTAGTGGTCAACCTTAATATGATGATCCGGCGTAACTTTATGCGTCAGCAGTTCGGATACGGTGACGAAGCGATAACCCCGGCTTTGCAGTTCCGGCAAAATGACCTTTAACGCTTCGATCGTCTGCGTGCTGTTATACACGTAATCATGCATCAGGATAATATCACCGTTGCGGGCGTTGTCCAGCACCTTGCGCACGATTCTGCGTACGCCGGGTGACGTCCAGTCCTTCGTATCCTGATGCCAGGACCAGAGGATCATCTGCAGGTTGTTATGTTTGGTTAGCTCGACAATGGCATCATTATAATATCCGCCCGGGGGGCGGAAGAGGACCGGTTTACGTCCGGTGGTCTCGAATACGGCTTCCTGGGTCATGGCCATTTCTTCCTTCAAGGCCGGTAGCGCCAGCCGATGAAAGGAAGGATGGTGATAGGAATGGTTGCCGATTTCATGGCCCGCGGCTTGTTCCATTTTGACGATTTCGGGGAATCGATTCACCCGGTCGCCCACAACAAAGAAGGTCGCCTTCGCATGATACTTCTCTAGAAGCTCGAGAATTTTCGGAGTTTGCTGCTCATCCGGTCCGTCATCAAAGGTTAAGGCGATGTATTTTTCTTGCGTCGGCACTTCCCACACAATGTCCCCGCGTTCCTCATAATAGCTTCTTTGCTTGCCATGAACCGGGGAGGATGCCTCTGTTGCAGGGGCGAGCAGCGCAGCGGCAAGGGCGATGGTGAGCGCTGCTCCCAGTTTGATTTTGACCATCGGTTCTACGTGCCTCCATCAACTATACTTGAGCGCTTGTCCGTCCGGGGAAACTCGCAGCTTCCTGTCGGCGCTGTCCGTTTAGTTTGGCTGGTTGGCGGTGCTTTTATCCATGGAAGGGTGAACCTTGAGCTTGTGCAAATCCTCCAGGCACCGTTTGCGTTCCTCTTCGGGAGTTTCCAGCTCGTTTCGAACGCACGGCATAGCTCATGTTGCTTTTGCTCTTACGGCCGATCCTCGAAAACAGGATGTCGTAGTATATTAAGGTAAGTACCGTTTATGCGGTATGGTTAGGGGTGGACATCGTGCTGATTTCTTTGGCGGGAGTCATCCTGTCCCAGAGAAATTGTCGCTATCTTCGATCCTGTGGATTGGCGTGATTGTCCTCGGTGTTGTCGGATTGAATATGAGTGGTAAGGGAGGCTAAGGGAATGGTTGATCGCAATGAGCAGCAGGCAGGGGAAGGACGGCGGGACGAGGAGCTTTTGCTTTCGTTTCAGGGTTATTACCGACACGCATGTTCGAGCAGATGAGCAGCATACGCATAACGTCAACTTGGAGCGGGCGCTGCAAGATATCGCGGCAAATGGCACGGGAAGCGTTGGCATCATGCATGCGGGAGACGTGACGGATCACGGATTTCCGGATGAATACGAAGCGTGGAACCGAAATTGGCATCGGTTTGGCGGAGCAGTGCCTCCGCTATATGTGACGATGGGCAACCATGATGTCGCATTGGAGAACTGGGAGGCGCGTTTGGGACAATTTTTGCGCGGTACCGGGGCGGAGGGCATTTATCATGATCATTGGATTGATGGGTATCATTTTATTTTTCTTGGAACGGAAGAAGGGCTGGAGTTGTTTAGCTCGTTGTCGGAGAAGCAGCTGGCTTGGCTCGATGACAAGTTAGGGGAAAACGCTGCGGCAGACCGCCCGGTTTTCGTCTTCCTGCATCAGCCGCTGCTTAACACGGTCGCCGGCTCCTACGAAGCGCAGCGCTGGTACGGCGTTGTGCAGGATGCGGATCTCCGTGCCGTGCTGGCCCGTCACCCGCAGGCGATTCTCTTTACGGGGCATACCCATTGGGAGTTGGATGCCTCTCACACTTCTTATGGTGTGGAGGGCGAGGGCCGGTGATGTTCAATGCCGCTTCGGTCGCCGACCTGTGGACCGACGAAGACGAACACAAGGACGGCAGCCAAGGCTTCTACGTCGAAGTTTATCGCGACCATGTCCTCGTACGCGGTCGGGACTTTACCCGCGGCGAATGGATGGAGTCCGCACAGTTTCGGGTGGAGTATCCGCGGGGGTAGCAGGTGATTGGAAATCGGGTGGACGTATGGTGAACAGTAACATACTTTAACGAGAACGCGCACCTTTAGGGGCGGGTGTTTTTTGTGCGGTGCTATGGCGCGACGGAACAAAGGCAAGAAGCAAGAGGCCGTTTGCTGCTTGCGGATATTTGATAGCTGGTAGATGCTAGCTGTTTGATGTTGGCTGGTAGATGGTAGAAGGTAGCGTGTTTGCGGTTTGCTGATAGCTGCTAGCTGGCATCTCGGCTGCGCTAACGGACACCAGAGCCGTTATTTGGGTTCGGACGCAAGCCTACCCGTTTTAACGGACCTCAGAGACCTTATTCGGGTCTGTTGCGTTGAATCGATGAGTATTTTTGCCCAATAAGGTCACTTGAGTCCGTTAGCTCGGGAAATCTCCGGGAAATGAACAAATAAGGTCGGTACGGTCCGTTAGAGGTGGGGAGGTTGGACAATAGAGTTAGCAATCTGAACGAGTTCAGAAATACTGTACAAAGGAACAAAGTTACCATCTTCCACCTTGTTCGATCCTAAGGCATAGGTTAATCCTTGCTTTCTCCAATAGAGCCCGCTTAAGCTTGGTGTGCTTTGGATCCAGGTTTGTGTGCCATCACTTAATTTTGGCCCCTTTTTACCATCCGGTTTGGACTTTACCTGCGAATTTGAAACAGCCAGTATCAGTTGCTCTCCTCGCTCTTCATTAGCAAAGGTCAATTGGATCAAGTCAAAGTTAGCTGGGACGATATCGGCAGACTGATGGGTAATCGGAAAAGGAACTTTTGGAATAGAAACCTCAAATGGCACTTCATTCAAGGTATCTTCAAAAGATTTGCAACACTCTGAGCCTGGGTCCCATACGGCTACACCATCTCTTATGGATAAGCCTGGCGAAGTCCCGGGAGTTTGCTCGACATCCTCAGCAATGGGTGAGATATCATTGTTCTTTGCCCCAGTTCCGCAACCGCCAGCTAGCATCAGAAGAACAACGATCAAACAAACGTACATGATTTTTTTCAAAAGGACCACCCCTTTGGCTATTCCCTATTATACAGTAAATACCAGTTATATACTATATTATCTTCGAATCGGAGGCCATCTTAATCTGACAAAAGAGAAAATAAAAAATCCCTTAAAGCTTATGCTTTAAGGGATTTTCTCTATGATCTGCAGTGGGCTCGAACCACTGACCCCCACCCTGTCAAGATGGTGCTCTCCCAGCTGAGCTAGCAGATCAAACTTATAGTGAAGACAAAAATTATCTTATCAGGCGGTGGGGTTCTTGTCAACACTTTCCTAGAGTATAAGGTGTCTGTCCTCTGTCAACAATGGTGGAGGAATGCGTGTCCGAGTGGTAAGGCGCATGACGTCACGACGCTGCATTTCATTCAAGACGCGCATACAGTCAGCACTGCATACATCCATGACACGCATATATCAGACAGACAGGCACCACGTAACGAAAGGAAGAAGTGAACATGCGTTGGAACCACCATCACCGCCATATTGGCCTTAACCATCATAACAACAGCAATGATCAAATCTCGTCGCCGAAGAGCGAGACGAAACGGCCGCGGTCCCTTTGGGTTGCCGTCGCGGGGGCCGTCTTGCTGCTGGCCCTGACCAGCGCCTGCCGCATGGCGCCAAACGCGGAGACCCTAAGCCGGCAGGCCGGCGCATTCCCTTGGCCGTTTGGGCCATCCGTGTCGGACGGCGTGTATTCGCCTACGATTGTAGAGGATGTGTATTCCACGGAATAAATGCTTTAGTCTTCCTCGTCCCATTTGCGGGAGTAGCCTTTCTTCGTCGTGTAAAACATGGAGGCAATCAGCAAAACCGCGATGACGACCGCAGCGGCGATTGTTACGCCCATGACCATACCCCTAAGCCAGCTCCTTTCCATCGATGTCCATGAGACAACTATACATGAAAATGATTTTTTTGTATAATGATGCAGTTTAGATGATCCAACAGACAAGCAATGGTGGGAGGGGAACGAAGTGTCGGCTGCAACAATCATTCATGTCGATCATGAGGAGCAATTACAGAAATGCCTGGACATCCGCAAAGAGGTGTTCGTCGAGGAACAGAAGGTCCCCGTTGAATTGGAAATTGATGAGTATGACCAGATTGGCCCGGATGTACATCATGTGCTGATCGAATTGGAAGGGGACTATGTTGCGACAGGCAGATTGATTTACTATAAAGACAATGCCGCCAAAATGCAGCGGATCGCCGTACGTGAGCCGTACCGCTCGAAAGGCGTAGGCAAAATCCTGCTGCTCGCCTTAGAGGAGCTGGCACGGGAGCTCGGTCTCACGAAGTCGGTGCTGGATGCTCAATGCCATGCCGAAGGGTTCTATGCTAAACTCGGCTATGAGACAATCTCGACTGAACCGTTTGATGACGCCGGTATTCCGCACGTCCGGATGGTCAAGTCGTTAAAATCGTAAAGGTCATAGGTTTGGAGGTTTTGGGGCAAGCTAGATCTAATCTTAATGAAGAGGAGATGAGCTAGCCGATGGCCCTGAATACCAGAGAAACGTTTATTGCCGTGCGGAAGAACGGTGACGGGAATTTGGTCGCGTTCAAGACGTCCAGCGGCCGCGTGCTGGATTACCAGCAAGCCCTGCAGGAAGTGAAGGCAGGTGCGATCGCCGGCGTCAATGTGTTTAAGGGACGGGACGGAGAGATGTATATCCGCGGCGATGCTGATGGAGATCCGTCCAACAACTTGGATAACTTGCCTAGCTTCGAATAACGTTGATCCATATCCTATATTTAGAAAAAGAACCCTGCAGGTAAGCATACCCGCAGGGTTGTTTTGTTACAGCGTATAGACTTCGTGCTGACGCAGAAAGTCCATGTTCCCCGTAGCGCCTCGGAAGGATTCCATATCATCGCTATAATGCATCAGCAGGATTTGGCTTTGGATCTCGGTTGGCAGGGACAATAACTCCTGCAGCGTCGTATGAACTTCACCTTTCCCGGTAAGTTGGACCTCGTGAAAAATTCGGCGGCACCCCCGCTCACGAACAAGCCTCATTAAGAGCTCCGGCTCGAACGTCATATCCGCACTGTAAAAAATCTCCTCATTGATATAAAGCGAATAGCTGGGTTTACCCGGGATATGCGGCGTTCGGATGAGCTCCACTTTTAACTCAGGGGCAAGCTGTGCAGGCTCGCTTTCCTTTAATAGACGCACGTCAAACACGTCGTTTAGCGAGTGGATTACACCGTCTTGGCTTAACCCGCCTTTCAGCGTATTTTCCCATAGCGGCTCCACCAAATTTTCAGCAATATACAGGATGGGTTTCCGTCCAGAACCAAATTTCCGGCGAAAAGCCAGCTCTTCCAAGCCTCCAACATGATCGCCATGGATATGGGTAATCAGCACGGCATCGATCTCCTCCACCGACTTGCCGATCGTGTGCAGCGCCAGGGGGGCGGTGATTCCGCAATCGATGAGCAGGGTGAAGTCACCGGCATAGAGGAGCGCGTTGTTATTAAAATATTTTTTGGCAAACGCTCCGCCCGTCCCCAGCATTTGTAGTCGTAAAGCCATCAGGCATTCCCCCTTAGGTCAAGTATGGATCACCTCTTTAACTGTACACAATTTCCAGCCGAAACAAAAGGTTAGGCTCGCTCTATAAAAAAATGCCGTCATTTCCCATCAACACCGCAACTTGACCGGAACCAGCGAGTATAACTATACATCAACAGGAATCAAATGGAGGGTCAACATTCATGAAATGGAGAAGAGTTGCATTACTGGTGGTGGCATTCTCTCTTATGGGAGGTTCCCTGCTCTTTGCCGACGCCGCGAGCACCAAGGTGAAGCTGATGCTGAACGGCCGCGAGCTGGAAGACGGCGGATATATTATAGACGGCAAAACCTATGTACCCGTACGCAATCTCGAAGGTTTAGTTGAATTTAATGACAGCACCAAAACGGTGAATTATTATAAACCCAATGTCCATATGTTTCTATTCGCGGATGACAATGTGTTTGGCGATGTGAAGAAGACGGGGAAGCTGAAGTTTAACGTTTTCTCTCAAATTGATAATTTACGCACGAACATCTCGGCAGTGCGGGTGTCCATCACGGCCCCGGACGGGACGTCCAAGGAGATCCAGACGGATGAAATCAAAGAGCAGCGCGATAACTTCTGGTTCCGGACCAAGGACTACACGTATGATTTCAAGACATCGGGCCGCTACATCGTAGGGTTCTACATGAAACCGTCTAACGGATCAGATTTCGTGCTCGTTGCGGAGAAAAGCATTAACGTTCTGAAATAACCGCACAACCGAGCACAACACGGGCATCCGCTCACGAAAATTGACCTGTCCCCACCAAAAGTGTTACGATACGGGAGGAACGAAGCGGGAGACCCTTCTTCAGTCCATTAAAACATACTTAAAGTGAGGTAATTTCATGAGCGACCACAATCACGAACACGGCGAAGCATGCGGCTGCGGCCACGATCATGACCATGATCATGAGCATGAAGAGTTTGTGTTGACGCTGACCGACGAAGAAGGGAACGACGTAGAGATGGTTCTTGTCGAGACGTTCGACGTTGGCGAGAAAGTGTACGCATTGCTGCTCGAGCGCAACAATCCGGAAGCGGACGGCATCATTCTCCGCATGGAAGAAGAGAACGAAGAAATGGTGCTTTACAATATCGAAGACGAACAGGAATGGAAACAGGTAGAAGAAGCTTACAACGAGCTTGTCGCCCAAATGGATGAAGCCTAATTTGCGGCGGATCACCTGGTATAGAAGCTAAGAGCTCCCCGGAAGCGGGGGGCTTTTTGTATAGTTCTAGGTTGATGAGTTTTTACGACACCTTTGAAGCAAAAAACTACCCACTTATGCGGGAGAGAGATCTGGGGATTGTGAAAAACAAGATCATTGAGATGTTCGGGCTGCGTTCAAAACCCGAAGTATAGACGAAAAGAGATCATGATCAAGTGAAGGGAGACGATCGAAATTTTGAAGGGGTTATGAAAATCAAAGGAGTGGAGATTATATAGAGTCACTTGATGCAAGGGTAGAGTTTAGATGCAGTTTGGTAACAGAAGGTTTTACCCCAAGAGCACATACCACTTTGATCAAAAAAGAACAAAAAATTAAAATAATTATTCCAATATTTCCAAATTTAAGGTATAGTAAAATTACCATATATTAGGTCATCCCATTATATATGGATATAAATTAGGGAGGTATTATTATGAGGAAAAGTAGGCACGTTATTATCCCGCTTGTATTTGTTCTTTTTTCGTTTCTTCATTTTCCGGCGTTCATGCCGAATCAACAGAAGAGAAGAAACACATTACTACTGAAGCATTTGTTATTGATACCTACTCAGAGGATCCAAATGAATTTCATATTTATGAAAAGACTGGATATAAGAGGGTCGAATCCATAACAGAAATAACGAATTCAGTAAATTTTATTAGTACAAAAATTTCAGCGGTTGAAGATTATTATGATGTAAATGATAACTACCAATATAGTTTAA